>JAYRZU010000050.1:0-84776 GCA_041916315.1 Anaerolineae bacterium
ACGACCCGCTGCCAGTGCAATACCTGCGCTGGCTGCTGGGTGATGACTGGATGCGCTGGGACTCCGATGGTGACGGTATCGCCGACCGCAGCTTCTTGCTCGCGCTCGATGTCGACAATGACGGCGAACCGGAACCTCCCGGTCAGAACCGGGGGATTCTGCGCGGCGACTTTGGCGATTCCTTCTTCTATCGCCGGCCCGTAATTCAGATGCTCGGTGAAAAAGTCGGCGCGACTCTGGAACTCGGTATTTCCAGTCTGCTGTTCGGCCTCGTCATCGGCGTGCCGATCGGTATTCTCGCCGCCGTCTACAAAGGCAAATGGTTCGACAACATCACCCGCGTGCTCGCAGTGGTGTTCAACGCGATTCCCATCTTCTGGCTCGGCCTCATCCTGCTGCTGATTTTCGGCTCGTGGCTTGGCGTACTGCCGATGGGCGGTCGAACGCCAACCACGCTGACGGGTGGCATCCCGCCAATTTGGGATCGCTGGCAGTTTCTCGTCCTGCCGACCTTCATTCTGGCGACCGGGACGATTGCCATCTATTCGCGCTATATGCGGGCGTCCATGCTGGACGTCATGTCGCAGGATTACATGCGTACGGCATTGTCGAAGGGTTTGTCGAGCCGGAACGTGTGGTTTAAGCACGGTGCGCGTAACGCGTTGATCCCGCTGGCGACGTTCCTCGGCCCGCAGATCACCGGCCTGTTAAGCGGTGCGGCGATCACTGAAACGATTTTCTCCTGGCCAGGTCTGGGACGCTTTGCGGTGCAGGCCGTGATCGCGCAGGATTTCCCGATCGTCATGACGGTGGTCATTGTCGGCGCCGCGGCCACGATTTTCGGCTACATCCTCTCGGACATTCTATACGCGGTAATTGACCCGCGCATCCGCTTCGACTAGTGAGTTAGTGATAGGAGACTTACCATGACAGCCCAATCTTCGGTCGCAAAACTCTCGGTCGAAAAAGAAGAAAAGCGCGTAGGTATTTCGCTGACACAGTTGGCGCTGCGCCGCCTGCGCCGCGATAAGCTCACTTTGACGGCGCTAGCCATCGTCGCGCTCATGGCGATCATGTCCTTTTCAGCGCCCCTCATCAGCCGAGCGCTGGATGTCAGCTATACGCAAACCGACGCGTCGCGCACCTTCCTGCCACTAGGGGCAGGCAATCACCTGCTCGGCACGGATGATCTCGGTCGCGACCATTTCGCGCGTTTGCTGTACGGCGGACAAGTTTCTCTGGCGGTGGGCTTCCTCGCAGCCATCGTCTCGATTTCCATCGGCGTGACGCTCGGCATCATCACCGGATTTTACGGCGGACCGATCGATGACTTCATCAACTGGATCATTTCAACACTGAACTCGATCCCGTCGCTCTTCCTGCTGCTGATCGTCGCAGCGGTGCTGCAACCATCGCCGACCACGCTGATCCTCGTGCTCGGTCTGCTCGGGTGGACAGGCACAACCCGGCTGGTGCGCGGCGAAACGCTGTCGCTCCGTGAACGCGAATACATCGTCAGCGCGCGTGCGATCGGCGCGTCGCCGCTGCGCATCATGTTCATTCACATCCTGCCGAACCTGTTCTCGATCATCGTGATTTCGCTGGCGATCGACATCGGCGCGCTCATCCTCTCCGAAGCGGCGCTTAGCTTCCTCGGTCTGGGCATCAAGCCGCCGACGCCGAGTTGGGGGAATATGCTCACTGGCGCGCAGACCTTCTTCACGCGCGGCGTGCATCTGGTGATCTTCCCCGGCTTGATGATCTTCATTACGGTGCTGTGCCTGTATGTGATCGGCGACGGCGTCCGCGACGCGTTCGACCCCACCAGCAAGGATTAGTTTCCAGTTCACAGTGGACAGTTCACAGTCGGCGAGCTTTGACTGTGAACTGTCTATTTATTTGTGCGAACCCCCATACTCTGCGCAGCGCGGACTATGTAGATAACGATGACCTGATTGTCCTTACGGACAACGGTTCACTGTCAATGTCTTTCACCCCACAAACATCTTGCGGCGGTAGATTTCATCAGGGCGGAAGTAAATGTGTTTGATGTCCTCTGGCGACATGAACACCGGTTCGCTGACCGCGCACGCTCCTGTGAAGATCTTCGCCGCTTTGACGGCCATCGCCGTGATGTTCAGCGCTTCAGTTGGCGTTTGCCCGAGCGCGATTAATCCATGATTCTGCAGCAAGATCACCTTCGGTGCTTCGCCCATCTCGTCCATGTAGCGGCGCACTTCGTCGCGAATGGCAACCGCCAGCGGCAGACCCGGATCAACGTACGGTACGAACACCGAGCGCGGCCCGCACAACACCGCTTCATCGGGAAATAGCCGATTGTCAGCAAATTGACGGGCGCGCGTGGAACACAGAATACCATTCACCGCGACGGGATGGGTGTGCGCAATGCACTTCACATCGCAGCCATGCAGCAGCATCGCGTGGAACGTCACTTCGACTGACGGACGCCCCGGTGCCGACGCATCGACTTTGGCGTCGATCATCGCCTGCTGCAGCGTGGTGCGATCAGCGTCTTGCCGATCGAAGAGCGCAAGAATCGGGTCGAAGCGCACGGCGACAAAACCGTTGACGTCAATCGCGCTCATGCCCTGCCCGCTCGCTTTGATCAGGAACGTATCCTGATCGATGCGATACGAAGTGTTACCTTCGCCGATGATGACATATTCGTTCTGTGGCTGCCCCAAGGTGCGGGTCAGGTTGAAAATCTGCTCAAGGGGTGTCGAGGTCGTCACGAGGTTTGTCCCAGTCCTTTAAACTGCGCGAAGGCAGCATCCCACGCAGCGGTATTCTTCGGCTCATACACTTTGATATCGGATTGCTGGCTGAGCAGCGCACGACCATCAGCGACGCTTTTCAGCTCACCCAACGCAATCAATTGCACAATGGCATTGCCCAACACCGTCGCCTCGACTGGCCCCGCATACACCGGGCGACCGATAGCGTCAGCGGTCATCTGGCAGAGGACAGCGTTCTGCGACCCGCCGCCAATGATGTGCATGCGGTCGACAGTTTGCCCGGACAACGCGATCATCTTGTCGAGCGCTTCCCGGTAGCGCAGCGCAAGGCTCTCGTAGATTACGCGCAGAACCGCGCCGGGGGTCTCTGGCACAACCTGTCCCGTGCGCGTACAGAACTCGCGGATGCGCGCGGGCATGTCGCCAGGGGGGAAGAACGACGGATCGTCCGGATCAATGAACGAGAGGAACGGCGGCGCGTCGGTCGCCATCGTCGCTAGTTGATCGTAACTATAGTCGGCACCTTCAGCCCGCCACGCCGCACGCGACTGCTGCACCAGCCACAAGCCCATAATATTCTTCAGGAAGCGCAGCTTACCTTCGGCACCGCCTTCGTTGGTGACATTCGCCTCGTAGGCGGCGTCGTTGATGATCGGCGAATCGATCTCCAGCCCAATCAGGCTCCACGTGCCGCTGCTGATATACGCGAAGTTGCGCGTGGTTGTCGGCACCGCGATGACCGCCGAACCCGTGTCATGCGTCGGCGGCGCGATCACGGGGATGCCGCGGTAGTCGCCGAGGCGTGTGCCCGGTTGGACAATTTGTGGGTAGATGTCGGTGGGGAGGCCGACCGCGCCGAGCAGTTGGCGATCCCAATCCCGCGCGCGCGGATTGTAGAACTGGGTCGTTGTCGCATGGGTAAATTCACACGCCTTGACGCCCGTCAGCCAATAGTTGATCAAGTCAGGGAAACCGAGATAGGTCGCGGCGACTTCCAGTAACGGACTGTTGGCGCGCAGCAGGCTGGCAAGCTGGTACAGCGTATTGAGCTGCAAGAACTGACTACCCGTACGCTCGAAAATCTCGCGCCGGGGCACGCGTTTGAACGTCCATTCCATCGCGCCATCGGTGCGACTGTCGCGGTAGCACACCGGGTTGCCGAGCAGATTGCCGTCGCGATCGAGCAGCGCAAAGTCGACGCCCCAGGTATCGACGCCAATGGAGCGCGCGCCATCCTTGATCAGTTCAATGCCCGACTTGATTTCGTGCCACAGGCGAAACGTGTCCCAGTAGAGCGTCTTGCCGACTTCCACCTGAATATTCGGAAAACGGTGCGCCACTTCCATCGTGAGGGACGTCCCAGAATACGTGACTTTAGCCACGCGCCCCGACTCCGCGCCCAAATCGACGGCGACTAAGTGTGTCATGTGCCTAACAATCCTTTGTTCATTCAACCGGTACGAGATCTACGCGCGTCCCGCCGTGACGGAACGCCTCCACCTGATCGAGCGGCGCGTCTTGCGTGCTGATGATATGGAGTGTTTTTTCAGGTTTGAGGAAGGTATACGGAGCGACCTGCCCCCACTTTGAGCCATCCGCCAGAATAACTGTGTGCACACATCGACCGATCATGGCGCTCTTCATCGCCACTTCATCCGGATCGATCTCCGTACAGCCGCCAATCAAGGAGATGCCGCGTGTGCCAAAAAAGCCAATATTCAGGTTGATGTCCGGCAGCCCATCCGGTCGCCCCACCGTCGAGATCGAGTCGCGGCGCAGACGTCCGCCGGAGACTAACACTTGTATCTGCGGACTGTCGAGGAAGTTCTGCGCGATCAACAAGCTGTTGGTGATGACGGTGACTTTCTTGAGATTTTTGACGTACGGGATGAGCGCGTAGGCCGTCGTACTGGCGTCGAGCGCGACGCTGCACCCATCCTCCAGCAGTTCTGCCGCTGCCGTCGCAATCGCGACCTTTTCGGCACGCCGCTTCGCCAAGCGGACGTGAAACGAGAGTTCGGGCGGAATCGTGCTGCTCTCCCGGCTGACCGCCCCGCCATACGTGCGTTCCAGCAAGCCGCTGTCTTCCAGAGCGCGCAAGTCTTGACGGATGGTCACGGCGCTGACATTCATGAGCTCGCTCAAGGCTTTGACGGAGACCCGCCCGTGCTGTTTGAGCTGTTCGAGAATAATGCGGCGTCTTTCTTCAACAAACATCGGGTCAGACATGTGGGCACAACTTTCTTAAGCGCTGACTCTGACAAACAGACAGAAAACGGAGTCAAAAGAAACCAATTTACTTTCATTGTAGCCAATCCTACGCGAAAGCGAAAATCAGAAAGTGGAAAGTTGAGCGAGAAATCGGCACAATACTATGGAAACTTCAATACGGGAGTCCGTTTCGCTGTTCCCGCATCGCTTAAGGAGAAACACTGTTATGCAGTATCGTGATTTTGGACGAACCGGGTGGAAGGTCTCGGATATCAGTTTTGGCGCGTGGGCTATCGGGTCGGCGTGGGGCTCGGTAAATGACGATGATTCCATGGCGGCGCTGCATAAGTCACTGGATGTGGGCATCAACCTGTTTGACACCGCCGACGTGTATGGCGATGGTCACAGTGAGCAGTTGATCGCGCGGCTGCGCAAAGAACGCAGCGAACCGTTCTACGTCATCACAAAGGCGGGTCGCCGCCTGCCCCAGCAAACGGTCGCGGGTTACACGCGCGAAAACCTGACCCAGTGGATCGAGCGCAGCTTAAAGAATCTCGAAGTCGAAACGCTTGACCTCGTGCAGTTGCACTGCCCACCGACTGACCTGTACTATCATGCCGAAGTCTTCGGCATTCTGGATGATCTCGTGCAGGCGGGGAAAATCCGCTACTACGGCGTGAGCGTGGAACGCGTCGAAGAGGCGCTCAAGGCTATTGAGTACCCGAACGTGCAGAGCGTGCAGATCATTTTCAACATGATGCGCCTGCGCCCGTCGGAGCTGTTCTTCAGCGAAACCCAGCGGCGCAAAGTCGGGATATTGGCGCGCGTACCGCTGGCGAGCGGCATGCTCACCGGGAAGATGAGCAAGCAGACACAGTTCGCCGCCGATGATCACCGCAATTTCAACCGCCACGGCGAAGCCTTTGATGTGGGCGAAACCTTCTCCGGCGTGGACTATGACACCGCTCTGGCCGCAGTCGAGCGCTACAAGGCGCTGCTCCCCGCGGGCGTGAGTCTCGCCGCCTACGCGCTGCGCTGGATTCTCATGTTCGACGCGGTCTCGTGCGCGATCCCCGGCGCGAAGAACCCCGCACAAGTCGAGAGCAACGCCGCCGCATCAGATTTGCCAGCGCTCACGCCGGACGCGATGGAGGAAGTGCAGCGCGTCTACGATGAGCTGATTCGACCGCTGATTCATCACCGCTGGTAGCATAGCGTTTGCAGTTGTGAGTTCATAGTTGATGGTAAAAAAGGACGAGGCAAACCTCGTCCTTTTCATGGGGATCGTCCGTGTAGTACGCTCAGCCGCCGACGGGGAGAACCCCAGCGACAGTGCACGAGTTGTAATTGCTGCCGAGAATCACGTCGAAGTCGTACTCGCGGTTGGCGTTCGGCTCCAAGCGAATATTCTCCGGACGCACATTGAGCGTATGCGCGATCTGTTCGAGGCTGCTGCCCTTGGTGCGCCCCGTGTAATCGATGAGAACAGTCTCGGAGTAGTCCGTTGTATCTGCCGCGCCCGCTGCGGTTGGATTGAAGCCATCCCATGCCAACCGTTCCGCCGCGACGCGATCCCAGTCGGCGTTGGCCGTACCGTTAAACACGCGGATGCTCGAACCTTCCGAGACAAGCTGGCTGTCGGTCGCGGGGCTATAGAAGTCAACTAACGTCTGACGGATTGGCTCATAGTTCGGGAGCTGAACGTTTTCGCCATCGGCGGTCGTCCACGGTGTGGTGTGATACAGCCGCTGCAAGTTGAAGCTCTCGATGCGCGTAGAGTCAATGTTGAGCGCCAGCGGCACGAGACTAAGCAGATCTTCAATTGCGAGGTTGGTTTCGACGTACTGGCTGCCCTCATTCCACAGCGGAATGATATTGCTGAACAAGCCTTCTTCCCGTGCCCGGCGCAGCACAGCGCGGAGCACCTGCTGCTGACGGCGACCACGGTCGAAGTCGGAGCTGTTATCACGGGAGCGTGCATACCAGAGCGCTTCGCCGCCCGTCATGTGATAGTAACCGACGGGCAGCACATAATTGCCAACTTCATCTGAGCGGTACGCCGACGCAGGCACGTCCGCGCCGATGAGCGGCAGGTTTTCGATAGCGCAGTCGACCGCCAAATCGACGCCGCCGACCGCATCGACCACCGCGCGGAAGCCACTCAGGTTGACCATCGCATAATAGTGCACATTGATGCCAAAGTTGTAGAAGATCGTCTGGCGCAGCAGGCCAAAGCCACCGCCCGTCCAGCCAATCGATTCGCCGTGAATGTAGGCGAGGTTCAGGCGCTGCATCGTCCAACCGGGGATGTAGACAAAGAGGTCACGCGGCAAACTCAGCATGGAGACCGTGCCCGCCGTCCGGTTAATCGACACGATGATCATGGTGTCAGTGCGGATGAAACCGTCATTGGTCAGTTCGCCGTCATGTCCCAACAGCACAATATTGAGCAAATCCATCCCATGCCGATCTACCGCTTCGACGGGCGTGGGCACGGCGGTGCCGTTCGCTTCCACCACATCCGGCCCCTGATAGACGAAAAGCGTGGGGAGCGGGCGCGGCGTCGAGGTGATCTCCGGTGTCGGCGGCAGAGTCGGCTCGACAAGCGCCTGCGGGGTATTGGTAGCAAAGGTAATATCCTGCGCGGGCGGTTCAAACAGCTTCGCTAAGTTGAGTTTGACATCGCCATCGGGCGTGATTTCGGCAATCGCGGTCGCAGTTGCCGCATAGGCCGGGCGGCGGCTCGTCGCCTCGGATTGTTCGCCGAGATAGCGCAGCAAGTTTTGCGCGACACCGACCAACACCACGGCAATCGCGACGATCAGCAGTAATGGAAGCAAGCGGGCAAACACCAACCGCGCGATGCGGCTGCCCCGCCTTTGTTTCTCTACAGCCATGACTCTCTCCAGAATGCAGCACATCACTGTGCGGTTTTGCCGCCCCAGTGTAACGGATGATCCCCGCTGACGGTAGAGTCAGCGGGGAAGCACAGGGTAAACAGTGGTCAGCGGAATATGACGGGGATGGCGCACGGCGTTGGGAATTCGCCATTTGGCTGCACCAGAGTCAGGCGAATCCAGTGTAAGCCATCGCCAAACAGATGCGTATTCACCTCAGCCAGCGTCCCATTGAAGACTTGCACCTCGGAACGCGTGTACAAATTAAAAAGCTGGGCGGCGTCCGGTCGAATTTCGATGCGATAGTAAGCGAAGCTATCCTGACTGGCCGTACCGATCACGCTGAAAAGGCCATCGAGTTCTTCACCCGGGAGCGGCGACGTGATCACTGAACCGGGGAAGGTGCAGCCGACCTGTGGTGGCGGCGCTTCCGGAACGACGGGCGCATAAACCGCGACCGGTTCGACAAACGGACGCGGGAGCGCAATCGTCATGCCCGGGAGCGGGGTCTCCGCACCGCTCAAGCAGTTGCCGACAATGAGCTCGTTGACCGACGATCCAGTTGCCGCGGCCAACGCGAACAGCGTGTCGGTATCTGTGACGGTATAGGTCACCCACCCTTCCGGCAGCGGACAATCGAGCGTCATGGGCTCCGGAATAGACGTAGGCTCCTGCGTCGGACGCGGCGTCCGCGTCGGATGTGGCGTTTCGGTAGGCAGCGGCGTCTCCGTCGGTGTTTCGGTGAACGTGGGTGTCGGTTCGAGTGTCGGCGTCTCCGTCGGCGTTGGGCTCGGCAGCGGCGTCTCGGTGAACGTCGCCGTCGGCGTCAAACTCGGCGTTTCGGTGAAGGTCGCCGTCGGTTCCTGTGTCGCTGTGTCGGTCGGCGTGGGGCTCGGCGTATCGCTCGGCAGGGGCGTCTCGGTGGGCGTCTCCGTCGGCGTCAGGCTTGGCGTCTCCGTGAACGTGGGTTCAGGCGTAGACGTCTCAGTTGGCGTTTCCGTGAATGTCGCGGTCGGTTCCAGCGTCGCCGTGTCCGTTGGCGTGGGGCTCGGCGTGTCACTCGGCAGTGGCGTCTCGGTGGGTGTCTCTGTCGGCGTCAAGCTCGGCGTCTCCGTGAACGTGGGTTCAGGCGTAGACGTCTCAGTTGGCGTTTCCGTGAAGGTCGCGGTCGGTTCCAGCGTCGCCGTGTCGGTCGGTGTCGGGCTGGGCGTATCGCTTGGCAGCGGCGTCTCGGTGGGCGTCTCCGTCGGCGTCAGGCTCGGCGTCTCCGTAAACGTCGGTTCAGGCGTAGACGTCTCAGTTGGCGTTTCCGTGAAGGTCGCCGTCGGTTCCAGCGTCGCCGTATCAGTTGGCGTCGGGCTGGGCGTGTCGCTCGGCAGCGGCGTTTCCGTCGGCGTCAGGCTCGGCGTTTCCGTAAACGTTGGTTCAGGCGTCGCCGTCTCCGTTGCTGTTGACGTTTCCGTCGCTGCGAGCGTCGCCGTTTCCGTCGCAGTCTCCGTTGCCGTCGCTGCGAGCGTCGCCGTTTCGGTTTCCGTGGGGGTCGATGTGGGAGTCTTGCTCGGGAGCAGCGTCGCCGTCTCCGTTGCTGTTGACGTTTCCGTCGCGGTCGGTTCGATGGTCGCTGTATCCGTCGCGGTGGCGGTTGGTTCCAGGGTGGCGGTGTCCGTGGCGGTGGACGTTTCGGTCGCCGTCGGTTCCAGCGTCGCCGTCTCCGTTGCAGTTTCCGTCGCGGTCGGTTCGATGGTCGCCGTATCCGTCGCGGTTGACGTTTCGGTTGCGGTCGGTTCCAGCGTCGCCGGATTTGTCGCAGTCAGCGTCTCAGTGTTGGTCGCGCTGGCAACTGCGAGCGGTTGGAGCACGGTCGTTGGCGGTACGGTGACCGTCGATGCGACCGTTGGCGGCACCGACGTGTTGCTCGGTTGAAATGTGAGCGTGGGTGCGGCAGTTAAAGCAGGCGGCACAAACACGGTCGCGCTCGGCAACACGGTCGCCGGGAGAATGGCTGTCGGGTTCTCCGCGACGACGGTCGCCACCGGAATAGTCGCAGTGGCGACGCTGGGCGGTAAGGTGAACCGCACGGTGGGCTGGCGCGTGGCGGACAGCGGAATAGCGGTCGCTGAGCCTTGTTCGCCATTGGAAATCGTGAGTACGATGCCGAAGATCACCGCGAACGCGATGACCCCCACGGCGGCAATTGCTACAATCACCTCATTACCGATGTCCCGACGCACGTTCAGCCTCCGGTTGGATTTCGAGCGGAAGTGTGAAGTTAAAAGCGCTGCCAATGCCGGTTCGGCTTTCCAGCCAAATCTCGCCACCGTGCGCTTCGACGAGCGCCCGGGCAATGGCCAAACCGACACCCGTATCGCCTAACCCCTGAATTAGCGGGTTTTCAGCTTTATACTTGCGGGCAAATACGCGGCTCTGATCCTCGGGTGCAATCCCACCCCCGCGATCTTCAATCGACACCAGCACGCGATCAGCAACGCCGCGGCGCGCCTGTCGGGTATCGCGCCGCGCACTCACGAACACTTCGCCGCCGGGCGGGGACGCGAGATACGCATTCGTCAACAGTTGACCGACAATCTGCGTGATGGCTTCTTCGTCAGCACGCGCGGGCGGCATAGCATCTTCAAGGTCAAGATGGACGATCAAGCCCTTCTCGCTCAGCGTGGTTGAAGCAGCGGTAATGGCATCTTCGATCACCTCGACGACGTCCACCCGATCCGGCACGAGGACGAAACGTCCGGCGTCAAGCGTCGTGATGCGTGTCAGGTCTTCGATCATTGACGTCAGGCGCACGACATTCGCCGAAACGCGCTGCAGGAACTTGCGCTGCATTTCGCCGAGAATGCCCGCCGACTCGTTCATGAGCAGATCAACATAGCCGACAATCGAGGTCATGGGCGTGCGCAGTTCCTGCACCATGCCAAGGATGAGATCCGGGTTGTCAGGTCGATAGGCGGGCTGCAGACTCTGCGCATTGGAGCGAATTTGCAGCATTTCGATGCGGTCATCGGCGGTCGCCAGCGCGACGCGCATGTCGTTGAGCTGACGTTCGAGTTCGCTGCGCTGACCGGAGAGCTCTTCGATCATCTTGGTCAGCGTACCAACGCCTTCAACACCCAAGTGTTCCAGCCGTTCGCGGTCACCTTCGACACGCGCCAGCAGTTGATCGCGGTCGTTTTCGACGGTTTTGAGTGCGGCTGTCAGGCGGTCACGTTCGCGTACGTAGAAGCTGCGCTCGTTCATCAAGCCTTGAATTTCGCTGCGCAGGTTCCGCTGTTGCTCGTGCGCCTCGGTGAGTTCCTGTTCGAAGCCCGCGACTTCCGCCATAAGGCGCGCCTGCTGCTCTTTGAGCGACTCCTGCCGCTGCGCTACCTCATCACGTTCGCTGCGCAGTCGATCCCGCTGGCGGGTGATCGCTTCGCGGTCGGCGGCCAAGTGCTGCACCTCGGTTGAAAGCGCTTCGAGGCGCTTCTCGCGTTCTTCTTCGCGGCGAATGGCCTCTTCAAGCTGCGCGCGCTCGTGGAGCAGCGCATCACGTTCGCGCTTAAAGGCATCGCTCTTGGCGATCAAAGCTGAGCGCTGTTCGTAGAGCTGGGCGATCAACTGCGCGACGCCATCGGTGCCGCCTTGAATGCCCAACGCAACCAACTGCGTCTCAATATCGGTCAGCTTGCTGGATAGACGCTCGTTTTCGACTTCCAGACGCGACTTTTCCGTGCCCATACTGTCGATGAGTTCCTGCAGCATGTGCGGGATCGGCGCACCGCGCCGGAGTTCGGCCAGTTGATCGTGAAGGCGGTCGCGCTGCGTCACCAGTTGATCGCGTTCGCGCCGCAGCAAATCGATCATGCTGCTGAACATGATTTCCTGATCCGACGACGTTGCCCCGGCCAGCGCGGTTTCGGCTTCGCGCAAACGAGTCGCCAAACGGTCGCGTTCTTCGGTCAGGCGCTGCTGGTCGTCGTTGAGCGCCTCCAAGCGCTGGGTGATCGTGCGTCCGGTATCGGAGTCACCAAGTTCGGAGGTCACGCGGCTGCGCTCGTCGTCCAGTTCGATCTTGAGTCGAGTGACCTGCTGCGCCATTTCGGTAAGCTGCCGCCGCGCTTCGTCGAGTTCAGCGGTGAGCTGCTTGCTCTTGTCGGTATCGAGCAGCGCATCGACATCGCTGTCGACGAGCGTGCCAATCGCCTGATTACGCGCGCGAAGATCCAGCGCGGCATCGCCGAGCGCCAAGAGATTCGCCGCGATAATGCCGATCCCCTTGAGCAGTTCGACTTCCTGCGGCGTGAGTTCACGGCTGGAATACGGCTGCCCGATGATGAGCACGCCGAGCAGTTCCTTTTCGCTGACCAACGGCTGGAAGTAGGTCGGGCCAATGGGTTCAATATCGAACCGTGTATACAGATCGTGCAGTTCTTCGATGTTGCGGTCGGAGTACAGCGGACGCTGAAGCTTGCGCTCAATCGCGTTGACGAGCGTAGGCTGCGTCTCCAAATTGATCGATAGGCCGCTAATCGAGCGGTTGAGCACCTTGTCGACGCCCCACACGATATCCGCGTAATTTGCGCTTTGAATGCGCAGCAGTGCGCCAATATCAGCCCGCAGCACCGTGAGCGTAGACGTGACAATGCGGTCCGGAATAGTATCGAGCGTAGTGCGTTCCAGCATCATGCCGAGCGCGCGCATCAACTGGGCAGATTCGCGATCCGCAGGCGTAATCGGGGCGACTTCAGGGTTATCCATCCGCACGGCGGGCACGATCAACGGCGCGGGCTTCTGCGCGATCTCAACTTCGAGATGCAGCAGAATCGTGCGGTAGATCAGCACCGGAACGATGAGCAGCGCACCGACAAACGTCAACCGGATCAGTCCGGAGTAATCGCCGATGATCGTCCCCTGCGTGATCTGCACGAGGGTTGCCACATAGCCGACGAGCACCAGAACGAAAAACACCAGCTTGAGCGGCACATCGACGACGCGGCGATAGTAGGCGACCATAAGCAGTGTGCCCAAAGCTGCGATCACTGCGGCGTTGAACGTCCATGCGACGCCAAACCCACTCAGGTTGAAGTCGGTGGTGGCATAGTCACCCGCCCATTCCAGCCCGGTCAGGATGTAGCCGAGCGCTGCCGCGCCGATCAAGAGCAAGAGCGCGTAGTTCGGCACCCTGCCCCACTGGTCGTGGTCGGCGGTCAAAAAAGCCCAACCGAGCAGTACCAGCGCGACGAGCTGCGCAATGCGTTCCATGGGTGGCAAAATCGAGTCGGCAGGCTGGCGCGTCAGCAGCGCGAACAACGCTCCAATTAAGAGCAGCGCCCACGCGATCACCACACCACCAAGCGCGATGGTGTACTGCCGGAAGGGACGCGCCGTCGGGCGTTTCATCTGCTGCCCCAGCGACATGAAAAGCGCCGCCTGACTGATCGCCATCACGATCAGATAGTAGAGGAGATCACCGGGAGGGCGTAGGAATAGACTCGTAAAATCGACTGAGATCAAGGAAGCATCCTCTGTTCACGCCATCAAGTATAGCACAAGCGCATTTATCGGCACGCGTTTTCGCCAGCAGCTTGACGACGGGTTGTCAGAGCCTCGGTTGTCGGCTAGACTCAGATGCTGGTGTTGGTTTAGTTCAACTGTATGGGTTATGACTTCTCTCAGTGGATTGGGTACGCGCCGGCGCACGCGCCGCCTCCCGATAATTCCCCTGTTTTCGTGGTTGTTCATTTTCGCGGCACTTGGGCTGCTGCTGCTCGAACTCATCCGCTTCAGTCAGCAAACCGAACGGTTCTCAAACGAAGTAGTGGTGGCTGGCGTCCCGATTGGCGGACTCTCCGCCGTCGATGCGGCTAATCGGATTGAACAGGCCTACGCTCAACCGGTCACGCTGTGGTATGCGGACAGCCCGATTCTGCTTGATCCGGCCTCAATCGGGTTCCGAACCAATCGTGAGGCGATGCTCGCCGAAGCGCGGGCAGGCGGCGCCAGCGAAGTCGCCTTCTGGCAGCAGTTCTTCAATTATCTGGCGGGCAGTGAATCAGAGACCCAGGTCAACGTGGCGCTAACGGCGGACTATCAGGAGGCACTGCTGCGGCAGATTGTTAGCGACATTGCCACGCGCTACGACCGTCCGCCCGGTGAAGGCAGCTACGACGTCCAAACGCTCACCTTCCGGACGGGCGATGCCGGCTATGTGCTGGATACAAATGTTGCCCTGCCCCTGATTGATGCGGCGCTCCGCGACCCGATTAATCGACAGGTCGTGCTGCCGGTTGACAGCACCGATGGCCGCAACACCAACATCGATTCGCTGCGCCAGTTGATCATCGCGTACCTCGATTCGGAAGGGTTCGTCTATGACGGGCAGTCGACTATCGCCTCGGTATTCGTCATGGATTTGGAGACGGGCGAGGAAGTCAACCTGCTGAGTGATGTGGCCGTGTCCGCCGCGAGCACGGTCAAGGTGTCGATCCTGATCGACTACTTCCGCAACCTGCTGTTCGCGCCGAGCGACGACGAGGCGTATCTCATGGCACAGTCGCTCCTGTGCAGCAATAACAGTTCATCGAACCTCATCATGCAGATCATCGGCGGCGGAACCGATACGAGCCTCGCTGCGGGTATCGCCGATGTGACGAACACCGCGCGCTATGTCGGCGCCCGCAACAGCTACATCTCCGCGCCGTTGTTCCTAGGGGGCGATCAGCAGTTATTCTCGATTCCAGCGCCGACGACTTCGCCCAATCAGAGTTTCAACACGGGCGCGGATCCGTTCAACCAGACGACCACTGAGGACCTCGGCACGCTGTTCAGCATGATCTACGACTGCGCGAACTACGGATCGGGCTTGATTACCGCGTATCCCGACGGCAGTTTCACGCAGAATGAGTGTCGTCAGATGCTGGAACTGATGAGCGCAAACGACCTGGAGCGTCTGCTGCAAGGCGGCATTCCGGCAGATGCGCGGATCTCGCACAAAAATGGCTGGCTGGAAAACGTGCACGGCGACGCGGGGATCGTGTTCCCGCCGAACGGTCGTGACTATGTGATTGCCGTATTTGTGTGGGAGAACACCGATTTCTTCAGCTATGCGCGGGCGTGGCCGCTCATTGAAGGCATTTCGCGCGCCGCCTGGAATTACTTCAGCCCGGAAGATCCGCTGATTGCGCCGCGTACTGATCTGCCCGAGCAAGCGGTGGAGTGCGTGAACTTCGCCCCGCCCTACGGCGAGGTGAATCTCGACGACATCAACAGTTGGCGCAGCAGCTAGCTGCCAGCTTACTTCTTCAAACGGGCAAGCGCTTGTTCCGGGGAGTCGGCAATGGTGAAGACCAGGTTTAAGCCGATCATCTCCATGACTTCCCGAACACGCGCGGTCAGCGTGACGAGGATGAGATCGCCTTTGGCGGCGCGCGCCCGCTGCCACGCGCTGACGAGCGTTTTAAACCCCGTGCTGGAGATGTAATCGACTTCGGCTAAATCCAGCAACAGCCAGCGGTTGCCATCCGCAAACACCTGCCCTAACACGACCGCGAGTTCACGACTCTGCACGGAGTCGAGTTTGCCGCTGAGCGCAATGAGAACGGTTTTCGGGCGCAGCTCTTGCAGACGAATGGGCTGGGCTCGTCCCTCGACGGACGGCTCACTGCCGTTGTGGCCAGCGCTGACGCGCTTGCTCATCATCAGGCGGTTGCGCGCGCCATCGTGCGTATAGTGGACGCGATCCATCAGTTTCTTGATGAAGAAAATGCCCCAACCACCCGGTTCCCGCTGAGCCAGCGGTGCTTTCACATCCGGATCAGGCACGCCCAACGGATCAAACGCGGGGCTGTCGTCAATAATCGTGATTATGAACTGATCGCCTTCGACCGCGCAGATCAACTCAATGAAGCCTTCCGGGCAAGACTGACCATAGCCGTGTTCGACAATGTTCGTGCAAGCTTCATCCGCCGCCAGATAGCAGTGATGACACGCAGTGGCGTCGAGCCCGGCGGCTTGGGCCTGATCAGCGACGAACGCGCACGCGGCAGCGACTTCTTCGAGGACGCTCGGAATCCGCAGCAAACTGGGAGTCATGCACCCGGCCTTGGCTAGTAGCTGCCGACCGCATCCAGTTGCGTGGGGAAGATTTGGAAAATGGTGTCCAGCCCGGCCATCTCCAAGACTTCCTGCACGCGGGGCGAAGGTTGGGCAAGCCGCAGGTCACCGCTGATGCGGCGCACCTTCTTGAAGGCGGAGACGAGCTCGCGCAGACCCGCACTGCTCATGTAGGCGACCTGCGCTAAATCGAGGACGATCTGGGTGCTGCCATCGTCGATGGCGCTGGAAAGCGACAGCCCGAGCTCGCCAGCATTTAAGCTGTCGACACGTCCATTCACCACGACAAGGGTCACCTGTTGCTGTTTAGTCACGTGAATGTCGAGCATCGCTTTCACTCCTGAACCTGTATCTTCCGAATTATAACCTCAGGCACATAGGTTATGCACATGACAAAAGATGGAGCTTTTACCTCCGACTAAGGCAGGAGTTGTACAATAACGCGCAATTGGGTCGATGTATTCGAAAGTGGAAGCCATGCAGATCGGGATTATCATCCTGTTGACCGTTGCCATTGGCATCATGCTGCTGCTTGTTCAGCGCAGCGAGCGCAAGCGGCGGCTGCTGGTCGCCATCGTGATGCTGCTCATCGGCGAGGTTATCCGCCGCTATATCTGGTTTCGCAGTTACCATGCGGAGGGCTGGATCGCCCTGATCACCGCTCTGGTGCTCAATGGGCTGTTCTGGGCGCTGATCGGGCGCTACAACCCGGTCGGCAGCAGCGACCGGATTCATGTCTATGGACTGGATGACTAGCGTCTGCGCATGAATCACAAAAGGACGAGGCAAGAAGTTACTTCAGAATCGGTAAGCTGCATATCTAACCCCACCGCCCGCCCCTCCCCGAATTCAGGAAGGGGAGACCGATTCCCCCTCTCCCCGCTTGCGTGGGAGAGGGGCTGGGGGTGAGGGGGTGTGATTCGGCATTTTCACTAATTGTGAAATACGCTCATGCCTCGTCCCTGCAAGCTTTACTAGACCGGGTTAGCCGATGATGTTGAGCGGAATCACATCAGCGGTTTGCAGCATGACCACGCTGATGCGCGCAGCGACGGTCTGCGCCATCTGGGTAAAAGCCTTGCCCGCTGCGCTGTCCGGCTGGACAACTGCCACTGGACGACCATAATCCCCGCCCTTGCGCACTTCAGCATCCAGCGGGATGCGACCGAGGAACGGGATCTTACGATCGTTGGCGAGGCGTTCGCCACCGCCCGTGCCGAAGAAATCACCCGCCATATTCTCGACGATGCCGAGCAGCGGCACATTGAGCTGTTCGAACATGGCAGCGCCGCGCAGCGCATCGGACACGGCGACATCCTGCGGCTGTGTGACGACGATCGCGCCCGTCAGCGGGAAGGACTGCGCCAGCGACAGCGGGGCATCACCCGTGCCGGGCGGCAAGTCGACGACCATGTAGTCGAGGTTGCCCCAGTTCACATCCGTGAAGAACTGACGAATGGCACTGTGCAGCATCGGGCCGCGCATGATCATCGGCTTGTCCGCCTCGATCAGGAAGCCCGTGCTCATCACCTTGACGCCGTACGCTTCAATCGGCAGCATCTTGTTGTTGACGACGCGCGGACGGCCGTTGCCGAGGCCCATCATCATGGGGATGTTCGGGTTGAGGATATCGGCGTCGATGAGACCGACGCGCGCCCCCGCCTCTGCCAGCGCGACCGCCAGGTTGGTCGCGACCGTGCTCTTGCCGACGCCGCCCTTGCCGCTGGCCACGGCGATGATGCTGCGCATGGGCACATCCAGATTGCCACCAATGCGTCGATCGGTTGGCACCTGCGCATCCCACTTGATGTCGAGGCGACTGATGCCCGGCACTTTGCCGATCACCGCATCATTGCAGCGGCTCAGGAAAACATTCTTAAGGGGACAGGCGGGCGTGGTGAGTACAATGGTAAATGTCGCAGTATCACCCACGATCTCGAGATCGCGCACCATATTCAGCGACACAATATCACGGTGGAGTTCGGGCTCAATGACGGTGCTGAGTGCCGCCATGACCTGAGTTTTCAAATCGCTCATTGGGACTCTCGATAAATATGCTGATTTCCTTCTATTTTATCCCCGATGGACGGCGCTTCCAAGGTGATCTTCATCCCGGTTTTGGGTTGCACCTAAAATCGGCAGTGTCACCGTGAAGGTCGACCCCTTGTCAATCTGACTCTCGACGTCAACCCGTCCGCCGTACAGCTCCACCGCCTGTGCCACCACGCTTAAGCCGATCCCCATGCCGCGCTCCCCTTTCGCATTGCTGCCGCGGAAAAAGAGGTCGAACACATGGACTTGCTCGTCGGCTATAATGCCAATCCCTTGATCGCGCACTACGAATTGGAGCGTATCGCCAACCCGGGTCACGTCAAGGCGGGTCATGGCAGCCTCAGGCGAATATTTCACCGCGTTTAACAGCAGATGCGTAAGGATGCGGCGCACGAAGGTGCGCTCCATGACTACCTGCGTGAGATCGCCCGTGAATGTCGTTTTGATGATGCGGTTCAGGCCGACCACCTGCCGGAAGTCGAGGATAAACGCATTGACGAAGACCTCGACATTTTCCACCTGCGGTCGCAGTTCCAGCGCGTTAACGGTTCCTTTGACGAGAAAACTCAGGTCTTCGAGCATGTCGGTGAGGCGATAAACCTGCTTGCGAATGAGTCCGAGGCGCTCGTGCCGCTGGGCATCGGTCAACTGGGCGTGATAGCGGTCAAGCACGTCGCGCTGCAGCAAAATGAGCGCCAGTGGCGTCCGAAGCTCATGCGCGATAGTTACCATCAGCTCGGCCTTGGTCGCATTGAGTTCGCGTTCTATCTCCAATTCAAGGCGCAGACGTTCCTGCTCCAGCCGTTCGACTTCCAACTGCTTGCGCTGTGTAACATCGCGCAGAATACTCTGGATGTACAGTGGCAAGCCAGCCTGATCACGAATCAAAGCAACGTTCACTTCGGCGATCAGAATCGAGCCGTCTTTACGCTGAAAACGCCGCTCATAGATCGGCATGGACACGCCATTGATCAACTGAGCGCGCACATCATGGCTTTGCGGCACTTCATCCGGTGCAACAAGGTCATGCACGCTCATGTCAAGCAGTTCAGCCGCCGAATAGCCGAACATCTCACAGGCGCGCCGGTTTACTTCGCGATGAATACCGGACATGCCAATGATGAAAACGGCGTCATTCGTATGGTCAAACAGGGCGCGATAGCGGCGCTCGTTCAAGCTGGCTTCATTCGTCGGCAGCAACTCGGCTGACAGTTGGGAGTACGATGAGGTCTTTGCGTTATCTGAGAGCATAGGTCACTTCGATTACCACCATTACTGATCTTTTAGTGTACGGACAAACATGAGTCACGACAATAGTGCGTGAATTCCCCATGAGAAAATCCACCTGAATTCATCGCAATATCATTCGTTATTTTATACTGGTCGTGACGGTAAGCATGGGAGGAACACCATGACGATGCGACATAATGATCCAGATCAGGCAAATTCGGTCATGTCGATGATCCGCACAGGCATGGCAGTCTACGATGCGAGCGGTAATCGCATTGGGACGGTCGAAGACCTGTACTTTGGCGCAGATGCGGATGCCCCACAGCTCGACGCGTCCGGCGCGGCGACGACCGGCATGCCCCGCAACACACGCGGCGGCGGTCTGTTGGATGAAGTCCTGCGCAGCATTTTCGGCAAGGATGATCTACCCGAAACGCTGCGAAATCGCCTGCTCAACGAGGGATTCATTCAGATTGAGCCGGGAACTCTGCTCGGCGGGGATATGTTCGCGACACCGGATCAAATTGCGGGCGTAACGAACGACGGGGTTCGCCTGACCATCGTGGAGAATCAGCTCATCCGCGAGTAGTGCTTAAACTCGACACTAGATAGAAAAACAACGAGGCCCAGCATTCCACTGGGTCTCGTTGTCTGCATCGAGTGAGTCCAGTACGGACTACCCGTTACCCTTTTCTTTCTCTGCACGCTTGCGAGCGAGCGCTTCTTCACGCTTGCGTAGACGTTCGGCCTTAGCGGCTTCTTCGTCCACGACAGGCGCAGCCGGGGTCGCCTGAGCCTGCGTCTCGACCGTTTCCGCAGCGCGAGCGGTCGCCGCCGCGGTCGCGCTGGCTGCGGCGGCCGGTTCGTTAACAGCGGCCACGGGGCCGGGAGCCACTGCCGCGGGGGCGGCGGGCTTCGGAGCCGCCGCGGCCTTCGCCGCCGCATCCGCCTGCTTCTTCTTTTCCTTGATCACGTCCGGATGTTCCCACCCGCCGCGCGCTTCGGCTTCTTCCGCCGCCGTCGTCGGCGCGATGGTCTTCCAGTAGCTGAACGGCTTGCCGAGCTTCTTCTTATCGTAGATGTGATTCTGCGTGCGGTCGTAGCTCGCCAGTTCGTAGTTGTGATCCATCTTGATCGCATCGAACGGGCAGAATTCCGCGCAGTAGCCGCAGTTCATGCAGATATCGATGTCGATGAAGAAGGCTTCCGGTTCGGGAATCGGCCGCTTAGTCACTGGGTCTTCGCCGCGCACAATCCAGATGCACTGCGGCGGACAGACCTTTGCGCAGATGCCGCAGCTCGTGCACCAGTCGTGACCGGGACGTTCCGGATGATCCGGATCTTCCTGCACGAGGAACGGCACGAAGCGGAAGCGTTCCGGCACGGCCAGCTTCTCATCGGGATACTGCACCGTATAGATACCTTCGGAGTCGAGGCTCTGGCGGCGGGTGAACACAGTTTCGTCACCGAGCAATTTCGCCCCTGCCCCACGCAGGTCTTCGACATAGCTGTTGATGAAATGGCGGAACGTGACGCCCAGCCCTTTCAGAATACCTAATCCGTACATAGCTTCGCGCTCCTAACGATCCGTCTCACCCAACACGATGTCGATGCTGCCAAGGATCGCCACCACGTCGGCCACCTTGTGGCCCTTGCACATTTCGCCCAACGCCGTCAGGTTGATGAACGATGGGGCGCGCACGTGATACCGCCACGGGTTCTGCGTACCCTTTGGATCGCCCGCCGACACGACATAGTAGCCGAGTTCGCCCTTCGGGTTTTCCACGCGGCCATATGACTCGCCGAGGGGAACGCGCGGCGTGTGCAGTTTGCTGCCCGCGAGGATCGGTTCGCCCTTCGTTGCTTCGAGGCGCGGCAGAATCTGCTTGAGAATGCGGATGCTTTCACGCATTTCGTCGAGGCGCAGCAGATAGCGATCGTAGATGTCACCGTTCTGGCGCACCGCGATGTCAAAGTCGAGTTCCGGGTAAATGCCGTAGGGATCAGCGCGGCGCACATCGTACGGCACACCGCTCGCGCGGAGCAGCGGACCAGCGGCAGAGGCATTGATCGCCAATTCCGGCGGCAGGTAACCGACGCCAATGGTCCGCGTGCGGATGATTTCGCTGTCGCTGAGGAAATTGTCGAGATCATCAATCGCGCGCGGGAGGCGTTCGTTGATGAGCTCGGTCAGGTAGTCCATCGTGTTGAAGTCGCGCACGCGGTCGTTCATCAAGTTGGCGACCGAGTGAATGCGATCCGGCAGGTCTTTCGAGACGCCGCCGAAGCGCATGTAGTTGCACATCATGCGGCTGCCCGCCGTCGCTTCGAAGAAATCCAGCACCTTCTCACGTTCGGCAATCGCATACAACGCGGGCGTGAAGAACGCGCCGAGGTCGTTGAGCAGGAAGCCGATCGCCCAGAAGTGATTGACGATACGGGTCAGTTCAGCCATCAGCACGCGGATGACTTCGGCGCGGTAGGTCGGCGGTTGGTAACGCGCGCCCTTCGCCAGCAAGCCTTCGACGGCCAGCGCATAACCCCAGTTGTTGCTCATGCTGGCAATGTAGTCGAGGCGGTCGGTGAACGGCATGTTATGCAGGTACGTGTTGCGTTCGCCGATCTGCTCGTGGTTGCGGTGCAGATAGCCCATCACGGGTTCGAGGTGTTCGATAGTCTCGCCATCCAACTGGATGACCATACGGAACACACCGTGCGTGCTAGGGTGATGCGGGCCGAGGTTGACGACGAGCTTGTCGGTCTTGATGCCGCCGCCGTCTTCGAGGTCGCTCGCGTCCACGCCCAAGCCCATGCTGCCGTACAGGCTGGATTCGGTCGTGTCGGTCAGCTTGCTCAGGTCGAGATCCGCCGGGTACTTGACGTTCTTGCCGTACGCGTTCAGTTCTTCGGCGCGGCGCACATAGCCCTTCGGCCAGCGGCTTTCAAACGGCTTATGTTCTTCTTCGTAGTACGCTTCTTTCCAGTCTTTGCGCATCGGGTGGCCGTCAAAGCCGTCCCACAGCAGAATGCGCTTGAGATTGGGGTGACCGCTGAAGCGGATGCCGTACAGGTCATAGATTTCGCGTTCTTGAAAATCCGCGCCCTGCCACACGTCGATCACCGACGGGACTTCGGCGTTCTCACGCGGAGTCTGCGCCTTGAAGAGCAGCGCCGGACCGCCCGACGTGCGGTAAGCATGGTAGACGACTTCCATCTGGTCTTCGATGCCCAGATAGTCGACGCCCGTCACGCTCGACAGGTAGTCAAAGCCGAGTTCATCCTTGAGCGCGCGCGCGACTTCGGGAAGCTGCGTGCGATCCACGATGACGCCGCTGTAGCCCGGACGGGTATCCGGCTTGACCGCGCCGGGGAACTTCTGGTTCAGGTACTCGACGGCATTGTCAATCGATCCCGTCGTCAGAGGGGCAAGCGTTTGATCGACCATTTACTCACTCTTTCCTTGTGCGGCACGCTTCCGCGCCAACGCTTCTTCGCGCTTCCGCAGGCGTTCGGCCTTTTCGGGGTCGTCAGCCGCATCCGCCGCCTTGGGCGCGGCGACCGCGGGCGCAGCGGCCGGTTTCGCCGCTGCCGCAACTTTCTTCGCCTTTTCGACTGCGTCAATCGCCGCCTTCGGCAGTTCACGCGCGCCGAACGGCAGACCCGCCGCCGCGGCCTGCGCCTGCTGGCGAATCAGTTCCATCTGCCGCGGGTCAATGACATCCGGCCCGAGGATCGGCACCGGGACGGGGTCAGACGGGCCGACGCCATACCAGGGAATGTCGTCCATATCCATGAGTGACTGGCCGTCAATGCGCTGCTGTAGGCTGATCAAACCGAACATGAGCGCCTGCGGGGTCGGCGGGCAGCCGGGCACGTACACATCAACCGGGAGATACTGGTCGATGCCGGAGACGACGTTGTAGCCTTCCTTAAAGGGGCCACCACCGCTGGCGCACGCGCCCATCGCCAAAACGTACTTCGGTTCCGGCATCTGGTTGTAGAGGCGCACAATCGGCACGACCATCTTCTTCGTCACCGTGCCGGAAACGATCATCAGGTCAGCTTGACGCGGGCTGGCGCGCATTACTTCCATCCCGAAGCGGGCCAGGTCGTAGCGCGATGCGGCGGTGCAGATCATCTCGATCGCGCAGCAGGCCAAACCGAACAACAGAGGCCACATCGAGTTGCGGCGGCTCCAGTTATAAATGCGGCTCAGGCTGGTGATGGCGACGTTGTCCTGCAATTCCGTCGGGACGGGAAACTCGGTGCTTTGCAGTTCACGTAGATCAATTTGGCTCATTCAGAGCTGTCCTCCTCGTACCACTCCCGTAGAATATCCCGCAGGATACCCTCGTTCGCTAATCGCGGGTCATCCGCGAACTCTGGTAACTCGACAATCATGCGGTACAACTGATCCATCCCTACGGCTTCAACCTGCACGTCAGGATAACGCTCCATCAGCGTCAGGACGATTTCGTAGGAATTTTCCCAATACAACAACATCCGATACCTATAGTTTACCGCAAGTCGCGCTCAAATCCGAGTGTAGGCCACGCGGTTTTTAGAGCGTTGGATGAGGCTATTTTCATCCTGACGTACGGACGTCTACCCTTCGCGATTATCGATCTGCGCGCGCTGCAAGCGCCCGCTGTAATCAACGTAGACCGACTTCCATTCGGTGAAACTGTCCAGCGCCGTCGACCCAGCTTCGCGCATACCGTTGCCGGTGCCGCGCGTGCCGCCGAACGGAAACTGAATTTCTGCGCCCGTCGTCCCATGATTGATGTAGACGATGCCGGTCGTCAGATCACGGATGGCGCGGAACGCCGCATTCACGTTCTCGGTGAAAATGCTGCTCGACAAGCCAAACGGCACGCCGTTGTTGACTTCGATCGCCTGCTCCAGCGAGTCGACTTCAATCATCGACAGCACCGGCCCGAAGATTTCTTCGCGGGCGATGCGCATGGTGGAGGTGACGCCGCCAAACAGCGTCGGGTTGTAGAAGTAGCCGCGTTCAGTATTCGGGCGACCGCCGCCGATCAGGATCTGCGCGCCCTCGTCACGGCCAATGCTGACGTAGCGTTCGACCTTCTCCAGCGCCTTCGCGTTGACGAGCGGCCCGACTTCGACGCCATCCTCCAAGCCGTAACCGACCTTGAGGGTGCTCGCCCGCTCGCGCAGCGCCTCGACTAACTGGGCTTTGATGTCTTTATGGACGATCAACCGGCTGGTAGCGGTGCAGCGCTGCCCGGTCGTGCCGTACGCGCTCCACGTAATCGCCTTGCTCGCCAGTTCGAGATTCGCGTCATCCATGACGATGATCGCGTTCTTACCACCCATTTCGAGGCAAACCTTCTTGCCCAGCGACGCGGCTGTCTGGTAGACCTTCAAACCCGTATCGGTCGACCCCGTGAACGAGATCACCCGCACGTCGGGGTGTGCAACCAGCGCACCGCCGACATCCCCTGCGCCCAACACAAGGTTGAGCACGCCGGGGGGCAACCCCGCATCTTCGAACACCTTGACGAAAGCCGCCGCCACCGCGGGCGTCTCTTCGCTCGGCTTCCACACGACGGCATTACCCGCCACGAGCGCGGGCAGCATCTTCCAGCTCGGCACGGCGACTGGGAAGTTCCACGGGGTCACTAAACCGACGACGCCAACCGCGTCGCGGAGTGCCATGCCGAACTTATCCGGCATTTCGACGGGCGCAGTATAGCCGAGCATCCGCCGCCCTTCCCCGCCCATGTAGTACGCCATGTCGATGGCTTCCTGCACATCGCCGCGCGCTTCGGAGAGCACCTTACCCATTTCCTGCGTCATCAAGCGCGCCAGGGCTTCCTTGCGTTCGGTGAGGAGCTGCGCGACCGCGTAGAGCACTTCGCCGCGCCGAGGCGCCGGCGTCAACCGCCAACCCCGATAGGATGCTTTCGCCGCCTGCACCGCCGCGTCGACCTGGGCGACGGTGGCTTTGGCAATCGGCGCGATCAGCTCTTCGGTCGCGGGGTTGCGTGACTCAAACGTCTCGCCCGACTCCACCCATTGACCGCCAATGTAATGGCGTACAAGTTCAGACATTTCTTTCCTCAAGAAAAGGTTATTTTGCAGATGGTGAGTATAAAAAGGCCATCCACGTTTGTCAACGATTTCACAAATGGCACAGCCGAGCTAATCTGTAGGGGCAGACCTACGTGTCTGCCCACAATCGGGCGCACACACAGGTGCGCCCCTACACCGACTCTACGCCTTACGCCCCTTCGGAGACGTGAACGCTCGATCCCTGCTCACTAACAGAAGCGGCGCGCGCCGTGCAGCCCAAGCCCAAGTCAGCGTATACCATTTCCAAAGCAGAGACGACTTGCAGCGCCGTTTCGTGACTCGCGCACACGGCGCACAGCGTCGGTCCCGCCCCACTAATGACCAGTGCGAGCGCGCCCGCCGCCTTCGCCGCGCGCCGCGCCTCAAACAGCCCGGGCATTAGGTGGGCGCGGGCGGGTTCGATGACGACATCGGCTTCCATCGCCGCCGCCATGCTTTCGAGGTCGTCGGTGTAGATGGCACGAATCAGACGGGCGACCGAGCCCGTTTGCTTGACCATGCTCTTGAGTGGAATCTCCTTGGGGAGCACCGCACGCGCCATTGCCGTGGCGACTTCGACGTGTGGCGTGACCAGCGCGAGGCTGAGTCCGCGCGGAATGGGCAGGCGTTCGATCTGATGCGCTTCAATGCCATAACTCAACGTGATGCCACCGAACAGGCACGGCGCGACATTATCAGCGTGGTAGCCGCTGGCAATCGCCTCACCGTCGAGTGACGGCGCGAGCAGTTGATCGCGCGTGAGCGGTTCGCCGAGCAGTGCGTTGACCGCCACCGCTGCGCCCACGGCGCTCGCCGCGCTGCTGCCGAGGCCACTGGCGGCGGGCAAGCCCTTCTGGATGGTCAGCGCGACGCCCTGAGTCGAACCGGCGGCGCGTAAGACGCTCATCCCGGCGACACAAGCGGTATTCTTGTTCGGATCACGCGGAAGCTTGCCGCCATCCCCTTCGATCCCGGCGACGGTGACGCCAGGCGTGTCGGAAAACTCGGCGATGATGGTATCGCCGGGGTTGTCCAGCGCGAGTCCTAAAATATCGAAGCCAACACCGATGTTCGCCACCGTGGCGGGGGCAAAGGCAACCGCTTTATTCACGAACTGTCCTTAACTTGGGCAAAACGAACAAAACACGGGAAGTATAACATGGATTGTATGTCAGCGCCCAAGTCATTACAATCGGGGCGTATCCATTGAAATGAGGTGCCGTATGTTGAGCGTGCTTGAGTGCATGAACTGTCATCATCAATACCCCGTCGACCAAGTCATCTACACGTGTTCGACTTGCGGCGGTCTGCTCGATCTCAAGCATGACATGGATTGGCTGCGCAAGACCGTCACCCGCGAACTGTTCGATTCCCGCCTGGGGACGCTGGATTTCCCGTATCACAGCGGCGTGTGGCGCTACAAAGAGATGATTTACCCGGACGTCGATCCCGCTCTGATCGTCAGCCGCCCGGAAGGCAATACGAACCTCTACCCGTCCCCACGCCTCTCCAAGTGGGTCGGCGTTGAGAAGCTGTATCTGAAGCACGAAGGCGAAAACCCGACCGGATCGTTCAAAGATCGCGGCATGACGGGCGGGCTGACGCAGGCGCAGGTGCTCGGCATGAAGAAGGTCGCGTGTGCCTCGACGGGCAACACCTCGGCGTCGCTGGCGGCGTATGCAGCGTGGAGCGGCATTCAGGGGATCGTGCTGTTCCAGAACAAGCAGATCGCGCTCGGCAAACTATCGCAGGCGGTCGCCTATGGCGCGACGTGCATCCGTATCGCCGCCGATTTCGACCGCAACCTCGAACTCGTGCGCGAAATCTCCGAAAAGCTCGGCATTTATGTGCTCAATTCGGTCAACCCCTTCCGCCTTGAAGGGCAGAAGTCGATCATGCTTGAGACGATCCAACAGTTACGCTGGCAAGTCCCCGACTGGATCGTCGTGCCCGGCGGCAACCTCGGCAACAGCTCGGCGTTTGGCAAGGGGCTGCGCGAGATGTACGAGATCGGCCTGATCGACCGCCTGCCCTCGCTGGCGATCATTCAGGCGGAAGGCGCGAACCCGCTTTACCGCGCGTATCAGAATGGCTTCACGGACTATCAGCCGATGGAAGCCGACACCATCGCCACGGCGATCAAAATCGGCAACCCGGTCAACTACCCCAAGGCCGTGCGCGCGCTGCAGTGGACGGAAGGCGTGGTCGAACAGGTCACCGACCAGCAAATCATGGATGCCAAAGCGAAGATCGACGCGCAGGGCATCGGCTGCGAACCGGCGTCGGCGTGCTCGCTGGCGGGCGTCAAGAAGCTGGTCGAAAACGGGGTAATCAAGCCACATGAGACGGTGGTCGGCATCCTGACGGGTCACGTGCTGAAAGACCCGGACGCCACGATTGCCTATCATGAGGGGCTGCTGGACAACATCGAGTCGGCGTTCCCGAATCGGGTGTTCGCCGCCAAGCCGACGGTGGAGTCGCTGAGTGAAATCCTCAACGACTCCACGCTCAGCCCGGCGTAAGTCCGGGCAGGATAGTTACCGCGTGACCGCCGTTTCAGGAATCCAGATCATATTCCCTGAACACGCGATCCACACATGCGCGAAACCATTGCTGAATTCACTGATGTACCAGTTGCCCGCCGGGAGGTCAAAGTTCACGCGCGTGGCGCTGGCGGCATCGTAGTAGGCAGGTGCACCGAGAGGAACGTTGTAGATTGTGGAACCAGCGGGCAGCGGCGTCACACACACATCGCTATTCGTCTGGTTGAGTATGTTGATGTTGCCTGGACCATTGATCGAGGCGGTATAGGTCGTTCCAGTCTGCGAAAAAGTATCGTCGAAGACCACAAAATAGTACACGGTACCTGCCGTCAGGTTGTAGCTGAACGACGTTGGGTTGCCGGTATTATCCCCCGCAAGGCAGTTCGAGAGCGCTGCCGCCGGGTTGAAGCTGCTGTTCATTAGGTAGATGCTTGTGAGTGTGCCCGCTGCGGCGGGGCGCGATGCGCTAAAATCATATAACCCAGTCGCATCAACCGTGAACGGATACGCATCATAGCGAACTTGGGTTGCACCTTGCGACGCGCAGTTCGGTGAACTGATGGTGACAACCGCCATCGTCGGATCACCCGCATAGCTGCCGTCAATCGTGAAACTGCCTGCAAAAACAGATGAAATCGTGGCAACGGCAATAAATGTACTGATGAAAGCTACCAATAGAAGACGCTTCTTCATGTCTATTGCTCCTCTAAAACAGTCAAGCGATGGTTACCGAAGGTTGGCGATTCACATCGGGGTAAATTGCCAACCTTCACATTCTATGTATAGAACGATTAACACGCATCAGCTTTTAGTCGGAGAAAACAAGAGTTTCCATAAGAAACGTCTTCAACACGTTACTGTCTAAACCGGACTTCCCACAGGTTTTGGATCTGCGGATATTCCTGACGGGCGCGGATGCCAGACAGTGCCTGTTCCAGATCGTTGATGATGTCGTCGGTGTCTTCGATGCCGACGGCAAACCGCACGAGATTATCCTTGATCCCCAACGCGAGGCGTTCTTCGGTCGTCTTCTCGAAGTAGCTCATCAGCGCGGGCTGCTCGATCAGGCTTTCGACCCCGCCGAGGCTCGGCGCGATGTACGGAATGCGCATGCGGTCGATGAAGTCGCTGGTCGTCTTGAGGTCACCCTTCACTTCGAAGGTCACCACGCCGCCGAACGCCTCCATCTGTGACGCCGCGACCGTGTAATCCGGGTGCGACTTCAAGCCGGGATACCAAACGCGCTCAATCGACGGATGTGACTCCAGGAAACGCGCGACTTCCAGCGCCGTCTCGTTCTGCTGCTGCACCCGCACGCCCAAAGTTTTGATGCCGCGATCCACCAGATAGGCCGCATGCGGATCAACCACGCCGCCGAGCACGCCGCGCGCATCGCGCAGCGCCTTCATCCGGTCGCCCTGCCCCACGATCACGCCCGCCAGCACGTCGTTGTGCCCCGCGAGATACTTGGTCGCGCTGTGCAGCACAAAGTCGATGCCCCACTCCAGCGGTCGCTGATTGACGGGCGTCGCAAATGTGCTGTCGATGAGCGTGAGCACGCGGTGCTTTTTGCCGATCTGCGCGATGCGTTCAAGGTCGGCGATGCGGAGGTAGGGATTAGTCGGGCTTTCGGAGATGATGATGCGGGTCTTCTTGGGGATGATGGCGGTTTCCATCGCTTCGTAGTCGCCCATGTGGACGACCGTGGTTTCAATACCGAAACGCTTGAGGAAGGTCAAACAGAATTGGCGGGTGCGGCGATAACAGTCATCCGTGATGACGATGTGTGACCCCGCCGGGAGGATCGTCAGCAGCAGCGAGGTGATCGCGTTCATACCCGACGAGTACAGTACGGCATCGTCACCGCCATCCAGCGCGGCCAGCTTGCGTTCGACCGCGGTCACGGTCGGGTTGCCGTAGCGGCCGTATTCCTCGCGGTCTTCACCGTCGCCCCACGTCTTGCGCTCCATAAAATCGATCAGCTCTTGCGTATCGCCGAAGGTATACGTCGCTGTCTGCACGATTGGCGCGGTGAGTGAGTTGTAGGCTTTGGCGCGCTTCGTCCCGCCGTGGACTGAACGTGTTTTGCTTCCCCGATTGTTACCATTGAGCATGATCGCTTGTCTCCACACCATACAATAAAACCCCACCGTGGCACTCGTTCCACACGGCAGGGTTCAGGAATAAAAAGAGACTTCGGCATGAAGTCTCTTTGAGGTCGTAACCTGGGTTACCAGAAGTACGCTCTCATCTTCCAGAATAATCTGCCGGACTTAGCACCTTCCCGCACCGATCAGGCTGGTGTGGGGGTTGCCGCGAGTTCATCGAGCCGTACTCTCCCTCGCTCTGGATAAGAGTGTTGCGCTATGGGGTTTGTTAACGTACTTGGGAAGGACTATAGCATGCTTTTGGTGCGCTGGCAAGCAGGCAATTCGGCCACCTGTCATTACCTATCCACAAGCGGAGGAGTCCCGCTATACTTATGAGAGCAGGATCAGATAACAGTGGTCAAGGTGGCGATGGAAGATAAGTACGTCGGCATTATGCTGATGAGCGGCGTCGATGACGGTCTGCTGCTCACCTTTGGGGATGACGCCGGGTCGCAGGACGGCGGCGATTGGACGCTGACAATCGGGCGCAAGGAAGACAACGATGTGTGCCTGCGCAACGACACCTATAGTTCGCGGTATCATGCCAAACTGCATCGGCGTGACCAGGGGTGGTGGCTGGAAGACTGCGATAGCAAAAATGGCACCTTTATCGAAGATAACGTGGATGACCAGCGCGTGACGGGCACCATCCCGTTGAGCGACGGCCAATTGTTCCGCGTCGGACGCACGTGGATGCGCATTCAGCCTGCCGAATAACCGCGATTACAGACCAAAGACAAAGACTTATGGCAACAATTGGGCTTCGAGACATTCTGATCAACGCGCGGCAGGAATCCTTCCGCATGAATCACTACTACCTCGGCGTTGAGCATCTGTTCATTGGCCTGCTGGATATTCAAGGCGGTCTGACCGGAACGCTGCTCGAAGAACAGGGGCTGACGCCGCAGTATGTGGTCGATGCGATCCGCCGTTTGACCGGCAAAGGCAACCGTCAGCGCCTGTGGGCGGGCGTGCCCGACACGCCGCGCACCAAGGTCGTGTTGAGCATCGCCAACGACCTCGCGCTCGAAGCGCACCGCCCGGAAATCGACGAGCGCGACTTGCTGCTGGCGATCCTCGAAGAGAACGACAGCATCCCCGTGCGCGTGCTGCGTAAATTGGAAACGAATCTTGATCGTCTACGGTCGGAAGCGCGCACGCGAGCGCTCACCGATGCTCCCGCCCAGTCGTATATCAAGATCGATTTTGGGCAGGACTTCGATGGCACATTTGCCCTCTCCGACCAGACGATTGCGCTGCTGCGGCGCATGTTCCACGGCTACAGTCAGATTCGCATTGAGCGGCGGCTGATGGGCGGATACACGGCCGCGCTCATCCTCGTGGTGACGCCGATCGGGGCAGATCGGATGGAGGACGCCGCGGTCGTGGTCAAGATCGACACGGCGGATATTGTGCTGGATGAAGCGCAGCGCTACGAGCAGCATGTCAAAAACTCGCTGCCGCCGCTCACCGCACGGCTGGAAGACAAACCAACCACTTCTGAGACTTCGGACCTCGCCGGGCTGAAATACACGTTCGTCGCCGGGACGGACAACAACGCACAGGACTTGCGCACCGTCGCCCAGAAGATTGGCGTGGACAACCTTGGCGACTGGCTGCGGCGCGAACTCTATCCCTACTTTGGCAAAACGTGGTGGCAGCAGCGCCGCGAATTCAGCTTTCAGGTGTGGACAGAATATGACTGGCTGCTCCCCCCGCTGCTCACACTCGAATATGTCAGCGAGGATGATGGCTCCGCACCGATTACGGCAATCAAAGAGCCGATTAAACGCAAGCGCATCAACGAACTGCACTACGGCGACGTGATCTCCATCGAAGGCTTCATCGTGCAGCGGGTCAACCGCGAGAAGAACTGGATTCAGCTCGCACTCGGCAAGGGTGCGGAAGCAGCGAAGCGCGCCTACAAGATTCAGGTGCGCAATGTCAACCTCTCCCGCGACACCTTCTATCGCGGCGAGACCGTCGATCGATTGATCGGACGCGTGTGGCAAACCCGGGAAGAAGCGCTTCTACGCGCCGCCAGCTCGCTCGACCCCGATTTCGACTACCGCGCGGCGACCATCCCCGTGATCGGCATCCGTCCGGATGCGCTGCCGAACCCCGTCTATGCCTACGACGATCTGCTGGATCGCTACGTGAACGGCTCGTTCAGCAAGATTCACGGCGACTTGCATCTCGGCAACATCCTCGTCGGGCCGAACAGCAGCGCATTCCTAATCGATTTCGCGCAGACGCGCGACGGCCACACCCTGTTCGACTGGGCGTCGCTGGAAATCAGTCTGCTGAACGATATTGTGATGAAAGCGGCAGGCGATTCGTGGCAGGGTGCGCGCGACGTGCTGCGCTTAATCGCGGCGTTGAACGCCGGGAACGCGCCGGGGGTCAGCCCGACCAGCGTCACCATGCACCCCATCAGCGCGATTCGCGAGATCGTACGCGAATGCCTCGCCGTACCGGATCAGTGGGATGAGTACTACATTGCGCTGGCGATGGCCTCGATGCGGGCGTTCACGTGGGACACAATGTCGATTGGCGGGCGGCGGCTGATGTATCTGCTGGCGGCGCTCACCATGAATCTGCTCCAGCATAAGCTGAGCGGCGCCGGGTCGTTCGATACGCTGTCGACGGATCAACCGCAAGAAGAGTAGAAAAGAAAAGATTCAACGCAAAGACGCCAGGACGCAGAGACGCAAAGAGAGTTACCTTAATTCACTTTGCGCCTTAGCGACTTCGCGTCTTTGCGTTAATTAGTTGTTCTTTAAATCTTCTCAGCGACGGCCTGCGTGAATTCGCTCGTGCTGACGAAGGTGCCACCACGCGGGGCGATATCTGCCGTGCGCGCGCCCGAATCCAGCACCGTTTCGACCGCCGCTTCAACTGCCTTGGCTTCGGCTTCCAGATTCAGGCTGTAACGCAGCAGCATGGCCGCGCTGAGGATCGCCCCGGTCGGATTCGCCTTGCCCTGCCCCGCGATATCCGGCGCTGACCCGTGCACGGGTTCATACAGGCCAAGTCCATCCGCGCCGAGCGATGCCGACGGCAGCATGCCGAGCGACCCCGCCAGCACCGACGCTTCATCGCTGAGGATGTCGCCGAAGATGTTGCTGGCGACCATCACGTCGAAGCTGGCGGGACGCGTGATCAGGTGCATAGCGCACGAATCGACCAGCGCGTGATCGAGCGCGACATCGGCATAATCTTCCGCCACCTTGACCACCGTCCGCCGCCACAGCCGCATAGACGCCATCACGTTCGCCTTATCGACCGACGTCAGCTTCTTGCGCCGTCCCTGCGCCGCGCGGAAGGCGATGTGCGCGATGCGTTCGACTTCCGGCACGGTGTAGAGTTCGGTGTCATAGGCCGAGTCGCCATCACCCTGTTCCTGCCGCGGCCCAAAGTAGATGCCGCCCGTCAGCTCGCGCACGATCAGCATATCCACCCCATTGAGGAGTTCAATGCGTAAGGGGCTATACTGCGCCAGCGCGGGATACGTTTTGACTGGACGCAGATTGGCGAATAACCCGAAATGCTTACGAATTTTGAGCAAGCCCTGTTCCGGGCGCACCGCCGCCGTGGGATTGTCCCACTTGGGGCCGCCGACCGCGCCGAGCAGAATCGCGTCGGACTGTTCGCCTGTGCGCAGCGTCTCGTCGGGGAGTGCCGTCCCCGTTTTGTCGATGGCGATGCCGCCGATCAGGGCTTCTTCATACGCTAACTCGTGACCAAACCGCGACGCGACCTTGTTCAGCACGGCGACCGCCGCGCTGGTTACTTCCACGCCAATTCCGTCGCCGGGCAAGACTGTGATCTTTGCTTTCATCTATGCTCTCCTAAAAAGAAGTTCACAGTGAACAGTTGACAGTTTGAAGTGAACTTCAGACCATCTCTGCCGCTGCGAACTTAGCTCTGTGCTCGATTTCTAACTGGAGAAATCGTATGCTCGCAAATTATAACCGCTGTAAATCGCTGACCGTACGCTCGTTTTGCACGTTCCCCGTGTTAAGTGTGCCCTGCGGCTCGATCAGCATCACGTGGACTTCCTGTTCAGCGACGGGCAAGTGTTCGACGCCGCGCGGGATGATGAGAAATTCGCCTTCATCCAGCCACACGTCGCGGTCACGGAACTTGAGCAGCAGACGGCCTTTGACGACGAAAAACATCTCATCTTGATCATCGTGCTGATGCCAGACGAACTCGCCGCGCAGCTTGACGAGCTTCACGTCCATGCCCTGCACTGTGCCGACGATTTTCGGACTCCAGTGCTCGGAAAACTGGCTGAGCTTGTCCGCGACATTCACTTTCTGCATGTGAGTTCCGCCTTTATGCTTGGGACGAGTCACGCTCGTCCTTAACCTAATACCCATCTGTCTCCCCTCCCCGAATTCGGGGAGAGGCCGGGGTGGGGTCGGAGGCGTCGGACGCGATGAGTCGCGTCCCTACGAGAAGCAGGTCAGGCTTGAATCCCCTGCTGTTCCTGCTCGGCAGCGATGCACACGCCATACTCGACGCTGTCCGCCAACGCCAGCCAGCTCGCGCGGATGATGTTTGCGCCCGCGCCGACCGTGCTCCAGCGCTGCGTACCGCTCTGCGTTTCGATCATGACGCGGGTCGTCGCCGCCGTGCCATTTTCCCCGTCGAGGATACGCACCTTGTAGTCGGCCAATTGGAAATCGGCGATCTGCGGGTAGCGCATGACGAGGGCCTTACGCAGCGCAAGGTCGAGCGCATTGACCGGGCCGTTGCCTTCACCCGCCGTCAGCACGATCTCGCCGTCAACATCCAGCTTGACAATAGCCTGCGCCTGCCCGCCGCGTCCGCGCCGCTCTTCGACGATTACCGTGAAGTCGACCAGTTCAAAGATCGGCTTGTAGTCGGGCTTGGCACGATGCAAACGCACCGCAACCGAGGCTTCCGCGCCTTCGAAGACGAACCCCTGATTTTCCAGCCGCTTGATCTCTTCCAGCACCTTGACCGCTTCGGTCGTGCCGACATCGAGGCCGAGTTCTTCAGCCTTGCTGAGTAGATTGCCCTGCCCCGATAGATCGGAGACGAGGATGCGCATCTCATTGCCGACCAGTTCGGGATCGATATGCTGGTAGCTGTGGATGTTGCGGCGCATGGCAGCGACATGGATGCCGCCCTTATGGGCAAACGCGCTCTTGCCGACATATGCGAGATGATTGTCCGGCGCGAGGTTGGCGATCTCCGCGACCGAGCGCGAGACGAGCGTGAGGAAACGCAGATCGCGATCCGGCAGGCAGTCAAAGCCCATCTTCAACTGCAAGTCGGGGATGATGCTGCACAGATTGGCGTTGCCGCAGCGTTCGCCATACCCGTTGATCGTGCCCTGCACCTGGGTCGCGCCTGCCTCGACCGCGGCGAGCGAGTTAGCGACGGCTAGTTCGCCGTCGTTGTGCGTGTGGATGCCGACTTTCACGTTCGGGAAGAGTTCGCGCGCGGTATGCACCAGCTTGGCAATTTCCCACGGCAGCGAACCGCCGTTGGTATCGCACAGGCAGATCCAGTCCGCGCCCGCATCGACAGCAGCGCGCAGGGTGTCAAAGCCGTACTCGTAGTCGAGCTTTACGCCATCGAAGAAATGTTCGGCGTCGTAGATGACTTCCTTGCCGAGGCTTTTGAGGTAGCGAATGCTGTCCCCGATCATACGCAGGTTTTCGTCAGGCGTCGTTTGCAACACATCGGTGACGTGCAGCATCGACGTTTTGCCGACGACGGTCACGACCGGCGTTTCCGCATCAACCAGCGCGCGAATATTCGGGTCAGTTTCGGTATCCACATTTTTACGGCGCGTCGAACCGAAGGCGGCAATCTTCGCGTTCTTGAGCGGAATCGACTTGACCTGCTGAAAATACGCGGCGTCCTTGGGGTTTGACCCCGGCCACCCGCCTTCGATGTACGCCACGCCCATGTCGTCGAGCAAGCGCGTCACCCGCAGCTTGTCCGCTACCGACAGCGAAATACCTTCGCGCTGAGTGCCGTCGCGCAGTGTGGTATCGTAGATCGCAACTCTCGTCATCTTGATTGCGCCTTTGGATCAGTTCACAGTTCACAGTAGACAGATGCTAACCTCACCCCGATCCCCTCTCGCAACGGAGAGGGGGATAGGAGCCGCTGTGTTCGTTGGTGGTTAGACTGTCTTAACGCGCTGCGGATACTCCGCTTCATACGCTGAGATTTCGGTTTCGAGCATCAGCAAATAGCCGAGCTGATCGACACCGTTGAGCAGACAGTGCTTGGAGAAGCCATCAATCGGGAAGCCCACGCCGCGGCCATCGGGCAGCGTGATCGTCTGCGTCTCCAGATTGACGCTCACCGCGGTATTCGGGTCTTCTTCTGCCAGGCTGATCAACTGGCGATGCGTCTCTTCATCGACCTGAATCGGCAGCAGACCGTTCTTGAGGGCGTTGTTGCGAAAGATATCCGCAAAATACGTGCTCACCACCGCCTGAAAGCCCGCGCCGACCAGCGCCCACGGCGCATGTTCACGCGAACTGCCGCACCCGAAGTTGTGCCCGCCGATCAGGACGGACGCGCCCTGATGCTGCGGCTGGTTGAGCACGAAGTCCGCCTTCGGCGAACCGTCGGCGTTGTAGCGCCAGTCCGAGAACAGCGCCGCACCCAAACCCGCTTTGTCGGTCACCTTGAGGTAACGCGCCGGGATGATCTGATCCGTGTCGGTGTCGTTGATGGGGAGCGCGACGATCTTCCCGCTAAAAGTGTTGATCGGTTCCATGTCGTCGTTCTCCTAGACCGTGATCAATTCGCGTACGATTTCGCGCGGGTCGGTGACCACGCCGCGAATGGCCGTAGCCGCCGCCGTGAGCGGGCTGGCGAGGAACGTGCGTCCGCCCTTGCCCTGACGCCCTTCAAAGTTGCGGTTACTGGTGCTGACCGCGTACTGCCCCGGCGCGAGTTGATCGCCGTTCATGGCGATGCACATCGAGCAGCCCGCTTCGCGCCATTCAGCACCCGCTTCGCGGAAGATGCGATCCAGCCCTTCGGCCTCAGCCTGCGCCTTGACCTGCTGCGAACCGGGCACAACCATCATGCGGACGTTGTCGGCTACGCGGTGACCCTGAATGAACTTCGCCGCCTCGCGCAGATCGCCGATGCGGCTGTTAGTGCAGCTGCCGATGAACACCACGTCGACGGGCTTGCCGAGCAGCGGTTGATTTGGCTGCAAGCCCATGTAGGTGAGCGCCTTTTCCATCGCCACGCGCTGTGACACGTCGCCAAACGCCAGCGGATCGGGCGTGCGCCCGGTGATAGGCATGCCCATGCCGGGGTTCGTGCCGTAGGTGATCATCGGGACGAGTTCGTCGGCGTTGAGCACGACTTCATTGTCGAAGGTTGCGCCGTCATCGGTGGGCAGCTTGCGCCACGCTTCGATCGCGCGCTCCCACGCTTCACCCTGCGGCGCATGCGGACGCCCCTTCAGATATTCAAAGGTCGTGTCGTCCGGCGCGATCATGCCCGCGCGCGCGCCGCCTTCAATCGACATGTTGCAGATGGTCATGCGGCCTTCCATGCTGAGCGCACGGATCGCCGACCCCATATATTCGAAAACATAGCCCGTCCCGCCGCCGACGCCGATCTTCGCGATGATCGCGAGGATGATGTCTTTTGCGGTCACACCGTTTTCAAGGCGACCATCGACGCGCACAGCCATTGTCTTTGGGCGATTTTGCAGGAGCGTTTGCGACGCCAGCACGTGACCGACTTCACTGGTACCGATGCCAAACGCCAGCGCGCCGAACGCGCCATGCGTGCTGGTGTGGCTGTCGCCGCACACAATCGTCATGCCGGGCTGCGTGAAACCCTGTTCCGGCCCGATCACGTGGACGATGCCCTGATTGCGCGTGCCGAGGTCATAGAGCGGAATGCCGAAGTCGGCGCAGTTCTTGCGCATCACGTCGAGCTGGGCAGCGGCCTGCGTGTCGGTCACCGGGATGATGCCCAGTTCATTGCGCGGCGTGGTCGGCGTGCTGTGATCCATGGTCGCCAATGTGCGATCTGGACGGCGCACCTTCAGCCCGCGCTGGCGCAGTTCGGTGAAGGCCTGCGGCGAGGTGACCTCGTGGACGAGGTGCAGGTCGATATACAGTACAGCCGGAAGATCATCCGTCTGCGGACGGACGAGATGGCTCTCCCAGACCTTTTCAAACAGCGTTTTTGCCACTTACTCTATCCTCTTGATGTCTCGGTGCGCCTGTGCGCCATTACGTTATTGATGCGACGGTGGTTGTCTTGAGAGGACGAGGCATGCCTCGTCCCTACAGAACAACCACCATCAGATCTGCAATTCCAGCGCGGCCTCAACAGCGGCCAACGCATGAATTTCGGTCGTATCGAAAGCTGGAACGGGGCAATCGGCCTGCTTGATGAGCAGCCCAATCTCGGTGCATCCGAGGATCACGCCCTCTGCCCCTTGCGCGACCAACTGATTGACTACGCGCAAGTATTCCGACTTCGAGTCGGGTTTGATCACCCCCAACACCAGTTCTTCATAGATGATGCGGTTCACGATCTGGCGATCTGCTGCATCGGGCACGATGACGTCGAGTCCGTGCACATCGGTCAGCCGACCGCGGTAGAAGTCCTGCTCCATCGTGTAGCGCGTGCCCAGCAAACCGATCCGCTGGATGCCCGCCGCTTTGATCCGTTCGGCGGTCGAGTCAGCAATGTGCATGAGCGGGATGCTCACCGCTGCTTGCACGTCCTGCGCCATGCGATGCATGGTATTCGAGCAAATGATCAGCAGATCCGCGCCGCCGCGTTCCAATCGCTGCGCCGCGTCGATCATGCGCTCGGTCGCCGCGTCCCACTCGCCCGCGTGCTGCAAGCGTTCGATGTCCGCAAAGTCGAACGAGAACATGAGCGTCTGCGCGGAGTGAAGCCCGCCGAGGCGCTGCTTCACCGCTTCATTGATCATCCGGTAGTACTCGGCGGAGGATTCCCACGAAAGCCCGCCGATCAAGCCGATGGTTTTCAAACCGTTTTCCTAACCCTATTAACCTCACCCCGTTTCGCTGCGCTCAACCGCCCCTCTCCCAAGGGAGAGGGGCAAAAAACCGTCAGGTTTTTAGGGTGAGGTTATTCAATCCCCAATGGCGACGGTCGCCGCTTCGCCTTCCGGCTTGACCGCGCCGAGGCCGAGCGCGGCGATCATCCGGTTGAGCGCCGCCAGATACGCCTTGACGCTGGCGACGATGATGTCGCTGTCCGCGCCGTAGCCACCAAACGAGCGCGCACCATCGGGCGTTTCGATGCGCACGGTCACTTCGCCGAGCGCGTCAATGCCTTCGGTCACGCTGTGTACGCTGTATTCGATGAGCGTGTTGGGCAGATTGATGATGGCGTCGAGCGCACGATAGCACGCATCAACTGGCCCGGCCCCCACTGCCGCATGAATGTGCACTTCGCCGTCGCCCGTCGAAAGTTTGGCGGTCGCGGTGGGCATGCCCATCGTGCCGGACATCACCTGAATGTCGTCGAGATGGAAGAATTCCTGCGGCTTATGCAGTTCGTCGGTCATTAGCGCTGTGAGATCGGCGTCCGTAACGTTCTTCTTGGCATCCGCCAGCACCTTGAAGCGTTCGAAGACTTGATTCAAGCCGTCTTTGTCCAAGGTGTAGCCTAATTCTTCCAAGCGCACCTTCAGCGCGTGGCGACCGCTGTGCTTACCCAGCACCAAGCGGCTCTGCGTCCAACCGACGCTTTCGGGCGTCATGATCTCGTAGGTGCTGGCGTTTTTCAGCATGCCATCCTGATGAATGCCCGCTTCGTGCGCAAAGGCATTCGCGCCGACAATCGCCTTGTTGGGCTGGACATGGATGCCCATGTAGTTGCTGACCATGCGGCTGGTCTTGACGATCTCTTTGGTGTTGATGTGCATGCCGACGTTGTAGTAATGCGGACGGGTGGCAATCGCCATCGCGACTTCTTCGAGGCTGGTGTTGCCCGCGCGTTCGCCAATGCCGTTGATCGTCACTTCGACCTGCCGGGCGCCTGCCAGCACCCCCGCCAGCGTATTGGCTGTCGCCAAGCCGAGATCGTTGTGGCAGTGCACCGACCAGATTACACCGCTGCCCTTCCCCGCGCCGGGGGTCAGTTCGATCAAGCGAGCGATCACGTCGTGCCATTCGCCGGGCGTCACATAGCCGACGGTGTCGGGAATGTTGAGCGTCCGCGCGCCGCACGCGACGGCCAGCGCGCACACTTCTACCAGATAGTCGGGATTGGTGCGCCCAGCGTCCATCGGGCTGAATTCGACATCGGGTGACAGGCTGGCGGCGAGCGTCACCGCTTTGCGGATCGCATCGAGCCCTTGCTGATAGGTGATGCCGGTCTGGTACTTGAGGTGAATGTCTGAAGTGCCGAGGAACGTGTGAATGCGCGGCTTGTGCGCGTCCTTCACGCCTTCCCAGCAGGTGAGGATGTCTTTTTCAACCGCGCGCGCCAACCCGCAGATCGTCGGGCTGTCGGGTCCCTGCCCAACTTCGCGAGCAACGCGCTGCACCGCGGCAAGGTCGTCCGGGGAGGCGGCGGGAAAACCCGCTTCGATGATATCCACACCCAAACGCGCCAACTGCCGGGCAATCTCCAGCTTTTCCGCGCTGGTGAGCGACGCGCCGGGGCTCTGTTCGCCGTCGCGCAGCGTCGTGTCAAAGAACACCACTACATCTTGATTGACTACACCGTCGTCCATCACGCTTTCCGCCTTTTCCGCATTTCGCCTGTGCATGAACCTCAAACGAGCCTGTAGGGGCAGACCTACGTGTCTGCCCTGGTGGGCGCACACACAGGTGCGCCCCAACCGCACGGTGAGGTTAGAAGTCTAGTTTTCCTGCTTAATTCGCTTGGCTTTCAGGAACGGCATCATATCGCGCAGTTCCGCGCCCACCTGTTCGATCAGCAAGCTGTGTTCCTGATTACGACGCGGGCGGAAGTTCGGGCGCCCGTTGATGTTCTCGTCGATCCATTCGCGGGCGAACGAGCCATCCTGAATGCGCGCCAGCACTCCGGCAAACTGTTCCTTTACCGCATCTTCGACCATGTCGCCAACGACGTAGCCGCCGTATTCGGCGGTGTCGCTCACGCTGTACCACATGTAGCTGAGGCCGCCTTCGTACATCAGGTCGACGATCAGCTTGAGTTCATGCATACACTCGAAGTAGGCGATTTCCGGCTGATAGCCCGCCTTGACCAGCGTTTCGAACGCCGAGCGGATGAGGGCAGTCACGCCGCCACACAGCACCACCTGCTCGCCGAAGAGATCGGTTTCGGTCTCTTCCTTGAAGGTCGTCTCGATCACGCCTGCGCGGGTGCAGCCAATCGCCTTGGCATAGGCCAGACCGAGCGCCTTGGCCTTGCCGGTCGCATCCTGATACACGGCCAGCAGACCGGGCGTACCTGCGCCGTCCTTGTAGACTTCGCGCACGCGGTGACCGGGGGCTTTCGGCGCGACCATCGCCACATCGACCGAGGCCGGCGGCTTGATCGTGCCGTAGTGGATGTTGAAGCCGTGCGCGAACATCAGCATGGAACCGGGCTTGAGGTTCGCTTCGATGTCGTCGTGGTAGACCTTCGCCTGCATCGTATCGGGGATGAGCACCATGACGATGTCCGCCTGCTTGGTCGCTTCCGCCACCGAGTAGACCTTGAGGCCGTCCGCTTCGGCCTTGGCGCGGCTCTTGCTGCCTTCATGCAGACCAATGATCACGTTCGCGCCGCTTTCCTTGGCGTTGAGCGCGTGCGCGTGTCCCTGACTCCCGTAACCGATCACGGCAATCGTTTTGCCATTCAGCAGCGAGAGATCACCATCTTTGTCGTAGAAAAGCACTGCCATTCGAGATTTCCTTGTAGGTTGAGATTTTGCCGACACATTGTAGGGACGCGCAACGGCGCGTCCGTCTTTTCATCCGATCCCGGCGGACGCCCCGTTGGGCGTCCCTACAAACATACCGGTTTTCGGCAGAAACCAAGTTACTGTAGTTACACGCCGTACACCTGATACTGCGACGTGTGCCCGTTCGCCGTGACGGGCACAACGGGTTCGTAATCGGTGTCCAGAATGCGGACGCCGCGCCCCATCGCCACCACGCCCGTGCGGACGAGTTCCACGATTCCCAGCGGTTTCACATCTTCAATCAGCGCTTCGACAATATCCTCTTGCGCCGCAATTTCCAAAATCGCAACTTCGGGGCCAATGTCGACGATGCGTGCCGGGTAACGGTCGCAAATCTGCGTCAGCGTATTGCGCGAATAGGCGTCGTTGGCGCGCACCTTGATCAACGCGAGGTCGCGGCTGACGTAGGGTTCCTGCGACACGACCGTCACGTCGATGACGTTGATCAGTTTGAGCAGGTTGAGCGCGACGCGGCGCGGGTCCATGCGCCCGCTTTCCAGCACAATCGTCATGCGTGACATGTGTGGCTTATGCGTGCGCCCGACGGTCAGGCTGTCGACATTGAAGTTGCGCCGCCGGAACATGCTCACCACGCGATTGAGGACACCGGGCTTGTTTTCGACCAGCGCCACCAGAATATGTTTAGCTCGTGATTCAGACATTTGCTTTGCTCCGCGTTTCGCTACTTCTGTTCTTCATCAGGCTTGGGACGACGCACCATGTCGTGCAGGGCTGCGCCCGCCGGCACCATCGGGTAGACCATTTCTTCTTTCTGAACGACGTATTCGATCAGCACCGGGCCGGGAGTTTCGCGCGCAAACTTGACTGACGCTTCCATCTGATCGCGGCTCGTAACCTTCATCGACGGGATGCCGTAGGCTTCCGCCAGCTTACAGAAATCCGGGTTAAACATGGGGGTGGCGTTGTAGCGTTCTTCATAGAACAGCTCCTGCCACTGGCGCACCATGCCGAGATAGCTGTTGTTGATGATGGCGATGTTGACTTTGATGTTTTCCTGCCGCAGTGTCGCCAGTTCGCACAGCGTCATCTGGAAGCCGCCGTCGCCGACGATCGCCCACACGTCCTCATCCGGCTTGCCAAACTTCGCGCCAATGGCGGCGGGCAGGCCAAAGCCCATTGTCCCGAGGCCGCCGCTCGTCAGCATGCTGGCGGGACGCTGATGCGGGTAGTATTGCGCTGCGAGCATCTGGTGCTGGCCCACGTCGGTCACGGTGACGGCGTTGCCGTCCGTGAACTTCCACAGGTCATTGACCACCTGCGCGCCGAGCAGCACATCTTTGATGTCACGTTTGAGGATGTCACGTTCGTCGGCATCTTCGTGCCAGTCGCGGATGCGGTTCAGCCATTCGCTGTGCTGCTGCGGCTGAACGCCGGGCAGAAGCTGTGACAGCACCGTACGCAGGTCGCCTGCGATCCCAACGTCGACATGCACGTTCTTGTTGATTTCCGATGGATCAATATCGACATGAATCTTCTTGGCGTTGGGCGCATACGTCTTGAGCGTGCCCGTCACGCGGTCGTCGAAGCGCATGCCGAGCGCGATGATCAAGTCGGATTCCTGAATGGCGAAGTTCGAAGCGGCGTTCCCATGCATGCCCATCATGCCAACCGTGAGCGGGTGATTTTCGGGCATGGCGCCCTTACCGAGCAGCGTCAGCGAGACCGGAGTCTGCGTGCGTTCGGCCAGTTCGCGCAATTCCTGCGTCGCACCGCCCATAACCACGCCATGTCCGGCGAGGATGATTGGCCGCTGCGCCTTCGCGATCAGTTCGAGCGCGGCGGCGATGTCGTCAGCGCTGCCGCCCTGCGGCGGACGATATCCGGGGAGATGGATTTCATCTTCGGGATACACGAATTCGATGCTTTCGTTCTGCACGTCCTTCGGCACATCGATCAGCACGGGACCGGGGCGACCCGAGCGCGCAATGTAGAAGGCTTCGCGGATGATGTACGGCAGTTCATGCGTGTTCATCACCAGATAGTTGTGCTTGGTGACCGGCAGCGTCACACCCGTCACATCGCATTCCTGAAAGGCGTCGGAACCGATCACACCACGCGACACTTGCCCGGTGATCGCCACAATCGGGGAGGAGTCCATCATCGCCGTGGCGAGACCAGTGACCAGATTGGTCGCGCCGGGGCCGCTCGTCGCAATCGCGACACCGACCTTGCCAGTCGCGCGCGCATAGCCATCGGCCATGTGCGCAGCGCCCTGTTCATGGCGCACCAGCACATGGTGAATCTGCGGGTACTTCGTCATTGCGTCATAGGTGGGCAGAATCGCCCCGCCGGGATACCCGAACATCACTTCCACCCCTTCGCGGAGCAGACATTCCATGATGATCTCAGCGCCAGTAAGTTTCATTATTGCATCCTTTGCACAACCAGATTATCGGTCGCGTAGTCGTCTGGCTCAGCCCGACGATTCCTGTTTCTCAGTTTGGTAAACGGGGGTCAACCACCCGTGACGATCCGCTTTTTCGCCCGACGTGATGGCGAAGAATTCTTCTTGCAGCGCCTGCGTGATGGGTCCGCGTGTGCCCTTACCCACCTTGATACGGTCGACGGAACGAACCGGCGTGATTTCCGCCGCTGTGCCCGTGAAGAAGATTTCATCGGCGATATACAGCAGATCGCGCGGGATGGCTTCGAAACGGACGTTGATGCCGAGGTCGCCCATCAGCTTGATCACACTGTCACGAGTGATGCCGTTGAGGATCGACGAGCCGATGCCGGGGGTGTACACCGTGCCTTCGTAGACGACGAAGATATTCTCGCCCGCACCTTCGCTGACCGTGCCGTTGAAGTCCAGCGCGATGCCTTCCGTAAAGCCGCCGTCGTGCGCTTCCATGCTGATGAACTGGCTGTTGACGTACTGCCCGCCGATCTTGGCCAGCGACGCGCCCGTATCCGGGGCGACGCGCCGCCACGTGCTGATCTGCACATCGACACCCTGCTCGATGGCTTCCTTGCCCAAGTAACGACCCCATTCCAGCGTGAAGATCACGCATTCGGTCGGGTTCTTGCGGCCTTCCACGCCGAGCACACCCGCGCCACGGAAGACAATCGGGCGCATGTAGCAGGATTCGTGACCGTTGCGCCGCACAATTTCCAGCGCGGCTTCGTTGAATTGGTCTTCGGTGAACGGCACTTCAATGCGCGCGATCTTCGCCGAATTGAGCAGGCGTTTCATGTGCGGCTGTAAGCGGAAGATCGCCGTCCCCTGCTTGGTCTTGTAGGCGCGAATGCCCTCGAAGACGCTTGAGCCGTAATGCAGCGCGTGGGTGGTGACGTGAACCGTCGCCTTCTCCCAATCGACAAATTCCCCGTTACGCCAGATAAGCATGAATGTTTTCTCCCTTGAACCCACCAAAACGAAAGTTGAAAATACTCAGGAAATCGTCTGCGGCTTTCAACTTTCGACTTTTCCCTTTTAACAAAACAAAACGCGCTTTCTAGACATATCCACGGTTGTAGATGTGAGAAAGCGCGTCATGCGTCGGCTGGAGATCCTGATCGTCGCTTTGAGACGAACGGCGATCATCCGCGAAGCTGAACTGATAAGGTTCTGTCCACGGACTGGTACACGGCATGGCGGTCGGCTGCGCCGCGCGGCGCGGGCTCGCTGCTTGATGCTGACCGTTGGCTTTTGGTTCCACTTGCGTTACTCCTGAGACAAAAGAAAAGCCCCCAGGGCTTGGGGGCTTTTTTCGCTGACGTATTCGCTAACTACGTGCCGCTGAACTCACCCAAGCCCAATTACCCCGCCCGTAAGGACGAGTACGCTAATAAGGCTAATGAGGCTAATCAGTACGCGGCTTTTGAAGGACATTTCGTCATTCCTGCTAAAGAACTGTAAGATAGCGTAACCATTAACGCCAAAGCTGTCAACATTTAGATGCGAACCTGCATAAAGTTCGTATAGTGTAACCGTTTACGATTATGCAGGTTGCCTAAATGAGCGAAGAATCTGAGGGAAAGCCGCGGCTGCCTTTCGGATTGGAGCAGCATACGCATAAACACGCCGCCTATAACACGCGTTTTGCCTGTTCAATCTGCTGGCGCACAGAGGTCGGCGCAGTGCCACCAATCACATTACGGCGGGCGACTGATGCGGCGAAGTTGAACACCTCTTTGACATCGTCGGTGAACAGTGCTGACAGGCGGCGCAGCGACTCAACCCTGAGTTCATGCAGCTTGATCCCCTGCTCCGCTGCCAACCGTACCGCCCTACCCGATACATGGTGCGCTTCGCGGAACGGCATGCCCTTCAACACCAGATAATCCGCAAGGTCAGTTGCCAGCATATCGGGATCGAGCGCCGCGCGCATCTTGTCCGGGTTGAGCTTGAGCGTCTTGATCACCGCCGTGACGACCGGAAGAATACGCATCAGCGTGTCAAACGAGTCGAACAACGGCTCTTTGTCTTCCTGTAAGTCTTTGTTGTAACCCGTCGGCAAGCCTTTGAGCGTGGTCAGGAAGCCCGTCAGGTTGCCGATCAAGCGCCCGGCTTTGCCGCGCGCCAATTCCATCGGGTCGGGGTTGCGCTTTTGCGGCATGAGGCTCGAACCGGTGCTATAGCGGTCATTCAGTGCGACATAGCCGAAAGCCGGATTGCTGAACCAGATCAGATCTTCACTAAGGCGGCTCAGGTGGATCGTCAGCATCGACAGTGCGTAGAGACTGTCCGCGACATAATCGCGGTCACTCACGGCATCAAGGCTGTTTGGGCTAGCGGCGCTAAATTCCAGTTGGCTGACCAACTGACTGCGCTCAATCGGGAATGCTGTCCCCGCCAGCGCGCCTGCGCCGAGCGGCAGCCATTCGAGACTGGCGTCGGCAGCGTGACTCAAGCGACCACGGTCACGCTGGAGCATCCAGAAATAACTCATAAGCCAATGTCCCGCGGTGACGGGCTGCGCCGTCTGCACGTGGGTGTAACCGGGCATGAGCGTCTCGACATGCAGTTCAGCCTGTTCGACGAGCGCGGCTTGCAATTGAGCAACTGCGTCGCGGGCGGCAATCAGCGCAGCGCGCGTCCACAAGCGCAAATCAGTGGCAACCTGATCGTTGCGACTGCGCCCTGTGTGCAACCGACCGCCGACCGCGCCGATCAATTCGGTGAGGCGGCGTTCGACAGCGGTGTGAATGTCCTCGTCGCCGGCTTTAAACTCGAACGCCCCCGCATCGAACTCGGCGCGCACCTTCTCCAGCCCATCGACAATCTGCTCGACATCGTCACCGGAGATCACACCCGCTTGCCCCAAGGCGGTCGCCCACGCGATGCTGCCCTGAATATCTTCCTTGTACATGCGCTGGTCAAAGCCGATGCTGTCGTTCAGCGCGCGCAAATCATCGTCGGTCGGCTCGCTGAACCGCCCACCCCATAACGTCATGTGTCCCCCTTAATAGAAAAACAAGAACGAAAAGCAAGATAAAAGCTCAACGCAAAGGCGCTAAGACGCAAGGGCGCAAAGGAGTTTGATCCATCTTCTTTGCGTCTTCGCGTCCTTGCGACTTTGCGTTAAGCTGGTTCTTTTCTTGCTTTTAGTCGCGCTTGAAGCGGCTGTAGTCAGGCTGGATGTACGGACTCTTGCCGCCGCCATCGATGTTGAGCAGCGCTTCGACCTTCATCGGCAGGCCGAACAACTGGATGAAGCCTTCGGCGTCACGCTGGTTGTACACGTTTTCCTCGCCGAACGAGGCGTAGTCTTCGCGGTACAGGCTCTGCGCGCTCTTGCGCCCGACGATGATCACATTGCCCTTGTACAGCTTGAGGCGCACCGTCCCCGTGACGTTTTCCTGCGAGATATTCACGAATGCATCGAGCGCGTGACGCAGGCGGGTGTACCACAGACCGTTGTAGACGAGTTCCGCGTACTTGACGGCGAGGATGTCCTTATAGTGCATCGTGTGCTTGTCGAGCGTGATGCTTTCCAGCGCCTGATGCGCCGTATGCAGCACTGTGCCAGCGGGGGTTTCATACACACCGTGGCTCTTCATGCCGACGAGGCGATTCTCGACCATGTCAACACGCCCGATGCCATGCGCGGCCGCAATGCGATTCAAGTGGATGAACAGCTCAACGGGCGGACGTTCGACGCCGTCAACGCTGATCGGATCACCCTTGTGGAAGCCGATCTCGACGTACTGCGGCGTATCCGGCGCATTCTCCGGACTGACCGACAGCTTATACATCTCTTCTTCCGGCTCATTCCACGGGTTTTCCAGCGGCCCGCCCTCATGGCTGAGGTGGAACAGGTTGCGGTCACGGCTGTAAATCGACTTGAGCGTGCTGGTGATGGGTACGTTGAATTCCTGCGCGTAAGCGATCGCGTCTTCGCGGCTGCGGATGTCCCATTCACGCCAGGGCGCGACAATCTTCAGCTTGGGGTTGAGCGCCATGACAGTCAATTCGAAGCGCACCTGATCGTTGCCCTTGCCCGTCGCCCCATGCGCCACGGCGTCCGCGCCTTCGGCTTCCGCAACTTCGACCATGTGTTTGGCGATGAGCGGACGCGCGAACGACGTGCCGAGCAGGTACATACGCTCGTAGACGGCGCCCGCCTTCAGCGTCGGGAAGACAAAATCGGTCAGGAATTCTTCGCGCAGGTCGCGGATGTAGAGCTTGCTCGCGCCCGTCTTGATCGCCTTTTCTTCCAACCCGGTCAATTCTTCTTCCTGACCGAGATCGGCGGTGAAGCAGATAACTTCACAGTTGTCGTAGTTATTCTTCAACCACGGGACGATGATCGACGTATCCAGCCCGCCACTGTAGGCGAGGACGATCTTCTTGATATCTTTTCTTGCCATGATCCCCTATCTCCAGAAATAAAAAAGACCCCGCTGGGGTCCTCGCATCTACAATGCCTTGGCCGTCACGCAGACGCAGTTACCCCGAGATGGAATCGGTATTGCGACGACGGATACGACGGAAGAAGCAGGTAGAAGTTAACATGGGCATAAGGATAACGCGCCCGTAAGAATTGTCAAGCAGTCTCTAGGCTTGACCAGGGCGCGTTATCAGGACTTCCGACGAGGGTAAAACCTAGGTGCGCTGCGCCGTGATGTTGACCATCCACTCGATACCATACTTGTCCGTAAGCATCCCGAAGGTGTCGCCCCACGGAGACGCTACCAGCGGCTGATCAATCTTCGCGCCTGCCGAAAGCTTATCCCAGTAGCCGCGCAGCTGCGCCTCGTCAGTGCCGCTCAGCGACATGGTGATTGTGTTTCCCGGCTGATACGTCATATGGCTGGGCGTATCGGACGCCATGAAAGCGAGGCCATTCTCCGCTTCGAGCTGGGAGTGCATGATCTTGCTGCCTTCGACCGGATTGTCCGCCATGCCGTACTCACTGAACGTACTCAAGTTCAGCGTGCCACCAAACACGCTCCGGTAGAATTCCATGGCTTCGCGAGCATTGTCCTTGAAATGGATGTAGGGGTTCAGTCGAGTCATTGGGGTCTCTCCTCCTGAGACTAGGCAGGTTGTGAATACATTTTCACGCAGTACTCTGCTATATGCGCAGAAAGCGCAACTGTGTGAACAAATGTGCTGAAGTCCCAGTTTCAGGCGAAATGGTGCCAAGCCCTATAAACCAGAGTAGAGCGCCGCAATGCCAAGCCTCTGTTGACGTCGATTGTGTAGCTCTATTTTACCTAATTGATTTGTCGACCCGTTATTTTCGCCACTCCCACCCTACTCAAGCATCCAGACGATCCGGAAACCCAAATCATCACTCGTTTCGTCTGGATCGAGGTACGATCTATATGAGCAGTTGACACTACCGGAACTGTTACGAAACGACCCATTACGAACTATGCGTTCTTCGGAGCTTACTAATTCCGTTCTACCATTACTTACCGAAGATAGGCACCACTCTCTCGCATTTCCGGACATATCCATCACGCCATAAGGACTTGCACCTCTCACATACTGTGTGACACCTGTGAGAGAATCATGTCCGCTCTCACGAGTATTGCATCGACTTACATTGAACGTATCGCCCCATGGATACTTGTGCTTACTGTCTCCTTGGGCCGCCCGCTGCCATTGAGCATCAGTAGGCAAAGTGAGATTCGCACTGATTTTGGAACTTAACCATCGGCAAAATGCGACCGCATCGTACCAGCTGACATTGGTTCTCGGCACATTCTGCCTTCGCACAGAAGCGGTAGGTGGACGCTTATTCTTGCGATGCCACTCCTCGGCTCCTTCAGAGAACTCCCACCAATTCCAATTCTCGTATCCATCTTCATCGTTCACAAAGGCTTGGAATTGAGCATAAGTTATAGGATATTTCGATATATAGAATTGCGGTACAGTGATTGTTTTCTTCTTTTTCGCCGCAGCTTGCTCTTTGGAGGAAACACCACTATTGAAAGGAACATATGCGCCAGAAGAAAACCTGCTACCCAAATTCCCGCTATATGAAGGCGTCTGGGGTGAAATTGGCTCCAACGTCACTTTTCCGCCGTTGATTACACACCATTCGAATGGTGCGGTCAGGACGCTATTTACATCTGGTGTTTCAAAATACGTTGTCGGTATAGTGACAGCTTTGATAGCGCCTGTGGCGGGTGGCGTAGTTACAGTAACATCATTTGTGTCTGGGTTATCAGCGATTGCCTGAGCAGGCAATCCGATAGGGTTAACTGGTGCAAGCAGCGCTACATTAATCGGCACTGCATAATTGATACCTCGAATAAGTTTCGCAAAGGCGTGAATAGTAAGCCCGTCGCTTAAGTCAGCATATTGAAACTTACTGATGGCATCAGGAAGCTTCGTCTTGCTCTGAAGCAACACGGGAATTATGGGTTTATGAAGTTTTGCAGCTTCAGCAAATTCCCATTGACACCATTGCGAGTTTACTGACTCAGGAGTCAGTACGTACAGAAACGTATCAAACTTTGATATGTGATCACGCAGTATATGTTGCCAATCTTGTCCAGGTATGAGCAACTGATCAAACCAAGGTTCATACCCCGCCTCTCGCAGCAAATCTATGAGAGGGATTATCTGCGGTTTATCAACATGGGCATAGCTAACAAATAGCGTTGTCATAGTGTATCCTGAAGTTGAGCGCAATTATCATATTACTACAACAGTGTAGCAGTAATCGTCATACTATCATAGTCTTATTGAATTCAGTTCTATAATAATTTAGGCAACATCAAACGATGCCGTTCCGCCAGCGCCTTGAGGTGATAGACCAGCTTGTCGACATGGTCTAATGTGCTGTGTTTGCCGAGCACAAAGCGCACCTGCCCCATCAGCCGATCCGGATCGACACCCATCGCCACCAGTACGTGGCTCGGCTCCTGCTGGCCGGTCGTACACGCGCTGCCGCCGCTTGCGCCGATGCCGACTTCGTTCAAGTCGAGCAGGAGCGAGTCGCCGTTGAGGCCGCGCAGCGCAAAACTCGTGTGCCCCGGCAGACGTTCGGTCGGATGCCCGGTCAGTGCCGCCTCGGGAATCGCTTCGAGAACGCGGCGGATGAGATTGTCGCGCAAAGGAATTAGCCTAGAGACAGTGGCGGCGCGTTCCGCTTCCGCCAGTTCGAGCGCCTTGGCCAGCGCCACGATCAGCGCGACGGGTTCCGTCCCTGCCCGGCGATGCGCCTGCTGCGTCCCGCCGAGCATCTGCGGCTGCATCGGCACCGCGCGCCGCACATAGAGCAGCCCGACTCCCTTTACACCGTAGAACTTGTGCGCGGACAAACTCAGCAAATCGACATTGAGTGCCTGAACATCGAGCGAGAGAAAACCGGGTGCTTGCACCGCATCCACATGGAACGGAATCCGCCGCTCGCGCAGGGCCGCGCCGATTTCCGCAATCGGGTTGATGCTGCCGACTTCGTTGTTGGCGTACATCACGCTGACGAGGATTGTGTCCTCGCGCAGCGCGTCGATCACCTGCTGCGCGGTGACGCGACCGAAGGAATCGACAGGCAGGAAAGTCACGTCATAGCCATGGTCGGCCATGTCCTTGAGAACATCGTAGACGGCATGATGCTCCACGGCTGTCGAAATGATGTGCGCGCCGCGTCCGCGTGCCTTTTGCGCCGCCGCGACTCCGCGCAAGGCGAGGTTATCGCTCTCCGTGCCGCCGCTCGTGAAGATCAGCTCGGCGGGCGAGCAGTTGAGCACCGCGGCGATGGTCGCCCGCGCCGCTTCGAGCGCCGCGCCCGCCGTTTTGCCCGCCGTGTGCAGACTCGAAGGGTTGCCGTACACCTCGGTCAGGTACGGCAGCATCGCTTCGACCACGCGTGGGTCAGTCGGCGTAGTGGCGCTGTGATCCATGTAGATGAATTCGGTCATCGGGATTCTTCCCTCTTATCTGTAGGGGCAAGGCGCGCCTTGCCCCTACAAGCAGACATTTCTGAACTTACGACCGCCGCATCAGCACGTCTTGAATATCGCGCTGTTCGTCGGCGCGGTAGTGCGTGCCCCGGCTGACCTTGTTGCGCTGTGCGGCAAATGTGACCGTCCGCGCCACCTGAATGGCATTGCGCAAGCCGATCAAAGCGTCGTTGAGGCGGGCGCGGCGGTAGAAATTCTCGATCTCGTGCGCGAGGTGACGGAGTTCGCGGTCAGCGCGGGCGAGCCGTTCCTCGGTGCGCACGAGGCCCACATAATGCCACATCACATTTTTGATGGTGGTCATATCGCCTTCGATGAGCGCGGGGTCGGGTTCATCCACGCCGATGTACTTCCATTCCGGCACGCGATTCAAGGCAATCGGGTCATGCTGGCGTTCGCTGATATGCCGCGCCGCGCGGTCACCCCACACCAAGCCTTCAAGCAAGCTGGTGCTGGCGAGGCGATTTGCGCCGTGCAGCCCCGTGCAGGCGACTTCTCCGACCGCGTACAGGTTGGCGAAGTCAGTGCGTCCCCAATCGTCGACCAGCACGCCGCCGCAGAAGTAGTGGGCGGCAGGCACCACTGGCATCGGCTCACGTGTTGGGTCCAGGCCGAACCGCGCCGCAGTTTCGACCAACTGTGGGAAACGGTCGCGGATGAAGGCTGCATCGCGCTTACTGGCGATGTCGAGCAGCACATGTTCATAGCCGTGTTCGAGCAGTTCCATGTGAATCGCTCGGGCGACGACATCACGGGGCGCCAGTTCCTTCCACACGGGATCGTAGCGGTGCATGAACGGCTCGCCGTTGGGGGTGAGGAGCACTGCCCCTTCGCCACGCACCGCCTCGCTGATCAGCAGATTCGGCGCGCCGCGCACGCTCAAGGCTGTGGGGTGGAACTGCACGTATTCCGCATTGATGACGCGCACATTGGCGCGCCACGCCATCGCAATGCCGTCACCACGCGAACCGCGCGGGTTGGTCGTGTTTCGGTAGATTTGCCCTAAGCCGCCTGTCGCCAGTACGGTGTTCGCCGCCAGGACGCGGTGAATCTCACCGGAAGCCCGATCCAGCACATACGCGCCGTGACACGTCATCGGCTCATACGCGTCGAGCGGATCAAGCGAGTGATGCGGGAACGTGATCAGGTCGACGGCGGTGTGATTGGCGAGCAGCGTGACGTTCGGGCAGCGTTCTAGCGTCTTGAGCATCTCCGCGATAATCGCGCCACCCGTCTTGTCGCCGACATGGATGATGCGCCGCGTCGAATGCGCCGCCTCCAGCCCGAAAACCAGATCATCGTCTTCCGTGCGGTCAAACTTGACGCCCGCCCGCTCGATTAATACGGACTGCACGAGCGCCGGGCCTTCTTCCGCCAGCAACCGCGCCGCGCGCGGCGAACTCAAGCCCGCGCCCGCGTGGAGAATGTCATTCACGAGCAGTTCAGCGGAGTCGTCCAGACCACGGGTGACGATACCGCCCTGCGCCCACGCCGTGTTGCTGCTCGTGGCATCGGGCGAGCGCGTGATGATGGTGACGTGATGGTTGGGATCATCGCTCAGACGCAGTGCTGCCGCCGCCCCTGCGATCCCACAGCCAATGATCAGCGTGTGCGTGCGTAAGTCGCTCATTTGGGAATCGCCAACATACGATCCAGCGCCAGACGCGCGTTCGCCGCCACATCTGCCGGGACGGTGATCTGATTGATCACGCGGCCTGCGACTAAATTCTCCAGCACATTCGCCAAGTCGAGCGGACTGATACGATACATGGTGCTGCACAGGCACGAAAACGGCGACAGGAGCTGAATGAACTTGTCGGGGAACTGGTTCTTGATGCGGTTGACGAGATGCACTTCCGTGCCGACCGCCCATTTCGACCCCGCAGGCGCAGCGCTGATCACATCCACAATCCGCGCGGTCGAACCGACATAGTCCGCCTTATCGACCACTTCCATCGCGCATTCGGGATGCACGATGATGTTGATATCCGGGTGATGCTTCCGCCACAGATCGACGTGATCCGGTCGGAACTGCTGATGCACGCTGCAATGCCCCGCCCACAGGATGATCTTGGCGTTGAGGATTTGCTCGTCCGTCAGCCCGCCGAACGGCTTGAAGGGATTCCAGAGCACCATCTGGTCGAGCAGGATGCCCATTGCCTTGCCCGTATTGCGCCCCAAGTGCTGATCGGGGAAGAAGAACACCTTCTCGCGCTGGTTGAACGCCCAGTCGAGCGCGCCATGCGCATTCGACGAGGTGCAGACCGTGCCGCCGCGCGCCCCCACGAACGCCTTGAGGTTGGCCGCGCTGTTCATATACGTGATCGGCATGATGCGGTTAATGGGATCGTCGCCGAGCACTTGCTCCAGTTCATCCCAAGCGGTCAGCACTTGTTCGAGGTTCGCCATGTCCGCCATGCTGCATCCGGCGTTGAGGTTCGGCAAAATCACGACTTGATCCGGACGACCAAGCACCACCGCGCTTTCGGCCATAAAGTGCACACCCGTGAATACGATGTACTTGGCGTTGACCTTCGAGCCTTCTTTGCACAGTTGATAGCTGTCGCCTTGAAAGTCGGCGAACTGCACCACTTCATCGCGCTGGTAATGGTGGCCGAGGATGACAACCTCATCGCCGAGGATGGCGCGCGCCCGTTTGATGCGCTCAATCGCGTCTTGTTCACGTTCCAGCAGGGTTTCGTCCTGCGTCATCGTCATTTCCGTCATCGTCACTCGCCCTTAGCTACTCAACCGCATGGACAGGTCCAGCGCGGGCGCGGAATGCGTGAGCGCCCCAACGCTGATGTAATCGACGCCTGTCGCCGCCACTGCTGCGACGCGCTCCAGCGACATGTTGCCCGACGCTTCGAGCGGCACATGCCCCGCCGTGACGGTCACGGCCTGTCGCATCTGCTGTAGGTTCATGTTGTCCAGAAGAATGCGATCCACATTCAGCGTGAGCGCCTCGCACAGTTCATCATGATTCTTGACTTCCACTTCAATCGGCAGTCCAGCCGCCTGTGCCGCCGTCACCGCCGCCGTGATGCCGCCTGCCGCATCGATGTGGTTATCTTTGATCAGCACCATGTCGTAGAGGCCAATGCGATGGTTCTGCCCGCCGCCCATGCGCACGGCATACTTCTCCAGCAGCCGCCAACCGGGGGTCGTCTTACGCGTGTCCAGGATGACGGCTTTCGTACCTTTGACTGCAGCAACGAATTTGGCGGTCAGAGACGCGATACCACTTAAGTGCTGCAGAAAATTCAGCGCCACCCGTTCACCGGACAGCACCGACCGCCCTGCCCCACGCACCTCACAGATCACTGTGCCGACTTCGACGGGTGTACCATCGGCGACCAAGAGGTCGACCGTCACCGCTGGATCGATCTGCGCGTAGACCATGCGCACGATCTCCAACCCCGCGATCACACCAGCTTCTTTAGCACGGATGCGCCCGGTGATGGCCGCGTCCGCCGGAATGGAAAGCGCGCTCGTCACATCTCCCCGGTCGCCCAGGTCTTCGGCCAGCGCCAGATCAACCAGATGCTGCGCGGCGGTTTGCCATGTGGAATTCTTCAACTTAGTGTCAATTCTACACTATCTGAACCGATATTTTGAGAGCGCACCCGGCGCTCTCATTTGACACTATCATAGGACCATTCGGACTTTTAGTCAATGTGACACTAAGTCCATTCTCATCGATTGCGGCAGCGCTAAAGCTCGACGACACCGCTGACATCGCTGGTCACGCGCTCAAGAAGCTGCGCGGCAAGTCCATCGGGAGACAACGCCGTCTTGGGCAGCGCAAATGGGACATGCTGCCAGAATGGCGTGTCCACCGCGCCGACCTTGACAAGCGTGAACTTCTGTCGACGATTTTCTTTCGCGAGCACGCTCACGAACGTTTCCAGAGCGGCCTTCGCGCCCGCATAGGCGGCGAAACGTGGCAGCGTGATCTTCTCGGTATATGCACCGATAAAAACCATATGCCCTCCCGGCTTGAGCAGCGGTAGGCTGTGTTTGGCGCACAGGTACGCGCCGGTCAGGTTGGCATCGATAACCGCTTGCCAGTCGTCGGCGGCGAAGTCGCTCACGGTAGATGCTGTTAAGCCGCCGGCCGCATACACGACCAGATCGAGCTCGCTCGTGTCGTAGGCGACGCCCGTCACCGCCGTCTGAATGCTGTACTCGCTCCCCGCGCCGAAGGTCAACGCCAGATCAGCCTCTGCCGGGATGCGGCTTTCGTCCCGCGCGGCGGCATAGACAACCCAGCCTCCGCCCTTCAAGTTACGCACAAGGGCGCTCCCGATCCCGCCGGAAGCGCCCCAGATCAACGCCTGCGGCATGAGGTTACGCGCGCCCGGCAATCAGCGGGCGCTCACTGCCCCGCCGCGTGAAGTAGGCGATCAGCACTGCGACGCCGACCAGCGCTGCCATAATCGCGGCGGGCAGCGCCACCAGCGAGACATCGGTGTGGCGGACGAGAATACCGACGAACGCCCACACGATGACGCCCATGTAAGCGAGATCGCGGTTGACGAACGCTACCGTCCCGGTGATCAACCCGGCGACCACCAACATAATCGCGCCCCACGTTTCATAGGCGATACCGAAGCCGTCCCAGTTGGAAATGACGCCGACGTAGGTGAAGTTGGCGACTGTCGCGACCGTCACCCACGCGAAATAAATGCTCATGGGGATGCGCACCATCCAGAACTCCGCGCGTGAGATAGTCTGGCCGTCGCGCAGGATGAGGTAGACGCGCAGCAGCGCGAAGAGCAGCACGATAATCACGACGGTGCTGATGGCGAACTGTTCATAGTGGAACAGCGCCAACCACGTGCAGTTGGCAATGCCGGAAAGTACAAACCAGTAGCCGATGCGGCGCATCCGCGGATTCTCGCGTTGGGACGGCAGCGCCTGGAAGATCGCAAACGAGATCATGCCGAGATAGATGACACCCCAAATGCCGAACACATAGTTGGCCGGGAGAAAATACGTCCGTTCCGCAAAGCGGTTGGCAATTTCTGCGCTGGTCAGGTTGTTGAGCGGAATGGCTTCCGCCAGACTGTTGAAAACGATGGTCGCAATCACTGCGATCACATTGATGACTTGGCGCACAACATCACGATTCATTCTGATTCACTCCTTGTCCAATAAAGCTCAAGAGATCCCGGTTGAAATCTGCCGGGTGTTCTTCCATGGGTAAATGCCCCGTCTCCGGATAGGTGTACCACTGCGCTTCGGGCAACAGCTCGCGCAGGCGTTCGCCACCCGCGATCGGCACCCACGTGTCGTTTTCGCCCCACAGAATCGCGGTCGGCGCACTGATCGCGCTGATCTGCTCAGCGGTAAGCGGTGTTCCGCCCAGTCCCGGCCCGGCCAGTATACGCAGCAGCGCAGCATCCCAGTCCTCGACCTTGAGCGGTGTTGCATAGCCAGCGAGCATCTCCGGGGTGACGCTCGCCGGGTCATAGTAGGCGTCGCGCTGCAAATCTCCGAAGGCATCCGGTCGCACAAACGTCCGCACACCTATGCGTGCCCAGCGAGCAATCGGCGGGAAGTCGAGCACCGTACGCACGATCGGCGGAAAACCGCCGCCTTCCACCTCTTCGCCTTGAATTTGCACAGCGGCGGCGACAAAACCCAGCCCCAACACACGCTCCGGGTGATTCACGGCGAGATACGCAATCACGCCGCCGCCCATGCTGTGACCGACCAAGACCGCGCGCTCGATGCCGAGTTCATCCATCAGTGCGACCGTGAAATCGGCTTGATCGGTCACGAGCAGCGGCAGGTTGTCGCCCGTCTTCGTCGATAAGCCATAGGGCGGACGGTCGAAGGCAATAACGCGATAGCCCGCTTCAGCCAGCGCAGGGATGGTGTCGCGCCATGAAAAGGTCGACGCACCCCACCCATGCAGCAGCATGACCGGTAAGCCATCCGGCGCTCCTGACTCACGCACATACGTTTCCAGCCCATTCACCGTGATGAACCGCCCATCCGGATCGGCAAAGGTCGTTGGGTCAGCACCGATGGTGGGCATTGGAATCAGAAACGGGACGATAAAGACCAGTATCAACAGCACAATCAAGAGACGCAGTAACCACTTTTTCATACAGACTTGACCTTTTTGAAGGCATCGAGGGTACGTTGACGCGCCAATCCGTGATCGACGATGGGCGAAGGATAACTCTTGGGCGGTGTGGGCATGGTCCACGGCGCGTGGATGTAGGGCGTCGGCACATCGCGCAGTTCGGGCACGAACGCGCGGATGTATTCACCATCCGGATCATACTGCTCCGACTGGCTGACGGGGTTGAAGATGCGGAAATACGGCTGGGCATCTGTGCCCGTCCCTGCCGACCACTGCCATCCGCCATTGTTGGCAGCGAGGTCACCGTCGATCAGGTGCTGCATGAAGTGCAGGTCGCCGCGAAGCCAGTAGATGAGCAGGTCTTTGGTCAGGAAGCTGGCGACAATCATGCGGGCACGGTTGTGCATCCAGCCAAGAGTATTCATCTGGCGCATCGCCGCGTCGATGACCGGATAGCCAGTCATACCTGCCGCCCAGCGTTCGAACTCGTCGGATGCGTCGCGGTAGTCGACGCGGTCGTATTCCGGTTTGAAGCTGCGCTCCAGCACCTGCGGAAAGTGGTAGAGGATGTGATTGTAAAAATCGCGCCACGCCAGCTCGCTGATCCACGTCTGAATCGACTGGCGTTCACTGGCGCTGATGGCATCGGCATCTTCCAGCAAGCCCGCCGCCGCGTGATAGGCTTGGCGTGGTGAGAGCATCCCAAAGCGGAGATAGGGCGAGAGCGCCGACGTGCTCACGTGATCACCGAAGGGAAAGGCGGTCAGGCGGTTGCGCGTATCGCTGTAACGATAAATTGTGTCCGCGGTGAAACGTTCCAGCCGCTGCAGCGCCACCGCTTCGCCCGCCTCCGGCACATCGATCACATTACCGCACACGCCCAATTGGCACAGCGACGCAATGGGCGGGCTGCCAATGCCGTCAAGTGAGTGGAAGTTCGGGCGATCCAGCGGCTGCACGTCACGTTTGGGCAGCGTTTCCCAGCGCTTGCGGAACGGCGTAAAGACGGTGTACGGCTTGCCATCATCCTTGAGGACGTCGCGCGGCGGGTGAATCAGCACATCGTCGAACGATTTGGCGGGCAGCGCCTTGAGGATCGCGGTGTCGCGGCGATAGGCATACGGTGTCACATCGCGGTTGAAGTAAACCGCGCTCGCGTCCGTTTCCGCCAGGAACTTGGGCAGCACCACCCGCGGATCACCATAGCGGATGACCAGTCCACTGCCCCGCCGCTTGAGATCGGCGTCCAGCGCCTCCAGCCCATGGAGCATGAACTTCAGCCGCGCCGTGCTGAAGCGTTCACCTTTGAGCAGCGCCGGGTCGAAGATGAACAGCGGGATCACAGGTGCGCCCGTCGCCAGCGCCGCATTGAGCGCGGTATTGTCACTCAGACGCAGGTCGCGCCGAAACCAGTGAATCACGGGTGTCATTCGACCCCACCCCCGACCCCTCCCCGAATTCGGGGAGGGGAGACAGATACGAACTGGGGTTCGGTATGGGGTACACGGCGCAGTACATCGGCGGCGACCCGCAGCGCGCCGAGCGTGACGCCCGCGGTCGATTGGCCGGGGAAGATCGAGTCGCCGACGAGGCGCACATTGGGAATGCCTGTCAGCGGCGACCGTGCCTTGAACAGCGAGGTCTGCGGGAAGCCGCCGACCATGCCCAGGTGCCGCCCCGTGTAAAACTCGTAGGTGACGGGCGTACCGGGCAGCACCAGCTTGACCGCGCCCTTAAAACCGGGAATCGCTCGGTCGAGCTGTGCGAGAATTTTCTCGGCGTAGTCCGCTTTCTGGTCGCCATAGGCGCTTTCGTCGCGGCGCAGCAGATCCCACCATGTTTGTGGATTGGTGTGCGTAGTGACGGTCGCGGCGCGCATACCCGCCGGGGCGCGCGATGCGTCCCACTCCGGCGAGAGCGACAGGAACGCGGTGCGCGTCTCCCCCATCGGGCCAGTCATGTCTGCGATCACCTGATGATGATCGGGCAGATCGGCGGGGAGGTTCGCGGCGTCCAGTCCCATGTGGAGCACAAACGCGCCCCACGTGCTCGGGCGCGCTGTGACTTCACGGCGCAGGTTCGCGGGGCTGTCATCGCCGAGCAGATGATCCAGGGACCACGGCGTAAGGTTCGCCAGCAGGAAGTCACACGCGAACGTTTCGCCCTTCTTGGTCGTCACGCTGACCGCGCGCCCGTCTTGCACGTTGATGCGTTCAACGCGCTGACGATACAGCACCTGCCCGCCCAAGGCGCGGATCTTCTCGACGAGCGTTTCGGCGATGCCGCCGATGCCGCGTTCGACGTGATACACGCCCTGCCGCGCCAGGTCGAGCGCCGTGGCGCTGTACATGGCGTTGGCATAGCGCGAGGTGGTCTGCGAGGAGATCAGCAGTTGACCGTCGATGAAGCGCACGAACGCCGGATCTTTCGTCAGCCCGCGCAGACGCACCCAGTCGTAGGCGGTCATCAATGCGAACGGCAGCATGCGCAGATCACGCGGGAAGTTGCGCAGCCCGACTTTGACGAGCTGCGCCAGTTCTGGGGCGCTCGTCGGCGGCCACGGGAGTCCCTGCGCCGACAGCGACCAACCGAGATCGGCCAGCGCGGATTGTTCATCCCAGAACGGCGCGCTGTCCGGGAATTTAGCGAGCACATCAGAGTTGTCGCGAGTGAGCGCGACGGTGCGATCGGGCAGATGCACGACCCACGCGGGATCATGCGCGCGTACTGGCCACGCGATGCCAAGCTTTTCCCCGAGCACGGCATGCGGGCCGTTCGGCTGGAAGCCGCCCGCGACCGTCGCGCCCGCCTCGAAGCGGTAGCCCTTGTGATAGAACGTGCCCGCGCTGCCGCCGGGATACGTCTGCGCTTCGAGCACAGTCACTTCATGGCCCGCCTGAGCGAGCAGTGCGGCGGCAGACAGCCCGCCAACGCCCGCGCCGATCACGACGATCTGCGTCATGGCGTCACCTGCTGCGCGGACATCTTGGGCGCGCCGAGGCGCGTGCGCAGATGCCGATAGATGAACAGGAAGCGCAGCGGCAGCCCGTCGAAGAACAGGCGGGTGAAGAGCGCCCAGAAGCCGCTCGCTTTGTGCTTAATCTCGATATGGTCGATCAGTTCGGTGCCACCGGGGACGGCGCGCATGGTGTGCTCATGCACCCACGACTCGACCGGAGCCGAGAGCGCGCGGTCGATGAACGAAAATGGCGTCGAACCCGCTTCGTGACGGACATGCCAGCGCGCGGGCAGGAAAGCGAACCACAGCGTGAATTCGACCTCGCCCGCTTTGAGCGAGGTGCGCCCGTCGCGGTGCACCTGCACGAAGATCGGCGGCGGGGTCAAAAGTTGAAAGGCGTTCGGTTGGTCGTGAAAAGCCCACACCTGCTCTACGCTGGCGGGAATGATGGAACGATGTTCAAACGTGGTCATGGTCGTGCCTGCTATGGTTGCGGTACGCGACCATAATACTTAGGCCACCTTACTGTTGAATCACATAACAGTGAGAGATTGATAAATCGAGTTGTGTAAAAAGCAATTGCTAAGCGGCGTCTTATCTCTATGAAGATTGCATTGGGGGAAACGGTTTTGAGCAGCGCAACGATCCTTTCGATTCAGGTAGGCAAACCGGCTGAGCACAGCGCCGACAGCATGTCCGACAAACCGTGGCAGTCCGGCATTTTCAAGGCGACCGTCACCGGGCAGGTCTGGCTGGACGAGAAGAACCTCGCCGGGGATGGACAGGACGATCTCAAGAATCACGGCGGCAAGTATCGCGCAGTGCTGGCCTACAGCGCGGATCACTACCCTGTTTGGCAAACGGAACTCGGCGTTGAGCTGGCCTACGGCGCATTCGGTGAGAACTTCACGGTGAGCGGGCTGGACGAAACCAGCGTCTGCCTCGGCGATGTGATCGCGGTGGGCGATGTCCGCTTACAGGTGGCGCAGCCGCGCCTCCCCTGCTGGAAGCTGGCGCGGCGGAACGGCATCAAGGAATTGGCGGATCGCGTGGACAAGACGAACCGCGGCGGCTGGTATCACCGAGTCTTGCAAACAGGCTACGTCCAGGCGGGAGACGCTTACGCCATCATCGAACGTCCCTACCCCGACTTCTCCATCGCACGGGTCATCGATCTGATCCACGAGCGTGAGGTCAACGCGGAGGCGTGGCGTCGGCTGGGGTCTTTGGACGTGCTTACCCCGCGCTGGCGGCAGCGGTTCAACGGCAAGGCGGATGCAACAGAAGCACGCTAGAATTAGCGGATTTAATCTTAGGGGTGCAGTTCATTGCGCCCTTTATCACCCTGTTTAGTGAGGTATCCCCATGTTCCGCCGCTTGATTCCCCTGCTACTCGTCCTGTTGATCACCCCATTCACGCTCCATGCGCAAGAGGAGGAGCATCCACCGCAATTTCTGTATCGGGACGGCGCTCAGCTGATGCTGGTGAGTATCACGGGTGAGACGAGCGAAGCATTACCTCTGCCAAACGTTGTAGCGGGCGATTATGATCGGTTTGTCTGGTCATCGGATGGTCGCTACTTATTAACGATGTCTGCTCCAGATGTTTTTTCTACTTATTGCCTCAACGTATATGACATAGCGCGCCTCGATTGGATCGGCGATATTCCTATCGCATGCTATGTGAGCGATGCTCAGTTTTCCCACGATGGGACGGCTCTAGCCTACTCGACCACTGACTATAGCGAACATGAGGGTCGGCGTTTCCCAACGAATGCTGATGTGTGGTTGCTGGATTTGCAGCAACAGAGTACTGAATCGATTTACCATTGGTATTGGTCGGACACTCCCGACCAATTCAGTATCGGATTGGTCGGGTTAAGGTGGTCACCCCATGACGGTTACTTGACCTTTGTAAAAACGTTGTCCTTGCTAAGCAGCAACGATAGGTTTTTGATTGTCTACAATATCGCCTCAGCGACCAGCTACAGCCCTCAAGTAAGCACAAGTTCCTATGCGAGTTACGACCCCATTTGGGCTGCTGATGAAGCATGGTTTCTTCTCCACCTACAGGAAGAATATTGGAGTCATAACTTTCCCACCAATCACGAAGGCGACGTATTTCTTGTTCATGCCTCAGACGGGGAGCAATACCGCCTTACCTATACACCCGCAGAACGCGAATCCAACATCAGGTGGACAGAGGATGGTCGAGTCGCCTTTGACGTCGTTCAGTCCGTATATCTTGAAGTTGACGAAGCACTCAGCATCTCTCAACCCGATCCCAACTCAATTATTCGACCGGAACAGGCAGAGCTAGAAGACATGTTTCTTCAAGGATTGTATGTATTCGAGGAGAGTGATCTCGCAGCGTGGGTGATCTCGAAAGGTGAGTCTCCCTACATATTACATATTGGGGCATTCACTGGGCGGCAGCATGCTTATTCAACTCAGCTTGGCGAAGACTACAACTTGCAGACAGGGATCATCGGTTGGCGACCGACGGGACACGGAACTTCGTAGAACGCTTGGTATCCGCACAATGAAAAGGACGAGGCAGTGCCTCGTCCCTACAGTTTATCAATTCATATAGCTTGCGGACACGTTAAATCGCGTCCCTACGAAAGCGACTCGGTCTATTCTTCCAGCGTGCTCGTGTCGCCGAGCGGTTGACCGGTCGCCTGGGCCTTCAAGACGCGGCGCATGATCTTGCCAGAGCGCGTCTTGGGCAGGCTGTCCACAAATTCGATCTTGGTCGGCACGGCAATCGGCCCGACCTCGTGGCGAATGTGGTCTTTCAAGGCTTCGCGCAGCGTCTCGTTGCCCTGGAAGTTCGCCCGCAGAATGCAGTACGCGTAAATCACGTTGCCGCGCACTTCATCCGGCACGCCAATCGCCGCCGCTTCCGCCACCGCCGGGTGGCTCACCAAGCCGGATTCGATTTCCGCCGTGCCGAGGCGGTAGCCGCTCACCTTGATCACGTCGTCGTTGCGCCCGATGATCCACACGTAGCCGTCTTCGTCCTTACGCGCGGAGTCGCCCGTCAGGTACCAGCCCTGCTTCTCGTAGGCGCTCCAGTACTGGCGCTTGAAGCGATCCGGGTCGCCGTAGATCGTGCGCAGCATCGACGGCCACGGCTTCTTGATGACGAGGTTTCCATCCGTGCCCGCCGGAACCGGATTGCCCTGCTCGTCCACCACATCAACTTCGACACCGGGGAACGGTCGCGTCGCGCTGCCGGGCTTGAGGCCGACCGAGGGCATCGGCGTGATCATGAAGCCGCCCGTCTCCGTCTGCCACCACGTATCCATGATCGGGCAGCGTTCCTTGCCGATCACCTTGTGGAACCAGCGCCACGCTTCCGGGTTGATCGGTTCACCGACCGAGCCGAGCAGACGCAGACTGGACAGATCGTGGCGATTCGGCCACGCATCGCCGAAGCGCATCAGGCCGCGAATGGCGGTCGGCGCTGTGTAGAGGATCGTGATGCCGTAGTGCTCGATCATCTTCCACCAGCGGTTGGGGTACGGGAAATTGGGCGCGCCTTCATACATGAAGGAGGTCGCGCCAAGGATCAGCGGCGAGTAGACGATGTAGCTGTGCCCGGTGATCCAGCCGGGGTCCGCGGCACACCACCAGCGATCTTCATCCTTGATGTCGAACACCCATTTGAGCGTGGTCGAGGTGTAGACCTGATAACCGCCGTGCGTATGCAGAATGCCCTTGGGCTTGCCCGTCGTGCCGCTCGTGTAGAGGATGAACAGCGGGTCTTCCGCGTCCATGACTTCGGTCTCGCACATTTCGCTGGCAATGGGCAAGTTCATCAGGTCGTGGAACCAATAGTCACGCCCCTGCTCCATCTTGATCGGCTGCCCGGTACGCTGCACCACCACCACCGATTCGACAATCGGCGACCGCTTGACGGCTTCATCGACCATGTCTTTCAGCTTGACGATGCTGCCGCGCAACCACGCGCCGTCGCAGGTGAGCACGACGCGGCTCTGCGCGTCTTCGATGCGGTCGGCGAGCGCCTGCTCGGAGAAGCCGCCGTAGACGACACTGTGTACCGCGCCGATCTTCGCGCAGGCGAGCATCGCCATCAGCAGTTCGGGAATGCGCCCCATATACACGGTGACACGGTCGCCCTTCTTCACGCCAAGGCTCTTGAGCACATTGGCGAACTTGTTGACTTCCTTCCACAGCCGCCAGTAGGAGAACGTGCGGCGGTCGCCGGGTTCGCCTTCCCAGATCAGCGCCTCTTTGTTGCGCCGCCAGCTTTTCGCATGGCGATCCAGCGCGTTGTAGGCGATGTTGGTCTTGCCGCCGACAAACCACTTATAGAACGGGGGGTTGCTCTGGTCGAGCACCTGCGTCCATGGCTGGAACCAATCCAACGCTTGCGCCTGCTTCGCCCAGAAGGCTTCGGGATCAGCTTGGGCTTCGGCGTAGAGGGCTTCGTAATCCGGAACGTGGGCGGATCGAACAATTTCTTCGGATGGGTAATACCATTCGTTCGTCGCGGGCGCGAACGCATCTTGAGTCATAATAATTTCTCCCAACAATGGTTATGGTTAGATTATAGAGAAAATCCGCGCGCACAGGCAACATCTTCGGACGGGCCATTCTCGCTACGCCGATACCTTCAAGAAAAGAGAACCCGACGAGACATATCTCGTCCCTACGAAAGCAGAGGTTGTAGCGACGAGGCATGCCTTGTCCTCTCACCGCGAATGACCGTAACCGTCAATCCGGCTTCCCTGCGCGGTTCGCCTGATACCAGTCGCACAGGTGTTTGAGCGGACACGGTGCGCAGTTCGGGTTTGCCCAAATGCATAGCTGCTGCCCGTGCTTGAGGTTGGCGACGTGGAAGTTGTAGAGAAAATGTGGCTCATTCGGCAGTAGATTGAGCAGCACGCGGTGCGCCGCCTCGGTACCGACTTTCGCGCCAATCAGGCCGACGCGCTGGCTCACGCGGTGCACGTGCGTATCGACGGGCATAATCGGCTGACTGAAGCAGAACAGCATGACGAGTGACGCCGTTTTGACGCCCACGCCCGGCAAACTCATCAGCCATGTCATCGCCTCATCGAGCGGTAGATCCGCCAGAAAATCGATGTTCGCTTCCCCACGCTCATCGATGATGCGCCGCAGCGTCGCCTTGATGTGCGGCGCTTTGGTTTCGGGATAATTCGACGGGGAGATCGCCTCTGTCAGTTCGTTGACGTCGGCATCGCGAATCGCTTCCCACGAGCCAAAGCGATCCCACATACGCTGGTAGGCGAGCGCTTCATTGGCGTTGGTCGTGCGCTGCGAGAGAATGGTCGAGATCAGCTCGTGCATCGGCTGGCGGCGCGGCTTCAGCGGACGCTCGCCGTAGCGTTCGGTCAGCAAGCGATACACTTCCAATGCCTTCGCCCGCACATCCGTCTGCACCATCATCTCATTTCCTTTCGCTTAGATATGTCTATATATGCACCCGTTTTCGATCTAAACCGCTTAACGTCTGATGAACGCAACCCTGCGTCTATGCCCGTTATCACTTCCCGGAATGTGCGCCTCTGCTAAAGTAGAGGTGTTTTGCACAGATCCAGCTACAATCGTGGCTCATAGGCTGAGGCGGGAGAGAACAACCTGATGAAACGAATCGCGGTGCTGACCAGTGGCGGTGACGCGCCCGGTATGAATGCGGCTATTCGAGCGGTAGTGCGGACAGGGCTCGACTACGGCTGCACGATCTTTGGCGTGCACGATGGGTATCGTGGGCTGATCGATGATGACATGCAGGAACTCGGCGCGCGTGACGTGGGCGGCATCATTCAGCAAGGCGGGACGATGCTCGGCAGCGCCCGCTGTCCCCAATTCAAAACGGAGGAAGGGCGCAGACAAGCGCTCGACAATCTCGGCAAGCGCGGCATCGACGGCCTGATCGTGATCGGGGGCAACGGTTCACAGACGGGCGCTTATGAGCTCAACAAGCTTGGCCTCCCCGTCGTCGGTGTTGCCTCAACTATCGACAATGATCTCGCCGGGTCAGACATCACCATTGGCGTGGACACGGCGCTGAATATCGCGCTGGAAGCGATTGATCGCCTCAAGGTGACGGCATCGTCACATCGCCGCGCGTTCGCGGTCGAGGTGATGGGGCGCGACAGCGGCTACCTCGCGCTGATGGCGGGCATCGCGGGCGGCGCCGAAGCAGTCGTCATCCCCGAAGCGGAGATCGCGCCGGAACGGCTCGAAACTATCCTGAATGAGGCGTACGAACGCGGCAAGAAGCACGGTCTGATCGTCGTGGCCGAAGGCGCGAAGAATAACGGTGAGAAGCTCAAGGAATACTTCCACGCACACAAAGACCGCATCGGCTTTGAGCTGCGCGTGACGATTCTCGGGCATGTGCAGCGCGGCGGCACGCCCGGCGCCTTTGATCGCCTGCTCGCGACGCGGCTCGCGGCCAAAGCGACCCGGTCGCTCTGTGAGGGGCAGTCCGGTGTGCTGATCGGCTGGGTCAAGGGTATGGCCATGCCGACGCCCTACGCGGAAGTCGTCGGCAAGCACAAGCCGCTGGATATGGATCTGTTTCAGCTCGCAGACGTGCTGGCGCAGTAGAGGTATCAGTTCACAGTCGTCAGTCATCAATTAGGACGAGGGATCGCCTCGTCCTTTTTTTTGATCTATTTCTCTATGGTTAGTTCGTTTAGCTTTGTCCTTCGAGCAGCGCGGCGGCGGGCTTGTCCAGAATCCAGTGGACGTTCGCCGCGCGGACCAGATGCGCGGGAATCGCTTCGGAGGGATCAGCCGGTGGGGTGAGCGCCCGCTTGACGATGGCCGCTTTCTCTTCGCCCAGCACCAGGAAAATGATGTTCGTCGCCGCGTTGATCACCGGATAGGTGAGCGTCACGCGCCATGTGTCGAGCTGTGGCACTTCGTTAGCCACTACCCAGCGCTCTTTTTCCGCCAGCGCCTGCGTACCGGGGAACAGCGACGCAATGTGTCCGTCCGCGCCAATGCCGAGCACCATCAGGTCAAATTTAGGAATCTTCATCCCAAGCCGCCCCGTGAAGAACTTCTGCATGGTCGCCTGATAATCATCCGCGGCCTGCTGCGGTGGATGCTGACTCTGGATGCGGAACAACTGCGGCAGCGGCAGCGGCACATGATTTAACAGCGTCTCTTTGGCCATGCGCGCGTTGTTATCGGCGTGATCGAGCGGCACGGCGCGTTCGTCGCTCCAAAAGATATAGGTCTGCGACCATTTGATCTGCCGTGAAAACTCGTCCGTTGCGATGAGGCGGTAGGCGTCACGCGCCGTATTGCCGCCGCTCAAAACCGCCGTAAAACGGTCGCGCGAGGACGTCGCTTTGTCGGCAATCCGCACAAATTCGGTGGCCAGCGCGCGCGCCGCTGCGCCGCGGGTCGGATACACTCGATAACTCATTCGTCATGCCCTCCGCAGCCGAGACGCCATCCGCGTCCTTCCTGAAACAGCAATACGTCTGCTTCCTCTGGCCCCCACGAACCGGGTTCGTAGATGCACAAGGGCGGTGCAGACGGCGACTCCCACCCATGCAGAATGTAATCGACCAGCTTCCACGACAGATCGATCTCATCCTCGCGCGTGAACAGCGCCGCGTCCCCTTGAATGGCATCCAACAGCAGACGTTCATAAGCTTCCGGCAGCGGCTGCCCCGCATAGCCTTCGCTGTAGTGAAAGTCCATATCCATCGGGTGAATGTCCGCCGCGCCGGGCATCTTCGTCTCAAAGCGGAGATGAATGCCCTCGTCGGGCTGAATGCACAGCGAGAGCAAATTGGGATCAAGCGTCTTGCCCCGGGTCATATTCATGAACAGGTGCGGTGGGCGGCGGAACTGGATGACGATTTCGCTCGTCTTGCGCTTGAGCGCTTTGCCCGACCGTAGATAAAACGGCACATCCTGCCAGCGCCAGTTATCGATGTAGAGCTTGAGCGCGGCGAAAGTCGGCGTTTGCGAGTTGGGCGCGACCCCCTGTGTCGCTGCATAGCCCGCATACTGTCCGCGCACTGTGTCGCTGATGGACATAGGGCGCAGCGCGCTCAACACCTTGACCTTCTCGTTGCGCAGCACTTCCGCGGAGAACGAATTGGGCGGTTCCATCGCCACGAGTGAGAGGAGCTGCAGCAGATGGTTCTGGAACATGTCGCGCATGACGCCTGCACTGTCATAGTACCCGGCACGGTGTCCAACATCGACATCTTCCGCCACCGTGATCTGCACATGGTCAATATAGTTACGATTCCACAGCGGTTCGAAGATGGCATTGGCGAAGCGAAAATACAGGATGTTCTGCACGGTCTCTTTGCCGAGGTAGTGATCGATGCGATAGACCTGATGTTCAGCAAAGGCCGAATGAATGGTGTGGTTGAGCGCCGCCGCCGAACCGCGGTCAAAGCCGAAGGGTTTTTCGACGATCACACGCCGCCAACCGTCTTCCTCACTCGCCAAGCCCGAATCTGACAGGTTCTTAAGCACATCATCATAGTAGTCGGGCGAGGTTGCCAGATAGAACAGGCGATTCGCCTGCCCCACTTCGAAATCGTACAAGAACCCCTGCAAAGCGTCGTAGTCGGCGCGCACACCGAGATCGCCACGGCAGTACCAGAGGCGGCTGATAAAATCCGCCCACGTCTCGGGGGTGTAGTCCGGTGTCTGCTTGACCGCATCGTCGAACAGCGCCCGGAATTCCTCGTGGCTGTATGGGCGGCGCGCAAACCCGACGACGTGGAAATTACCCGGCAGCCGCCCCTGCACCTGTAGGCGATACAGCGCTGGGATGAGCTTGCGATGCGTGAGGTCACCGGATGCGCCGAAAATGACAATAGTATTGGTCTGCGTTCCGTTCGTCGTCATTTTGCCTCACCATCGTGCTTGATCGCGTGTCCGCCGAACTGGTTGCGCATGGCGGCCAGCATTTTCGCCGCGAAGCTGTCCTCCTGACGGCTGACGAAGCGCATCATCAGCGCGAGCGTAATCACGGGCGCGGGTACGTCGAGGTCGATGCCTTCGAAGACCGTCCAACGCCCTTCGCCGCTGTCCGCGACATACGGCGCGATGCCGTCGAGCGTTGGGTTCTCACGGAGTGCGGCGGCGGTCAGGTCGAGGAGCCACGAACGCACCACACTGCCGGTACGCCAGATTTCGGCGATTTGCGCGACATCTAGGTTGAGATCCGTCTTGGCGTTCATGATCTCGAACCCTTCGGCGTACGCCTGCATCATCCCGTATTCGATGCCGTTGTGCACCATTTTGACGAAGTGTCCCGCGCCATTCGGGCCAACATGCCCCCACCCGCGATCCGGCGCAGGCGCCAGCGTCTCGAAGATCGGGCGCAAGCGTTCGACAGCCTCGGTCTGCCCGCCGACCATCAGGCTGTAGCCTTCCTGCAAGCCCCAGATGCCGCCGCTCGTCCCTACATCAACGTAATGCATGCCGCTGGCCTGCACCATCTTCGCGCGGCGCAGCGTATCCTTGTAGTTACTGTTCCCGCCGTCAATGATGGTGTCGCCCGGCTGCAGCAGTTCCATAAGTTCGGTGACCGTTTTTTCGGTGGGCTCACCCGACGGGATCATGATCCAGATCGCCCGGGGGGCGGTCAACTTGCTGACGAGGTCGGCGACTGAGTACGAAGGTATCGCCCCAGCCGCCGCCGCAGCCTCAATCGGCTCCGGGGTGAGATTGTAGACGACCATTTCGTGCCCGCCGCCCAGCAGCCGCACATTCATATTGCCGCCCATGCGTCCTAAACCGATCAAGCCTAGCTGCATCTCAGCGTCTCTCCTTAAATAGTGAGGGTATGATTATCATAGCGCAGTCCGCGAGTCCCGGTAAATTAACAAAGATGTTCGCTCTCCATTCCCGACACCAGTTCGCAGACCATCAGGGAGCACTTGTGTAAGACGTCACATTGTGACTGCCTTGCTTCTGTGGCAGAATCTTGATCATTCTGTAGTGAATGGAGTACCCCGTGCAGCAAGTCCCACCCAACACCCAAGCCCTACCCAGCGCGGCCCAAGGCTTAAACGCCATCTTCGCTCCCAAAAATGTCGCCGTGATCGGCGCTACCGAGCGTGCCGGCAGTGTCGGCCGCACCATTCTGTGGAATCTCATCAGCAGTCCGTTTGGCGGGACGATCTATCCCGTCAACCCGACCCGTAACAGCATTCTCGGTATTCGTGCTTATCCGAACCTCGCGGCGCTGCCCGAACAGGTCGACCTGGCGGTGATCGTGACACCCGCCCGCAGCGTTCCCAATGTAATGCGGGAATGCGCGGCCAACGGGGTCAAAGGCGTTATCATCATTTCGGCGGGCTTCAAAGAGATCGGCGCGGAAGGTGCGGCGCTGGAGACGGAAATCCTCGCCATTGCGCGCCAGAACAACATGCGCATCGTCGGGCCGAACTGCCTCGGCGTGATGAGTCCGATCACCAAGATCAACGCGACGTTCGCCGCAGCGATGGCGAACCCCGGCAACGTGGCCTTCATCAGCCAGTCGGGTGCGCTGTGCACCGCCGTGCTCGACTGGAGCTTTAAGGAAAACGTGGGCTTCAGCGCGTTCGTCTCGCTCGGCTCGATGCTTGATGTCGGCTGGGGCGACCTGATCGACTACCTCGGCAATGACCCGAACACCAAGAGCATCGTCATCTACATGGAATCAGTGGGGGACGCCCGCTCCTTCCTGTCGGCGGCGCGGGAAGTCGCGCTCAAGAAGCCGATCATCATCATTAAGGCCGGACGCACCGAAGCTGCTGCGCACGCCGCCGCATCGCACACCGGCTCACTCACCGGCAGCGATGATGTACTCGATGCTGCCTTCCGCCGCAGTGGTATCCTGCGCGTGGATCGCATCTCCGACGTGTTCTACATGTCGGAAGTCCTCGCCAAGCAGCCCCGTCCGCATGGCAATCGCCTGACGATTATCACCAACGCGGGCGGCCCCGGCGTCCTCGCCACCGACGCGCTGATCATGGGCGGCGGTGAACTGGCGGATATCTCGCCAGAGACAATGGACAAGCTCAACGCCATTTTGCCCGCGCCGTGGAGCCACAACAATCCCGTCGACATCCTCGGCGATGCTGACCCCGAACTCTACGCCAAGACGCTGAGCATCCTCGCCGAAGACCCGAGCAGCGACGGTCTGCTGGTGATCCTCACGCCGCAAGCGATGACCGACCCGACGGCGACCGCCGAACGTTTAACCGAATACGCGCAGATCGAAGGCAAGCCGGTGCTCTCCGCGTGGATGGGCGGCGTCGACGTGGATCGCGGCGACAAGATTCTCAATCAGGCGAATCTGCCGTCGTTCCAGTTCCCGGATACGGCCGTCCGCATGTTCAACTACATGTGGCAGTACAACACCAACCTGAACAGCATCTACGAGACGCCCAGCCTACCGACCGACTCCGTCGAAGAGACGCCGAATCGTCAGTTGGTCGCCAGCATCGTCGAACATGCGCGGTCGACGGGGCGCACAATCCTCACCGAGTACGAATCGAAGCAGGTGCTGGCCGCGTACTACATCCCGACGGTGAATACTATTCTGGCGCCGACGGAAGATGAAGCGGTTGCGCGCGCAGCCGAGATCGGCTACCCGGTGGTGGTCAAGCTGAACTCGGAGACGATCACGCACAAGACCGACATCGGCGGCGTGCAGTTGAATCTGCGCGACGAAGAAGCGGTGCGCGCGGCCTTCCGCCGCATCCAGAGCGCCGTGGTCGATAAAGCCGGCGCCGAACACTTCCAAGGCGTAACCGTGCAGCCGATGGCGAAGCTGGACGGCTACGAACTGATCATCGGCAGCAGCATCGACCCGCAGTTCGGTCCCGTGCTTCTGTTCGGTTCGGGTGGCACACTGGTCGAAGTCTACAAGGACAGCGCGCTCAGCCTGCCCCCGCTCAACACGGTGCTCGCCCGCCGGATGATGGAAGAGACGCTGATCTACAAGGCGCTGAAGGGCGTGCGTGGGCGCGACCCCGTCGATCTCGCGGGTCTGGAACAACTGCTCGTCCGCTTCAGTCAACTGGTCGTCGAACAGCCGTGGATCAAGGAAATCGACATCAACCCGCTGCTGGCCTCGTCCGAACGCCTGCTGGCCCTGGACGCGCGCGTGGTGCTGCATGGCGCCGATGTCACCGAGGACAAGCTGCCCCGCCCGGCGATCCGTCCGTATCCGACGCAGTACGCCGAGTCGTGGGTGTCGAAGCAGGGGCTGGATGTCACTTTCCGCCCAATTCGTCCGGAAGACGAACCGCTGGTCGCCAAGTTCCACGAAGGCTTGTCGGAACGCACGGTCTTCATGCGCTACCTGCAGGCGATGAACCTCAACGAGCGTATCGCGCACAACCGCCTGTCGCGCCTGTCCTACATCGACTTCGACCGTGAAATCGCGCTGGTGGCCCTCACTCGCAGCGCCTACAGCGGCCAGCAGGAGATCATGGGCATTGGGCGCGTGAGCAAAGTCCGCTGGACGAACGAAGGCGAATACGCCATTCTGGTGAGCGATCGCTACCAGCATCAGGGGCTCGGCAAGGAGATCATGACGCGCTTGATCAAGATCGCGCAGGATGAAAAGCTGTCGCGCATCTTCGGGTTCGTCTACAACGAAAACCATGAAATGATCCGGTTGGTCGAACGCTTGGGCTTCACGCTCCAGCCGACGGATCGCGAAGGCATCCTGCTCGCCAGCCTAAACCTCTAACTTCCACACACAATTCCGGGGGGACGCAACATGACCTGTGTCCCCCCACAATCGCAGCACGCCACCTGGAAACACGATAGAATAAGGCAACTTTGACCGTTGAAACTTACGCGCGTGCAGCCAACCTATGACAAATGAACTCAGCCAAAGCGAAGAACAGCTCCGTTCGCTCATTTCATCCCTCGACGACTTTGTTTTTTCGCTTGACCTTGATGGAAAAATACTTTTTTACCAGCCCGTGCAGTGGTCGATTTATGATACGCCTGCAGTGACGAGCGCGTATGTCGGCGCCGCCTATCAGGATGTGCTCCCCCCGGAAGTCTCGGCGGTGATTCCCGGCGTGATCGCCGAAGTCAATCGCACGCTGAGCCCTTATCCCATCGAATATACGCTCACTGCCGACGACGGGGTGCATTACTACAAAGGGCGGCTCGCGCCGATGTTCAGCCCGCAGTACACGCTAATCGGCTATACGTTCGTCGTTAGCGACGTAACGCAGGCCGTGCTCGCGAAAATGCGTGATGATCGCTTACTGGCGCTGGAAGGTTTGCACCGGGAGATCGGCGCGATCTTCTTCGAGCGCACGGATCCAAGCGCCGCAATCGATTTGGTGTTGGCCAAAATCGGCGAGATGCTCCGCGTATCGAGCGTGTATGTGTGCCACTTCCGCGAAAACGAGCGGCGGCTGGACATGACCCATGAGTGGTGCGCGGCCGGAATTAGCACTAAGCGCGTTGAAACGCAAAACTTCGCGTTTGACGAACATATGCCCTCGCTCGTGCAGCTCCTGACGCGCGATGGCATCGTAGCCGCGAAAGACATCACCCAACTTCCACCTGACATGCAATCGGTACTGAACGGTCAATCGCTGCACAGCCTGCTGCTGCTGCCGTTCCGGGTCAACGAACGACTGGAAGGCTTCCTTGGACTGGAAGAAGCCCACTATCAGCGCGATTGGCTGCCCGAAGAAACGGCAGCCCTGCGCACGGCGGCGGATGGCTACGCTCGTTTAATCGAACGCCAGCGTGCCGAACGTGACCTGATTACCGCCCGCGACACAGCGATCCGCTCGGCGCAGCACAAAAGCGAATTCGTCGCCAAAATGAGCCACGAGGTGCGCACGCCGATGACAATCATGCTCGGCATGATGGAGCTCATCGAAGAGACGCCGCTCTCGGACGAACAGCGCGACCTGCTGACAATGGCGCAGGAGAACGCTCACCGTCTGATGAACATGCTGGTGGAGGTGCTCGACTTCTCCGAACTGGAGCGCGGAACGGTCTCGCTGCAGGCGATCCCGGTAGATGTGCGCGGCATACTGGCGGAAATCGAAACGATGTGGGCGGACGCTGCGAGCCGCAAGGGATTGGACTTCGAGATCAGCGTAGATGATCAGGTACCACAGCGCATCGTCAGCGACCCGGCGCGGTTGCGTCAGGTGATCAGCATTTTGACGAATAACGCGGTGAAATTCACCGAAGCGGGGAACATTCGCATCGCCGTGTGGCCAATGCCGAGCCGCTACGGCGAATCGCGCCTGCGTTTTCAGGTCAGCGACACCGGCTGCGGCATTCCGCCCGACAAACAGCAGTTAATCTTCGAGAGCTTCATGCAGGCGGATAACTCCTTGACGCGCCGCCATGAGGGCGCCGGGGTGGGACTCGCCATCTACAAGCAGTTGGTTGATCTCATGGAAGGCGAGATTGACGTACAGAGCACCGAAGGCGTAGGCAGCACGTTCAGCTTTACGGCGACATTTCCGCTCGCCTAAGGGGCGGCGGCCTCCGACGGTGGGTCGGCCTTGGGCGGCTCGGGCGTCAAAGGCGCAGTCGGCGGTGGCTCCGCGGCGGGCGGCACTTCCGACAAAGGCGCAGTCGGCACGCTGATTACCGCAGGCTCTGCGACTGGCACGCTGGATGCGACGGATGGCACTTCGGCTATGGGCGCAGTCGGCGGCTGCGGGGTCGCGGGCACTGAGATCGGTGCAATCTCCACAGCGGGTAGGCTGGAGGCCGCGGGTGCCGCGATCGGCACAATCTCAACCGTCGGCAGATCGGACGGCGTAGGCGCGGTCGGCGTGAGCACGGCGGCAGACGTGCCGAGTGGTGTGCCCAACCGCGGCTCAAGCGCAGTTTCCGGACGTATGGGCATGGTTTCCTGCGTGGTCGCTTTGGAGAGATAATTCGTCACCAGCGTGCGCAGTTCGGCGGTGGTGAACGGCTTGTAGAGGAAACCGTTCGCGCCGAGTTCGCTCGCGCGCATTTCGTCCTTGGGGTTGCTGCGCGCCGTGAACATAATGATCGGCACGCCATCCAAGTTGGGCAGCGCGCGGAGCATGGTCAGCAGCGTGAAACCGTCGGTCATCGGCAGGTTGATGTCGAGCAAGATCATCTTGAAGTCACCTTCAGCGGCGAGCTTCATGGCTTCGGCACCAGTTTCGGCCCCCGTCACATCAACGCGCAGCGACTTAAGCGTATAGGCAACTAAACGTCGGGTTGCACTTTCGTCGTCAACCACCAGCAGATTCGTCATTGGTCCCTCACCGACTGAACTGCTTCGCCAGCGACCACTGATTGTGACCCGCGAAGCGTTCGTATTTTACGCTGTCCATCACCTGATGCACAATATATATACCCCACCCGCTCTCCGGAAAATCGAAGATATTGGGCGGTTTTATGACATCCGGGCGCACAAACGCATGTGATCCTGTATCGCGAATGGTCAGTTCGAGCCGCGAACCGCTCCATTGACCATCAATTTCAATCATGCCTGTTTCGCCAGCATAGGAGTGCTGCACAATGTTCATGCACAGTTCGTGCACGGCCAGAACCAACTGCGAACGGGTTTCCGGGTCGATGTGGGCAGCGAGCTGCATAATGTAGTCGGTGATTTGCTCTAGTGCCTGAAAAGTCGCCGGGATGATCAATTTCTCCCCCCCAAAAATTGCAGTGCCATCATCGTCTGATCATCGTGCGGCGGCGCGTTCCCGCGATAGGCATCCGCCTCGGCAAAGACGGTATCCACCACCTGACGCATATCATGGAATTGAACGGGAATCGCGTTGCGCACACCCGCTTCCCCCCACATCCCAACTTCTGTCTCAATCTCGCTCAAACCATCGCTGATGACAATCATCATGTCGCCAAAGGCTAATGTCCCCACATCCATATTGGGGCGAAAATCCGGCAGCACGCCGATCGGCGGCATGTTGGCCATGAACGACTGCCATTGGCGGTTTTGGCGCACCAGCACCGGCACATGGCCCGCGTTTGCGAGTTGAAAAGCGCCGGTCTGCGGGTCGACGCGGAAGACTACCGCCGTCGCCAGAATGCCGGCGTTGGTGTACGGATCGTAGAATTCGGCATTAGCCGCTTCGAGCGTTTCATCAGGAGCCAGATCGAGGCGCAGCAGCAGACGCAGCGCTGTATGCAGCGAAACGGCCGCCAGTGCCGCAGGCAGCCCCTTCCCCGCCACATCGACGATGAAACAGGCGAGCTTGCCGCAAGGTTGGGTCACCCAGCCCCACGCATCCCCGCCGACGTTGCTAGCAGGTTGCCATTCGGCGGCAGTGTCGAGATTGGCGATGTTCGGCACATTACCTGGTTGAATGGAACGCTGAATATTCCCGGCGATCTCCAACTCATGCATCATCTTCGCTTCGCGGGCACGGCTCTCTTCGAGGCGCGCGGCGATCAGTTGGTTGGCGGCGCGCTCGCTCATACGCGTGAGCATGCGCCGGTCCAGCGAACTCAGCTCCTTGGCCTGATCGGCGAACCCGACGCCTAACGCGCCGATTACTTCACCGCTCACATTCATCGGCATGAACATCCACAGTGTGTGTGCACCATCGCGCGTGGGGATGTCGTACGCCCAATAGATATCTGTCTGCTCACCGAGATCAGCGAAAAAGGGTTGCAGCGCGCTGTGGGCAACCTGATCATCGGGGAGTATAAACCATTCTTCTGGCTGTCCCTGCCGCGGGAGCAGGTAGACCGCGCCAAACGTGGCATCCAAACCGGTCATTAATGCTTCAATGACGGGGGCAATGTCCTGACTCGATTTCGCTTGCTGCGGCGCTTCCTGCAAAAATGGTACAAGCTGATCCCACGCTTGCGCCAGTGCTGCCGTCAACGAGTCGAGTTCTTCTTCTAGCTGTTGGATTCGATCTTGGTAGATGGCTTCGTCTGTCATGTTGTTAGCTTAGCATGGAAAGATGGGCACAAACCATAAACGCTCGGAGCGAGGCGCAGGTCGCGCTGCCTGCCGAGGAAGGTATGGTGCGAGTCATTATGGCACGAAGACCGTCCCCGCGACAGCAGCCGTGTTGGCCTAGACTGAACGCGACAATCACCGCGCATTTTCATGAAACGTGTGCGTCTTGAACATATAACTCGCGCCGACTTGTCGATTTTTACCAAAATCAGGTCAGCGCTTTTGATGTAAAGCCGCATAGCCCGTTGTGAATAGTGCACTATAATCTGCACATCGGATAACACGGTTGTGAAAAATGAACGCTGTCGATCTCCCGCCACCTTTCACGAATTACCAACTTTCGGGCGCTTATGACGAAATGTTTGATGCTGACGGCAGCACACGTGGGCACTACGACGCCCTGTTTCAGCGACTGCTGGAACTGCCACCGGACGAGCTCAAACAGCGCCAGCAGGCCGCCGACCTCTCCTTTCTGCATCAGGGGATCACTTTCACCGTGTACGGGAACGATGAGGGAACCGAGCGCATCTTCCCTTACGATCTGCTCCCACGCATCATTCCCGCCGACGAATGGGACGTGATCGAGCGCGGCCTCGTCCAGCGCATCACGGCGCTGAATCTCTTCCTCAAAGATATCTACCACGATGGACACATCCTCAACGACAAAATCGTCCCACGCGACCTTGTGTACAGCTGCAAGTACTACCGGCGGCAGATGCGGGGCGTACGCGTCCCCAACGACGTGTACGTTGCCGTAGTCGGCACGGATCTGATCCGCGTCAATTCTGGCGAATTCGTCGTGCTGGAAGACAATCTGCGCGTACCGAGCGGCGTCTCGTATATGCTCGCTAATCGACAGGTGATGAAGTACGTCTTCCCGCGCATGTTCAGCACCTACGGCGTGCGTCCGGTCGACCATTACGGGCAGGCGCTGTTGGCGACGCTGCGCGCGCTCGCCCCCAAGCGCCGCGCTGACCCAAATATTGTGCTGCTCTCCCCCGGCGTATACAACTCTGCCTACTTCGAACACGCCTACCTCGCGCGACAAATGGGTTTGACGCTCGTCGAAGGGCGCGACTTGCTGGTGCATGACAACGTCGTGTACATGCGCACAACAGCGGGCTTGCAGCGCGTCGATGTGATCTACCGCCGGTTGGACGATGACTTCCTCGATCCGCTCGCCTTCCGCCCGGATTCAATGCTCGGCGTGCCCGGGCTGCTAAATGTCTATCGTTCCGGCAACGTCGCGCTGGCCAATGCCATCGGCACGGGCGTCGCCGACGATAAGGCCGTCTATGCCTACCTCCCGGCGATCATCCGCTACTATCTCAACCAGGATGCGATCCTCAACAATGTCGAGACGTATCTGCTTTCCGACGACAAGCAGCGCCGCCATGTGCTCGCCAACCTCGATAAACTGGTTGTCAAGGCCGTGGGCGAATCCGGCGGCTACGGCATGTTGATCGGGCCGCATGCCAGCAAAGAGGAACGCGAAGCCTTCCGCGAGAAGATCACCGCCGATCCGCGCAATTACATCGCGCAGCCGACGCTGGCGCTCTCGCGCGCGCCCTGCTATATCGACGGCAGCGTCGAAGCCCGCCACATCGACTTGCGCCCGTACATCCTGTACAGCGGCGATCAGGTGACGATTGTCCCCGGCGGTCTGACGCGCGTCGCCCTGCGGCGCGGGTCGCTGGTCGTAAACTCTTCACAAGGCGGCGGCAGTAAAGATACGTGGGTTTTGAGCTAAGGAGAACGCGCCATGCTGTCACGGGTTGCCGATTCACTCTACTGGATGAGCCGCTATCTGGAACGCGCCGAACACACGGCGCGCCTGCTCGACCTGCAGTTGCATCTGATGCTGGAACTCTCGCCGGAGGTGGCGGATCGCAGTTGGATGCGCCTGCTCGATAGTCTGGTCGTCAAAGGGCCGACCGGGCCATGTGATCCGTATTCGCTCACGCAACTCCTGACATTCGATGCGCGCAACGCCAATTCCATGAACGCGTGTATTGGCGCGGCGCGCGAAAACGCCCGCCACGTACGCGAACAGATCAGTTCGGAGATGTGGGAGCACGTCAACCGCTTGTCCCTGCAAACGCGTATGGTGACATTGGACGCGATCTGGAATGATCAGCCGCACGAATTCCTGCGGAGCGTGAAAGAAGGCTGTCACCTGTTTCAGGGCATCACCGACTCGACCATGACTCACGGCGAAGGCTGGCAGTTCATTCAGATTGGGCGCGCAGTGGAACGCGCCGCGGCGACCGCGCAGCTTCTCAAGTCGCACTATGCCGCCTATCCGCACATCGATTCGCACGCCCGCGTCAGCGAGGATTTTGTCGAGTGGATTGGACTGCTGAAGTCGTGCACAGCGTTCGAAGCCTACTGTAAGGTGTATACTGCGGATCTGCGACCGGATCGCATCGCCGAATTTCTGGTGCTTAACCCGGATTTCCCGCATTCGATTCGCTTCGCGGTCAACAGCCTATCGGCGGCGCTGCAAGCCATCACGCAAATGACCGAAAGCAAGCGCGCTAAGAGTGTGAATCGCTTAGGTGGACGCCTGCGCGCGGCGCTCGATTACGGGCAGATTGACGAGATCATGGTGAGCGGGCTGCATAAGTATCTCGACGATGTACTCGTTCAGGCCGAAGCCATTCACGATGCGATCTATGAGGCGTATATCTGGTATCCAATTGACGAACTGGTGATGTGATGTACTACGCAGTCCAGCACAAAACGCATTTCTATTACAGCGCCCCCGTGAGCGAGAGCGTAACCGAAGTTCACATGCGTCCCCGCACCGAAGATGTGCAGCGCTGTCTGCGCTTCAAACTCATCACCTATCCGCAGGCGCGCGTCAGCGAAACTACGGATTTTCTGGGCAACAGCGTCAACTTCTTCGACATCCCCTCATTCCATCAAGCGATGACCATTCTCGCCGAGTCCACAGTCGAAATGCTGCCCATGACTCCCCTGCCCAATGTACTGCCGGAGAGTTCTTGGGCGGAAATCGATTTGTTGGTTGATAATGCCGATTTCTGGGACATGCTCACACCCAGTCCGCACATCCCCGATGGTAAGCTGCTCCGCGCCTTCATGCGCGAACTCAATGTTTATCGGCATGACGACCCGCTGACCTTGCTGCGGGCGCTCAATAACCAGATCTACCACGCCTTCGACTATGTGCCGAATGTCACCGCCGTCGATTCCGCGATTGACGATATTCTGAACAATCGCAAAGGCGTGTGTCAGGATTTTGCGCACATCATGATCGGCGTCACACGCATGCTCGGCATCCCCTCCCGCTATGTGAGCGGCTACCTGTATCACCTTAAATTGGATACTGAACGCTCCACGCCAGACGCCAGCCATGCGTGGATGGAAGTCTATCTGCCGACGCTCGGTTGGGTCGGCTTTGACCCGACGAACAACGTCCTCGCCGGAGATCGTCACATTCGCGTCGCCGTGGGACGCGATTACAGCGATGTACCGCCGACCCGCGGCGTGTTCAAGGGGAAAGCGGAGAGTGAGCTAGAAGTTGAAGTGCACATCACGCCCGCCGAGCGTCCCTTCGAGCTGGAAGCGCTTGTGCCAATGACGGGCTGGACGCCGGAAGAAGAGCGCGCTATGCAGGCCGAAGCCCAGCTTCAACAACAACAGCAACAGCAGCAGTAATTCAAAATCTAGCAGCCAATTTGCCTCCGAATCGAAACGCGAGATGTGTGCATCTCGCGTTTGTTATTGGCAGGGAACAGGACGAATTTTTGTCAATTTTCCCGAACAAATGAATTGCTCCCTGAAGGTTCATAAAAGACCACTTGCAAAAAATTTGTTCTAATTGTATACTCAAAAAGTTAGTGTTGAACAGTTCATCACACTTCCGCGTACTAACAACATAGATCAAAGCGAACCAATCACCTAGGGTCGGTTTGCCGCGTACCTTAACAACTGCATATCCTATCAGACGCATTTGGAAGGATAAAGGCTCATGGTTGTGTACTCAAGTTTGCCGGTGTCGCTCCATTCGCTCGTTCTACGCATGCTCCCCCTCCGCAATGAAGATCCCGCGGATCGGATTCGCGCCTGGAACGAATGGCTCTCATTCGGCGGCAGCGATCCGGTGCTCAAGTTCATTCGGTGGAGCAACGGAACGACGACGGACGACGAAGAAATCCTGCAAGAGACACTCATCCTCGGCTATCTGAAGGTAGAACGGGGCGAATATCAAGATCGCAACCTGCCGTTCACCGCATTTCTCAAGAAGATCGCGTGGTACAAGATCATGGAAGCATCGCGCAAACACGCGGGGCAAGTACCGCTCGACGACTTCTACGAAGTGCTCGCCGAAGAAGGTGAAGAACACGAAGTCGCAGAACACTGGAAAGAGCACGAAGCGCTGCATCAGGCGCTCGCTCAGCTTCCTCCCCGGCGGGCGCGCGTGATGGTGTTGTACGAAGATGGTTACAGCACGGCAGAGATCGCGCAGCACCTCGGTATCAAAGAGGAACTGGTGCGCAAGGAAAAGAGTTTGGGTCTGCGCCAGCTCCGTGACGCGATGCGGCATGTGGCACTGGCGGGCTAATGGTTTGGGGAATTCTGGGCGGGTCGTTGTACTGGTTTCCGCCCGCCCAGAGTTTCCCAAAATTCTCGGGGATTTTTCCCTACCTAGCGTGTATTAGCGATAAGGCTTAAAATGCCCCGAGAATCGGGCATCAAACGCCCAGCAGCGTATGGGATTTTTGGTCAACGCACGATCGTTCAGTGGCTCAGATTGGGGCGTTAACCAACCCGGTTTTTGCCGCTGTACAGAATTCAGTAAATCACGTGTCGCATTTCTGACTAAGAGCGCTCTGAGGCTATGCAGCAGTAATTTCAATGGGCCGTTGGCAGCGGATGGAAACCAGCAAATTGGCCCCCTCATGACAGACTCGGCGCAGGCGCGGCGAGTCTGTCGTTTTGTCTTCACACACCGCCGATTTCGCGCATACAGGATTACGCCAACCGAAAGGATCGACGTTTGTCCACGCACAGCGAGTTTACCGTCCAAGGTTTACCCCGTTACAACCACAAGAGCGCCATCCGCTGGATCCTCTCTCACCTCTGGCAGCACCGGGTGTTCGTCGCCGGTACGCTCATCTTCAGCTTCATCAGCTACTTTCTGTATTCACAGGGGCAGGTGATGATCGGGCAAGCCGCCGAAGAGATCCTCAACCCCACTACCACCGACGCGCTACTGACAATCTCACTCATCACGCTGGCCGTGTTCGTGATCAGCGGCATCACCGGTTTGATTCAGGCACTGGCGCTGGAAGTTCTGGCGCAGCGGTTGGAGTATAGTGCGCGCCACGAACTCTACGTGAGTCTGCTCGGCAAAAGCCAGACATTCCATGACCGTCAGCGCACGGGCGACATCATGGCGATGGCGACCGACGATATGCAGCAGTTGAACATGATGATCAATCCTGGCATCTTGTTCATCGCGGATATCGTGCTCGGCTTCACCATCCCGACGATCTTCATTGCGTCGATCAGCGTCGACCTGCTGCTGGTGCCGCTCCTGTTCATCCTCAGCTATGTGATTGCGACACGCATCTATTCACGCCAGCTCAACCCGGTCGCATACCGTCAGCGTGAACAGTTTGCCAAGATGAACGCCGTCGCCGAAGAGACGATCTCCGGCATCGAGATCGTGAAGGCGACCGCGCGCGAACCGTTCGAACGGCGCAAGTTCCGCCGCAACGCCCGGCTGTTTCGCGGCTTCTTCGTGCGGCAGGGTTGGATCGAAGCGCGCTACCTGCCGCTGCTCCTCTACGGGATCGCCTTCGGCTTGGGCTTCCTGCACGCGACCTACCTGTACAGCCTCGGACGCATCCAGATCGCCGACATTATCGCGTGGGTCGGCCTGTTCAACCTGCTGCGCTTCCCGACCTTCGTCTCGCTGTTCGCATTCACGCTGCTGCAAATCGGCGTGGCCAGCGCCGACCGCATCCTCAACATCATTAAGGCGGAGACGGAACTGGACGAGAATCTCAGCGGGCACTCGGGCGCAATCAAAGGCGAGATCGTCTTCGAGAACGTGTCGTTCGGCTATGAAGACGGGCTGGTGCTGGAAAACGTCTCCTTCCATGTGAAACCAGGCGAAACCGTCGCCATCGTCGGGCAGACTGGCTCCGGCAAGTCGACGCTCACCGAGTTGATCAACCGCACGTACGACGCCACCCAGGGGCGCATCCTGATCGATGGCGTAGACGTGCGCGAGTGGAACCTGACCAGCCTGCGTTCGCAGATCTCAAAGATCGAGCAGGATGTGTTCCTGTTTTCGCGCTCGCTAGCCGAGAATATTGGCTTCGGCGTGCCTGAAGCGACTCAGGAACAGATCGAGCAGGCGGCGAAGGAAGCACAGGCGCATGACT
>JAYRZU010000051.1:0-24909 GCA_041916315.1 Anaerolineae bacterium
AGCCCGCGCGGCAACGCGCATCTGCCGCGCACGCTGACGCAGGTGCTCAACGAAGCTGACGACCGCGTCACACGCGGTGATCTGGTCGATTATGTGCCGCTGCCCACCGGTTTTGACCCGCTGGACGGCTTTATCGGCGGCGGTCTGCGCAAAACCGAACTGGTGCTGCTCGGCGGAGCGCAGGGCATCGGCAAGACGATTGCCACGCTGCAAGTCGCCCGCAATATCGCCATGCGTCCTGATCAATATGTGTTTTACCTCTCCTACGAACACACCGAAACCCACCTCATGCACCGTTTGCTGTGCATGGAGAGCATCAACCCGCCGGAAATTGACCTGAGCCGCGGCCTCAAGCTGCGTGACCTGTATCAGATCATCGTGGCGCAGCGCGCAAAGGAGTTCATGGGACGCGAAGGCGGCGCGGGATCGCTGCAGGCGATTCTGCGTGACAACCCGAAGACCGCGCCCGGTCTCGGTCGCATTCTGCGCTACGCCGACCGCATGATCCTCGTCAAAGCCAGCCCGGCGGTGACGACGCTGCGTTCCATCAAGGAGATGACCGCGCGCCTGTGCGATGCGACGGGCGGCAATGTCGCCGTGTTCATCGATTATCTGCAGAAGATCGCGGTGCATCCCGAACGCCCGCGCGACGAAAACGACAAGGTGACGATCATTGTTGAAGGCTTGAAGGATATCGCCATGTCGCTGGATGTGCCCGTGTGGGCCATCGTCGCAGCGGATCGTGAAGGCTTGAAGAGCAAGCGCATCCACCTGTTCCACCTGCGCGGCAGCAGCGCGCTCGACTACGAGTCGGATATCGCGCTGATCATGAACAACAAGTATCAGATCATGTCGAAGGATCACGCGGCCTTCAATCCGTATACCGCCAAGCAGTTCCGCGATTGGGTGGTGTGGACGATTGAGAAGAACCGCGCCGGGCGTGCCATGCAGGACATGGAATTCCAACTGCACGGCCAGCACTTCGCTTTTGATCCGCGCGGTCAAAAGGTGCAGCAGACGCTCATCGACGACAAGATCATCGAGACCTAAGCAGATTTGAAGCCGAGACATGCAAACGGGCGACCGAATGGGTCGCCCGTTTTTGTTGGTTCCGTATACCACAGATTTCTGTAGTTGCAGGGACAGTCGTTTGGCTGTCCGCTGTAACGGACGCGCAGAAGCGCGTCCCTACAGTTCATTCCGCCAGTAGGCTTACCGCAGCGTGATGTAATTCAGCTTCGACAGCTCGCGCACCTGCTGATCGGCCCGGTAGCTGCTGCGGACGAGCGGACCGCTCTCCACCCATTTGAAGCCAAGTTCGTTCAGCCCGATCTCCTTGATGCGGTCGAATTCCTCCGGCGTGTAGTAGCGTTCGACGGGCAGGTGCTGCTTGCTCGGCGACAGGTATTGGCCAACCGTGAGAATGTCTACGCCGCACTTGGCGAGGTCGCGCATGACTTCGACCACTTCGTCAAAGGTTTCGCCCAACCCGACCATGATGCCGCTCTTGGTCAAGACCAGCGGATCCATCTGCTTGGCGTTGGTGAGGGTTGCCATCGCCCATTCGTAGTGATCCTGCGGCTGCACCTTGCGGAACAGGCGCGGCACGGTCTCCACATTGTGATTCAGGATTTCCGGCTGCGCGTCCATGACGATTTTGAGGGCGTCGGCGTTGCCCTTGAAGTCGGGGATGAGCACTTCGATACTGCACCCCGGCTGTACTTCGCGGATGCGCTTGATGACCATCGCGAAGATCGGCGCGCCGCCGTCTTTGCGTTCGTCACGGTTGACGCTGGTGATCACCACATGGCGCAGGTTCAGCGCCTTGACCGATTCCGCGACGCGGTTCGGTTCTGCCCAGTCGAGCGGGCTGGGACGCCCGGTCTTGATGTCGCAGAAGCCGCACGAGCGCGTGCAGGTGTCGCCCATCATCAGGAAGGTCGCTGTGCCGCGCCCCCAGCATTCGCCAAGGTTAGGGCATTGGGCTTCTTCGCATACCGTGTTGAGGTGTTTGTTGCGCATCAAATCATAGACGCGTTCGTAGGTCTCGCCGCTCGGTGCGCGCACCTTGATCCACGGGGGACGGCGGCGGGGATGCTCAGGATCGGGCTGCCACGAGGCATTCTCCGACGGGATTGCGTTGGGGTTGATTAAGTCTGTCACAACCAAGCTCCGTTAAAATAGCCGTACTGCATTATACGCCTAGCGCAAGAGCAAATCGAGTTCCACCCTTACCTCCAACCGCCAATGTTGGCTACTGGTAGGTTGAAGGTCAGTCGTCGGATTGTGCGCGTCTCCACTTCCATAATGAATACGTTCGAGCTGTCCTCAGCGCTGTCGCTCTGAATATACGCGATTTGCTTCCCGTCCGGCGACCAATGACCGCTGCACTCGTTTCGGCGATCATCAGAATTCAAGCGCGTGACTCCTTCGTTCACCTGTACATCGAGCACGTCTTGGATGAACAAATCTGGAGTAATATACAGCCCATCTTCCAGTCTACTGCCGGAGCAGTACACAAGGGCGCGGCTGTCCGGCGACCACTGCGGTCGCCCATCATAGGCATTATTTTGTGTGACGCGTTGGCGGTTCGCTCCATCGATATCAATGATGAAAATGTCGGTTTCTTGAGGAGAGTAACCTGTATCGCTGGCGACGAAGGCGATCCGATTCCCGTCGGGCGACCAGGCGGCGTCGCGTTCACTCACGAGATTGGCGGCTAAACGGAGAAAGCCGCTGCCATCCGCGTTGATGATCGCCAGATCGTTTTGACCATCGTCAAACTCAGTGGCGAAGGCGATCCGATTCCCATCGGGCGACCAAGAAGGTGATGCTTCGTTCGCAGGATTATTGGTGAGGTTAACGAGATCTGTTCCGTCGAGATTCATCACAAAAAGATCGCTTCCACGTTGGTCATCACGTTCGCCAATGAAAGCGATCCGCTGGCCATCTGGCGACCAGTCAAACCAGTACATGCCAATATCATCAAAGGTCAGCCGACAAATGCTGTCATCTGTGGGATGGATGATGAACAGTTCGGAGTTCCGACTACCGCCTGCAGTGATCAAAATTCCGGTTGCTTGTTCGGCCTCGGCGCAGTTTGGGTAGGGGGCATAGGGTGCCGGGGTGATGGTTTGGGCATAAGAGATTGTCTCGCCCCTTTGATTCATGGTGCTGAAATGCAGTTCTCCATCTTCGCGCAGCAGACCCGCTGGCGCGTGAGCTTGCGGCGGTACATACGGTTGTGGAAGATAACACCGACCGGGAATGAAACATAAGCTTGATGCGATGAGGTTTGGGTTAACGAACAGCAGCACCGTTAAAGCCAGAAGGAGGACCATCAAGAGGAAAAGTAGACGGGTTGAAACGTAAGTGCGGCGGGGAATAACTGGATAATTTTTCTTTTTGCCCTTACGCTGTTCCAGAACTTCCGCATCAATTTGCAGTTCGCCGTCGTCGCCGATTGGAAATTTATCGTCGGGCATCGTCGTAAACCTCAGTGTCCATTAGTAGATGTAAGAGTTTATCTCCTCCCGGGTAGTATTCAAGCCCGTGCGCAACGTTTGCCACAACCCATGAGTGAGGAGTTCGCGCAAGACGATGACGACTGCTGCCGTGATCGGACCGATCACGATGGCGGCCATCGGCGGCGCGTTCAGGCGCACGAGCAGATCCGGCAGCAGCGTGACGGCGACCACCGCGCCGAGCAGATAGGTCGCGACCTGCACCAACAGGTAGCCGCCGACCGCCAGCGCGAAAATCGTCCGCGTTTTGTGGCTGAGCGCGGGCACAAGCATGCCGATCAGAACAGCGACAATGCGCGTGTTGAAATACTCGTAGATCAGGAAGGCCCAGAAGGCCAGCGTATCCGCAAACCAGAAGGCGACGGCGCGATCATGCGTGATCCACATCAGCCAGCCGCCGAAGAGGAAAGGCGCGGCGGCCAACCCGAGTACCATGAGACCGCGCAGCACCATCCGCGTGACGGGCGTCGCCTGAAACCACTGCGTCGCATACACCCAATGCAGGCTGATCTTTCCAGCGGGCAGCGAACACAGCAAATCGTAGGCGCGGCGGCGGTGTTCGCCGGCGAGATACCCGCTGATGCGTTCAACCGTGCGCAGCCCGAAGAGCAGCGAGGCCAACAGCGCGAGCAGCGGCGCGGGGAAGAAGATCACCAGCAGCGACATGCCGACGACTGGCGGCACGATGACGACAAACGCGGCGGTCATCACTGGGGTGAAGCGGTCGAAGCGCGGCTCCACATAGGTGACAAATTTGCCCAGTCGCCCCTCGTAGCCGCGCCAACTGATCGGATCACGGCGCAGCGGGTTTTGTAAGGTGTGATGCAAGCGCCACGTTAGCACAGAGCCTCCATTTCGGCGGGAGTCGCATTGACCGCTGAGCGGAACTGCGCCCACAAGCGCCGGATGATCCATTCGCGATAGGCAGTGAACACCAACAGGGTGATGGTCGGCAGAGTGAGCGCGATCACTTCGCTGCTGGCGTTGGTGAGACGATAGAACGTTGGCAGCACCACGCCCGCGCTGAGCACTCCAATCAGGTAGGCGCTCACCTGCACGAGGACGAACGCCGTCACCGTGCTGATACGCACCGTCGAGACGCTGTTGGCGCTGGCGGGCAGCATCATGCCAAGGAGGGTGGCGGTGACCTGCGTACTGTAATGGTCGATGGTCAGCAGCGCGATCACGCAGGCGCACGAGAGCACCCAGAACAGCAGCGCGCTCGTCCCTGTATAGGTCAGGCCGAACAACGAGACGCTGCCGAACAGTGTGGTCGCTGTGCCCACCAGCACCATGCCGACCGCCAGCGTTCGCAGCGCGCGGTGATCCGGGAGCCAACTGGTCGCATGTGCCCAGTGCAAACCGAGACTGCCCGGCGGGAGCGTACAGAGCTGGTCGTAAGTGCCTTTTTCGCGTTCCCGGACGATGCTGCCACTGACCTGATAAGCAATAGCGCCGCCGTAGAGCAGGTGCGCCAGCGGCACGAGGATGGGCGACGTGGTGAAGACGACGAACATGAAGACGACGAGCAGCGGCGCGCCGAACAGGATCGCGCCGATGGGCAGCACGATCAGGCCGACGCCGCGGAGCAGCGACACAGCGGCACCTACGACGGGGAGCGCTGCCGCTTCGCGCGGGAGATAGCCCCGGGTAAAGGTGGTGTAGCGTTGCCACCGTGACTCCAACTTCAGATTGGGGTCATCCAGTGCCCGCCGCAAGCGCCAAATCAGCATGTCCCATGCCCACAGATGATTATCACCCGGTTGCTCCTCGGGAGCCGACCGCTATTCGGGCGGCAGCCCCCACACGACGACATTCGGCGCGCCGAACATCGGAAAGATGCCTTCACTGAGATCAGTATATACGCCGGATTCGGTCTCCAGTGCCAGCAGCGCGTACACCGATTGTTCGCCTTGCTTCAGTTCGCCGCCAAACGCGATGTAGCGCCCATCCGGCGACCACACCAGATGCGGCGGATTCGGCGTGCTCTGTTCGGTGGTATAGCCGCAGTAAGCGGTCACGGCTTGGGTGCGCACATTGAGCACGTGCAGCATCGCCTCGCCCGTATCCGTGAGCGGGTCTGCACCTGTGAGCGGCGTCACCCAGAAGGCAATCTGCCGACCGTCCGGCGACCACGCCAGATCGCCGACCGCGATACCGTTGATGCGGATCGCGCCGTATTCGTCAGTGAGGTGTGTCCACGCTTCAGGCTCGTCACTGCCGGGTTGAACAGCGTAGATTTCGGCGCTGGCGTCAGGCGGAGCGCTCGCTTCAGTGGCAATACCCTCGGGTACGGCGACAGGTTCAACATAGGCCAGCCAGTCACCATCCGGCGACCACTGGTGCGCGTTGAAATAGGTGCGATCTTCCCCAAGCACCAGCCGTTCGCGCGGCACTTCAAGATTGATGAGCGACCGCTGGAACGCGTCGCCGTTCTGTTCGAGCAGCAGCGCATAGCGCCCGCCCGGCTGAATGGCGACCACGCCCGGCCCAGAGAGGTATTCGCGCGCGACGCCGTCGATGGGGCGCAGGTAGGCGCTGCGGGCGGGCGTCCAGATCAAATACGTGTCGTCCGACCACCATTCGACATCTGACGCATACTCGGTGATCAGGCTGCGCTGGGTGCCGAGCAGTGACATGCGGTTGTAGGCGTTCGTCTGGTCATTGAAATACGAAACCCAGCGAAAGTCCGGCGAGAGCCGGCAGTGATTCATGCAGGCGTTGGTGTCAGGGAGGGGATAGCGGCGGTCGCGCCCGACTTCGTAGACCCACAGGTCGGCGCTGTCGAACTGTGTCAGGATGATGCCCGTCCCGGTGAAGTCTTCGGTGCGGGTGGTGATGTCATCGGTCGGGCACACGCGGTTGACAGTCTCGGCGGCGTGGGCGGCGGGCGCCAAGCCAATCAACAGTAGAACCAAGCCGATCAGCAGGCCGCGCAAAGCTGACTTCTGCAAGCATGCAGCAGATCTCAGCCAATGGTTTTCATGGTGCGTTTGAAACTGGGTCATCCGTAGATTTTCTTCTGCAAAGCTTCATCCGGGGGCAGCGGCTTGTCGAGCCATTCGACGCGCCATACCTGTATGCTGCTCGACCGCTCGGCGCTGCCGCCCTCCGCGATATACAACCAATTATCGTGGAGCAGACAGTCCATTGGGCGGCTGAGACCCGGCAGGTCGTTGAGCACGGTGCTCAGTGGGCGCTCTTCTTCCAGCGTCAGATCGAACAGGTGCAGGGCGTAAATCACCAGCGTGTCGTAGTCATAGGGTTCGCCGTCCGCGTCGATCTGTTCGGCGGGCAGGGCATAGGCGAAGCGGATGCGGCGGCAGGTCAGGAACAAATGCGGATGGATCAGCTCAATTTCCGCCAGCACATAGCTTTCCGCGACGCCGACCACCTGCATGGGCTGCAGCTTGAGCCGCCCGCTAAGCGCCATTTTGTCGGCAATGGACAGCGGCTGAACCAGATCGCTCAGCCGCTCGTTAACGCGCATGCCGCGATGCCGCGCGCCCGTGAAGTTCAGCGCCATCGTGTGCCAGCCGGTTTTCGGTTTGATGAGGTCGTCAGGCAGTTCCAGCGGCTGCACGGTCGTATTCTGGCCTTCGAGCTCATCCACCGAGCGCAGCAGACCGCCATCAGACGTATAGCAATGCTGGGCTAACCAGCCATCGTCCGCGTAGATCTCTTCGACGTAGATGTGACCCTCCGGCGTAACACCGAGCAAACTGCAATCACCGTGGTGCGGGAGCGGTATCGTCAGATGGTGATGGAACAGGGGCGCGCGCATGTCTGACCTTTTTAACTTTTTTCAGGCGTGAACATTTGTTATACTACAAATGTCCTCTTCTTTTATCATTGAGGCTAGGTTCAATGACAGAACGGTTAGCCGACAAGATCATTATAACCGATCCACTCGCAGAGGGCGCGCGGCAATTGGACGATGAGGGGCAGACTCGCCATCAGCTCAAGCAAACCTCCACCATGCCCCCGCTGCGCTTGAATGGGTTGACAACGCCCCCCAGCGCCGAAACCGGACTGATTAACCCGGTCTTTCTGTCCCGTGAAGGCGCGGACGACGACGATCGGCAGGATGCTCTGCGCACCACTGCCGAGACACAAGGGCTTGCTCAACCGTTGGAAGACCGCCGACCCTCCGTGCTGATTATCGAGGACACGCTCGAACTCGCGGAGATCATTCGGGTGACGCTCGACCGCATGGGCTTGATCACCGCGCATGAGAGTCATGGTCAGCGGGCGTTCGTGCGCTTTAACAGCATGATGCCCGACGTGGTGCTGCTCGACATCAGCCTGCCGGATATTCCCGGTTGGAAGGTGCTGGAGAGCATCAAGGAACGGCAGAAGGAGACGGGCGGCGCCATGCCGATCGTCATCGTGATTACGGCCTATGGCGACCCGGCGAATCGTCTGGTCGGCAAACTGCACGGCGTGTATAGTTACCTGATTAAGCCGTTTACACCCGGCGATGTTGAACAACTGGTCAGGAAAGCGTTGAGCGGCGCACCGCGTTAATGGTTTGCGTTCAGCCTCAGCGATGGTTTCGGTCTTATGCACGGGCAGCGTCGATTTTGGCGCTGCTCGTGCTGTTTTCCGCCCTGCTGATCTTCTCTCCGCTCAACCCTACCCGCCCCTTTGAGCCAGAACGCCTTATGGAATCGGTGTATCATATCGAACGACAGGCCCAGCGCGACGGTTGGACGCCTGCGCTTGCACGGCAGGCGGGCGATTTGTGGCGCCAGTCCGGTGATTTGGTGCGCGCGGCGGCCTACTGGGAGAATGCGGGCGATGATCCGCCGGTCGTGCGGGCGCTGGCGCAGGCCTATGTCGAACTGGATGAATGGGCGCGCGCCGTCGATACGCTCGAGCGCCTGATCCGGTTTACGCCGGACGATGCATGGGCGAACTTTCAGTTAGGGGTGATTCTCGCGGCGGTGGCGCCAGATCGAGCGCTGCCGTATCTCAATGCCGCGCTGCCGGCCTACGGCGACTCACTGACCGAAGTGATCGAAGGGGTGCGGCGGGCGGATCCGCTGCGGGTGGGCAGAGCCTTGGCAGAGGCGCGTCTGTGGGCGTATGCTGAACTCGCCTTTGAGCAGGTTGGCTCGGCGCGGGCGTATGCTTATGGGGGCTATGTGCGCGATCAGCAGGGCAAAGATGGCGGCGCGCTGATGCAGATGGCGGTCGCGCTCGCACCCGATGACCCGCAGGTGCGTCTGCTCGAAGGGCTGCATTACCGGGTGCAAGGCGATTACGCGACCAGCCTCCAGGCGATCATCGGGGCGGCGGCGCTCGACCCGGAGAACCCGACGCTGTACGCCGAACTGGGCACCGCCTATGATCTCGCCGGAGATGCGCTTTCGGCGCGGCGCTGGCTGGAATATGCGGTGACGCTTTCGGGAAATGATCCGCAGTTTGCAGCGATTCTGGCGGCTTTCGATGCGGATCAGCAGGCGTTGTTGGATGTGTTGGGAGTGACTGATGAACCTACTAGCGAAGCTGCTGCCACCCCGACGCCAGTGGGATAACCCCCTGTTTCGGTCACAGGCGCGGCTCATCAAGTGGGGCGACAGTTGGATGCGTCTGCATAATCAAACGCTCTATTGGTCGCTGCCTGTCGCCCTGCTGATCTTCGGCACATGGCTGGTGTTCATGCTGTTCCTGCGCTACGTTGCCTACAGCCCAAACTCCTTTCCGCAGAACTGGCTCTTGCTGTACTCGCAGAATTTCTGGTTGGCGGCGACGGGTGCGAGCCTGCTCAGTGTGCTAGCCGTCGATTTTCGCAGCATCGCGGCAGGTGTGCCCGTGATCAGCGAGGAAATCGTTTCCGGACGCTATGAACTCATCCGTCTGACGTCGATCAGCCCAGTCGAAGTGATTGTTGCGAAGTACGCGGTTGCTCGCGTGCGGGCGTGGCGCATCACCGCCCGCTTGATGTGGGCGCGGGCGCTGCTCGCCGGCTTTGGTCTCGCGCTCCTCGCATGGCAGTGGTTCTCGACGGGCGTTGGCTCAACCGTCATTGACCTGTTCTACGCGAGTGCAGCGCTGGTGGTCGGCACGTGCGGCGCCGCGGTCTTTGTGCTCGAACCCTACTGGCGTATGAAGGCCATGACCGCGTTGGGAGTGGCAATTTCAGCCCGGGTGCACAGCGGATTGAGCGCACCGCTCGCGTCTGGTTTGGCGCTGTTGGCGTTCTGGTGGCTGGAGTTAGTGTTGATCTTGACACTCGCCCTTTTGTTTTCAACGGCCTCACTCTGGATGTTAGCCAGCCAACTGGCCATGGTCGTTTGCCTGCCGGTAGTCATTGCGGGTTTAGGCGCGGTCCTCTATGGTTTTTATTCCGGTCTTCAACATGCGAGCCTGCGGCACGCAGCCTTCCGTTTAGCTCTCTTGGAGATGTAGCGATGCTCGATCCTCTGGCGCGTTTGCTGCCGCCCCCGGCGGCGTGGAATGATCCGCTGTTTCGCACCGATGCGCGGGCGGTCAAATGGGGTGCGAGTTGGGTTATCCTGCGCGGGCGCGTGTTCCGCTGGAGCGTGCAGATGCTGCTGGTGTTGGCCTTGAGTATGCTGCTGCTGGCCGTGATCCGTTGGGGCGATCTGACCAACGCCGGGCTGGGTGCGAGCGGCCCATACTACTACTACACGCCGCTCAGTTTTCTCGGGGAGTTTCTCGCCATTGCTTTTGTGGGGTCGCTGGCCTTGAACTTCATCCTCGATTTTGTCGGCATTTCCGGGGCGCTCGGCACGATCAGCAATGACTTCAACATGCGCCGTTCCGATCTGATCCGCACGAGCCTGCTGCGTCCCACGCAGATCGTCGAGGCGAAGCATAAAGTGGCGCAGGTGCGCGTGCTGCGCATGACCGTGCGCAGTATGTGGGGACGGGTGTGGATCGCCGTGCTGGTTGGGGCGGCGGGGCTGTGGTCGCTGCTGGATTCATGGGCCAATTACCGTGGTCCAGCCGTATTCCCCACCATTATGATCATCACTATCGGCGCGCTGACGGCGATCACTTATATCATGGAGCCGTACTGGCGCATGCGGGCCGTAACCTCGCTCGGTGTGGCACTTTCCGCCCGCACAATGCACGGTGCAAGCGCGACGCTCAATGCGGGCTTCTCGCTGATCGCCTTTTGGATCGGGCAGATTGTTGTCATCGCCGCGTTGGCATTCGTACTCCAGATCAGTTTCAGCTTTTACTTCAACGAGGACTGGATCGTGTTTGCACTGTTCCTGGTGTATTGGGCGATCATCACGGCGACAATCTACATGTTCTACGCGCGGATTGTGCGCAGCAGTTTGTATCAGGCGGCGTATCGACTGGCGACGATGGATAACTAGCGCTTGTGTGTTACAATTCATATTGTTTCTACGTTGAAATTTAGCTCTGGCGCGACGAATGTTGTTCCCAGAGTGCGTGTCCGTAAGTGAAAGGCGCGATTGTGCGAACTTTGCTGACCCTCCTGCTGCTGATCCTCGTCCTCTTCGGTTTCATTCAACTGCGCGGACAGGCGGCGAACCTCCATTACGTGACGAGCGGCGCACCCGGTGAAGTGCTGTATGCGGCGGCGTTTGACGGCTTCCAGGATGAATGGGAGTTGTACAACGAGCGGCGCGTCGCCGAATTCGCCGATGGCGTGCTGCGCCTGAGCAACTCCGAAGCGAACAATGGCAGCTATTCGGTCGCCAAAGCCCGCTTCGCGGATTTTGATCTGACACTCGACGGGCGCGCGGTCGCCGGTTCGGAGAACAACGGCTACGGGGTGATTTTCCGTCTGCAAGATCGCCGCAATTACTATCTGTTCGAAGTGAGCAGCGATGGTTACTATCGCGTGGCGCGTGTGGTCAACGAGGATGTGCGCGAACTCAGCACGTGGATCGAGTCGCCGCTGGTGAACCCGGGTATCGGCGCGACGAATCGACTGCGCGTGGTGGCGCGGGGCGATCAGTTTGAGTTCCACATCAATGGTGAACGGGTGCAGGTGTGCATTCCGAATAACCCGGAGGCGCAAAGCACCTACATGATGGACACCTGCATCGATGGGCAAATGCTTGATACGCTGACTGATGCGACCATTGCGCAGGGACAGGTCGGCGCGGTGATTGAAACGTTCGACACGTCGGGCGTGACGGTCGAGTTTGATAATCTGGTGGTGCTGGGAAGTTAAAGAGCGACCCCACCCCCGTCCCCTCCCCGAATTCGGAGAGGGGAGACAGATGACGCGTTTTTCGCCCCTCGCCTTTAGGAGAGGGGTTGGGGTGAGGTTTCGCCTCATATGATGGGCAGAGATAGAAGCGCACCGTGCTGCGCCTGTGCAGGATTGGGCATGCGAATTCATTTGCGAACCTTGGGCTGCCGCCTGAATCAGAGTGAAATTGAGACGATGGCGCGGCATTTTCGGCGGCAGGGGCACGAAATTGTCGACGACCCCGCGCTGGCCGATCAGATTGTGGTCAACACCTGCGCGGTGACGGAAGACGCCTCCCGCGCGAGCCGCCGACTGGTACGTGGGCTAAACCGCGAGAACGCTGCCGCCCAGATTACGGTGACGGGCTGCTACGCGCAGATCGCGCCGAATCAGATCTCGGTCATCCCCGGTGTCGCGCGGGTAGTCGACAACGGCGCGAAAGATCAGCTCGTCACGGCGATCACCGGGCAGGCGGTCGAACCGTTTGATCTGGAGCCGATCACGCGCGATACGCCAACGCACTTGGCGCGCACACGCGCCTTCGTCAAAGTGCAGGACGGCTGCGATAACGCCTGCACCTTCTGCGTGACGACCATCGCGCGTGGGGCAGGGTGCAGCCGCGATCTCCGCGATGTGCTCGGCGAGATTCACCTGCTCACGGCCATGGGCTACCAGGAAGCGGTGCTGACGGGCGTGCATCTCGGCTCGTACGGGCAGGATCGCGGCGAACATGATGGCTTGGTCACGCTGGTCAAGGCGATCTTGGCCGAGACCGACATCCCGCGTCTGCGGCTGTCCTCGCTCGAACCGTGGGATTTGACGCCGGATTTCTTCGATTTGTGGAGCAATCCGCGGCTGTGCCCGCATCTGCATTTGCCGCTGCAAAGCGGGTGCGACGCCACGCTCAAGCGCATGCTGCGCAAGACGACGCAGGCGCAGTTCCGCGCGCTTATTCAAGCGGCGCGGTCCGCGGTCAATGATCCGTGCATCACGTCTGACGTGATCGTCGGCTTTCCCGGCGAGACGGATGAGGAGTTCGCGATCAGTGAAGCGTACATCCGCGAGATGGAATTCGCCGGGCTGCACGTCTTTCGCTACAGTCAGCGACCGGGGACGGCGGCGGCGCGCATGCGGAATCACGTGCCAGAAGCTCTGAAAAAGGCGCGCAGCGAAACGCTGATCGTGCTGGCGGCGGAGCAGGAGCGGCGCTATGCCGAGCGCCACCTGCAGACGGAACGCGCAGTCGTGTGGGAACATGTCTCAGGAGCGACTCAGGACGGCTTCGTCAACGTGGGTTATACTGATAACTACATCCGCGTCACCGCGATTCATCCGCGCGTGCTCACAGGGCATTTGCTCTCGGCGCGGTTGGCCGATTACGATGCGGTGAAGCAGACGGTACGAGCGATACCACTAATTGAAACGGAAAGCGAATGGACGACGTAAAAGCAAAACTCAGCGAAGCGCTCAAGGCGGCGATGGTCGCCAAAGATACGGCGCGCCGCGATGTGATTCGCCTGATGCAGAGCGCGGTCAAGCAGATTGAAGTTGACGAGCGCAAAACGCTGACGAACGAAGACGTGCTCACGATTCTGCAAAAAGAGGTCAAGAAACGCCGCGAGAGCGCTGAAGAAGCGCGCAAAGCCGGGCGCGTTGACATTGCCGAGAGCGAAGAAGCCGAAATCGCCATCATTGAGCAGTTCCTGCCGCAGCAGCTTTCGCGCGCGGAGATAGAAGTGCTTGTGCGTGACGCCATCGCCCAGACGGGCGCGACGTCGGCCAAGGAGATGGGCAAGGTGATGGGCGTCCTGATGCCGAAAACCAAGGGCGTCGCTGATGGCAAACTCGTCAATGAGGTTGTTCGCAGCCTGTTGAGTTCGTAACGATGCTGAGCGGCGTATCCCGGTTTCTCGACCGTTTCTTCCCTCCGGCTCGACGGGAGCAGCCGCTGTATCGACTGCTGCTGACGCTGGTGGCGGTGGCCTTCGTGTTGATCGCCACCGTAGTTATCGCCTTTGACAGCATTTTCCTCAGCCAGAACGCCGTGACGGCGCTGCAAATCGGCAGTATCGCGCCGAGCGATATTCGCGCGCCGTTCAGCGTCGTCTTCATCAGCGAGGTGCTGACTGACCGGGTGCGGCAGGCTGCTGTCGCTGGCGTCAGCCCGATCTATGCGCCGCCGGACCCAAACGTGGCGCGCCAGCAAATCCAACTGCTGCGCCAGATCCTCGAATTCATCGATAACGTCCGGCACGATCCGTTTGGCACGCCTGAGCAAAAGACGCGCGACATCAACAGCATCACCGCGCTCGCCCTCGATGCGGTCGTGATCGAAACCCTCCTCAATATGGATGATGAGACGTGGAACGCCGTCTCCGACGAAACGGTCACCGTGCTGGAACGGGTGATGCGTGAATCAATTCGCGAGAGCGAGCTAATGCAGATCGCCGATCAGATTCCGACACAGGTGTCGCTGCGCTTTGATACGGAAGCGGCGGCAGTTGTCGTCGATCTGGTGCACGATCTGCTGCGCCCGAACCGCTTCCTCGATGCGGCGGCGACCAGTGCCGCTGAAGTTGCCGCCGCCGAAGGTGTCGAGCCGCAGAGCCGCTCATTTGAACGCGGACAGGTGGTGGTGCGCTCGGGGACACGCATCGAAGCAGCAGATTACGAGGCGTTGAGTCAACTCGGCTTGCTCAGCTCGCCGGATCGCCGCGCACAGATGATCGTGCGCGCGTTCCTCGCCAGCTTGCTCGTCATGATCACCTTGGCGCTGTATGTGACGCGCAATGCCGACCAGTTCAACACCAGCCCGCGCTCGATTGCGCTGCTCGCCGGGATCTTCGTGATCGCACTGGTGGGCGCGCGGCTGTTCAGCGGCGGCGATAACTTGCTCTACCTCTACCCGGCGGCGGCGATGGCGCTGCTGCTGGTGGCGATTGCGCATCTGGAAATCGCGATTGTGGCGGGCTTTTGTCTGGCGCTGCTCGTCGGCTTGATGAGCAACAATTCGCTTGAAATCGCCGTGTCAATTGGCGTAGGCGGTACGGTCGGCGCGTTGATGCTGCGCCGTTCCGATCGCTTCAACAGCTATTTTGGCGCGGGCTTTGTCGTTGGCCTGACCGATGTGGTCATCGTTACGCTGTTCAACCTCGGCTCGCTGATGAGCGAGGATGGCAGCTTCGGAACGCTCATCCTCTACGCGCTGATTAATGGTGTGCTGGCGGCCATGACGGCGCTGGCCGGGATGTATGGCCTTACCCTGCTGTTCAACCTGCCAACCAGCCTGAAACTGGTCGAATTGAGTCAGCCGAATCAGCCGCTGCTGCAAAAGCTGCTGCGCAACGCGCCGGGCACGTACCAGCACTCCCTGCAAGTCGCGAACCTTGCTGAACAGGCCGCCAATGCCATCGACGCGGACGCGGATCTGCTGCGGGTGGCGGCGTTGTACCATGACATTGGCAAGGCGAACAATCCCGGCTTCTTCGTGGAAAATCAGGCGGACAACATCAACCCGCATGATGCCCTGAATGACCCATATCGCAGCGCGGCCATCATCATCGACCATGTGCTCGACGGGGACAAAATGGCGAAACAGTCGCGCCTGCCATCCCGCCTGCGTGATTTTATCCTCGAACACCACGGCACAACCCAAGTCACGTACTTTTACAACAAGGCGCTGCAAGCGGCGGGCGATGACGAAGCCGTCGACATCAGCGAATTCACGTATCCGGGGCCGAAACCGCAGAGCCGCGAAACCGCGATCATGATGCTGGCGGATAGCTGCGAAAGCACGGTGCGCGCGCGCAAACCTGCTCACAAAGCAGAAATTGCCGAAATTGTGCAGGGCATCTTTGACGCGCGCATGCGGGACGGTCAGCTTGACGAGTGCGGCCTGACGCTGCGCGACCTGACGGCGGTCAAAGAGATCTTCATCGACATGCTGCAAGCCGTCTTCCACCCGCGCATCAACTACCCGTCGCCGGGTGGCGCGCGGCGACCCGCGCAGGTCGCGGTGACGCAGCAAGTCCCGATTGAGATCTATTCGCGACCGGATGAGGCGCAGTTGACGCCCGAAGAACCCGCCGAACTGCCGCCCAAGCGCCAGACGAGCGAGGTGCGACCCGTCGCACCGCCGACACCGAGCGAAGATGCCGACGAATCGCCGCTGCTGGAAGTGCCACCGCTGCGCCGCACCCAACGCCTGAACCCGGCGGAAAAAGAACCCGACGATGATGTGTAACGGTCGTCGGCACGAACTAAGGAACAAGCATGACCTACGAGATTGAAGTCCAAAACGATGACGCCTATCCGGTCAATGACGAGCGCTTGATCATCGCTGTGCGTGAAGTGTTGGAGCGCCACGCGGTCGAAGCGGAGACGGCGGTCACCATCGTGATCACCAGCAACGAAGATGTCGCCGCGCTCAACCGCGACTTCCGCGGAGTCGACTCGCCGACCGATATTCTCTCCTTCCCGGCGGATATTCCGCCGATGCCCGGTGAGCCGCCGTATCTCGGCGATCTGATTATCGCGTATCCGTATGCGTCGGCGCAGGCCGCGCGCGAAGGCCACGTGCTGATGGAGAGCCTCGCGCTGTTGGTCGTGCATGGTGCACTGCACTTGCTCGGCTATGACCACGACACGCCGGAGAACAAAGCGGAGATGTGGGCGGAGCAGGCCGAAGCGCTGGTCGCTTTAGGCATATCTCCAGAGATCGTGCCGCCCCTGGAAAAGGAAAGCGATCACGATGAAGGCTAAGATCGAACATCACCGCATGGTCGATGCGCTGGTGGGAACATCGCGCATTAATCCGGAAGATTTCGCCTACAAGACCAGCCCAAACCGCCTGAAAAGCCTGAGCTACGCGCTGGCTGGCTGGATCTATATGCTGCGCCGCCAGAAGAACACGCGCATTCAAGGCGTCGCCAGCATCGCGATTCTGGCGCTCGCGGCGTGGCTCGGCATTGAGCCGATCAGTTGGGCGATCCTCATCCTGACGATCACGATGGTGTGGATGGCCGAATTCATCAACGCGGCGGTCGAAGCGGCAATTGATCTCTCGACGAGCGAGTTTCACCCGATGGCGAAGGTCGGCAAAGATGTGGCCTCAGCGGCGGTGCTGCTCGGGGTGATGGCCTCGATCATCATCGGTTTAATCATCCTGCTCCCCCCCTTGTTGACGAAACTGGGGTGGGGTTGAAATGTTCGATTAGGTTTGAGGTGAGGCTTGAGCGATCATGAAACTCCCAACATCGATGCCGATCAACCAGAAGCACAGCTAGACGATACGCAGACCGAGCAGAAAGACAAGCTGGTCACGCCGGATGGACAGGAGATTGACCTCGGCATTACGGGGACGATGAAGTTGAATCCGCCCGGACGCAAGTCGAACCCCAACCGTCTCGCCAGTGTCAAGTACGCCATTGCCGGGCTGCTGTATGTGCTTGCACATGAGCAGAGCATCAAACTGGCGACTATTGTCACGCTGATCGTGATTGTGGTCGGCTTGTGGCTGCAAATCAGCGTGTTGAGCTGGGCGCTGCTCACGTTTGCACTGGGCAGCGTGTGGGTGACGGAATGCCTGAATACCGCCATTGAAGCGGCCATCGACCTCGGCACGAGCGACCCGCATCCTCTCGCGAAGATCGGCAAGGATGTGGCGTCGACGGCGGCGTTGGTGAGCTCGATTGTGTTCGTGGTGATCGTGATCCTCATCCTTGTGCCGCGCTTTCTGGATCGGATTGCCGGGTGATTTGCGCCCGCGCTCACGGCGGTGTATCGTGATGCTGAATTTGCATGTTGTTCCGTGAGGGACTGGTTTATGGTGAAGCGTAGACAGTCGGGTTGAAGGATGAACAGAGACAGCAACGACTATTACTCGGATGAGACGCCGCGCTCCGGAATGCCGCCCGCCGATGACTTGCCAGAAATTCCGCTGGACGAGGAGGTCACGCCTGCGCACCCCATGCGCCCGGTGACCGACTGGGACGCGACGCCCGCCCGCCCCATGCGCCCGGTCGATGAGGAAGCCAGCGCGCCGCGCCGCAGCAAGGCGCGTGATCGCATTGAGAAGCGTAAGCAGCAGACCCACGCCGTGAAATCCGGCGGCGGGGGAGCGCGTTCCCGGGCCAGCATGCCGCGCCAGATCAGCGTGCCGAGCACCCTCCCCAAAATCAACTGGAAAATGGGGCGCGGCCCGTTGTATGTGATCGGTTCGGTGCTGCTCGTCTTCGCCGTGATCGCGATTCTCGGACGGCTGCGCAACCAACCGCCGGAAGTCCTGCCGAACGCGTTGTGGATCGGCACGGAGTGGACGTATGACGCCTACACCGAAGACCAGCTCAAGGCGTTGGTTCAGCGCCTGCGCGACAACAAGATCGGCACGGTCTACGCGTGGGTGAGCTACCTGCAGGATGATGGCACGTGGCGGCAGGAGACGACCGGCGCGTGGGACAACGTCAAAGCTTTCCGCCAGCGCCTCAAAGAACTGTACCCGGAAGTCGAGGTGTATGGTTGGGTGAGCCTGAATGTGAATTTGGGCGATGGCTACCGCCTCGACGAACCGGAAGTCGTGGACGCGGTCGTCAACCTGAGCGGACGCGTGATCACCGAGTTCAACTTTGACGGTGTGTATCTCAACGTCGAACCCGTGTGGGACAATGACCAGAACTTCCTCGAACTGCTGCGCAAGGTGCGCGCCGAAGTGGGCACGGAAGTACCTGTCGCCGCCGCCATTCCGCCCGATTGGAGTCCGCTCGGCGTCGACTTCACCATCCCGGCGATCATCGCGCCCGGCACGGTGTGGAATCCCGAATACAAGCAGAATGTCGCACTGCTAGTCGACCAACTGCTGGTGATGGCGTACAACAGCACGCTCGCGTCGCCTGCGGAATACTCGCGCTGGGTGGCGTATCAGGTGGAGGTGTACGCGACGACGCTCGCCGAACGCAACATCGACACCGAAATTCTGATCGGCATCCCGACGTATGACGCCGAATTACCCGGCCACGACCCGATGATCGAGACGGTGCCGGCGGCCATTGACGGTATCAAATTAGGGTTGGAGGACTCCGGCACGGCGGCGAGTTTCGTGCGCGGCGCGGCGATCTACGCGGGCTGGACGACCGACGAAACCGAATGGTCGCAGTTCAAGCGCGAGTGGGTAGATTGAGAGACCAGTTAAAGGGGTAAAGGGTAAAGTTAAAAGTGGAGAGCTGAACGCTTTTCCACTTTTAACTTTCGACTTTTAGCTTTTCACTCGCTCGGCTACTTCGCGACTTCTTCCAAATAGTAGATCGCCGTATCGATCCCCTTGTGGAACATATCAATTGAATAGTGCTCGTCGGGGCCGTGCGCACCATCGGTGTTGAGGCCGAAGCCGAGCATCACCGTGTTCACGTCGAGGATGCGCTTGAAATCGGCGACAACCGGGATGCTGCCCCCCGTCCGCGAATACAGCGGCGCTTTGCCCCACCCGCGTTCGTAAGCGCGGACGGCGGCCTGCATGACGGGCAGAGTGGGATCAATCGAAGCGGGATCGCCCGCGTTAATCAGCTTGAGATCGGCGTGCACATTAGGCGGCGCGATCTGCGCGATGTACGCCTTGACCAGTTCGTAGATTTCGTGCGGATCCTGATCGGCGACCAGGCGGCAGCTAATCTTCGCCATCGCCTTGCACGGCAGCACCGTCTTCGCGCCTTCGCCCGTCCACCCACTGAGCAGACCGTTGATCTCCAGCGTCGGGCGCGCGACGATGCGTTCGTCGGCAGTGTAGGCCGCTTCGCCCCACATGCCCGGCGCACCGGTGATGTTCAGATATTCTGAATCGGGCAGCGCCAGCTTAGCGATCTCGCTGCGATCTTCGTCGGTCAGCGGGCGCACCTTATCGTAGAAACCGGGCACGGCGATGCTGTTATCCGGGTTGTGCAGCTTGGCGACCATCTGCGCGAGGATCAGCGCGGGGTTGGGGATCGCGCCGCCGTAGCCGCCGCTGTGCAGGTCTTTGCTGGACGCGGTGACGTTCAATTCCATGTACGTCAGGCCGCGCAGCGACCGCGTGATCTCCGGCTGATCGGCGCTGGTCATGCCCGTGTCCGAGATCACGGCGACATCCGCCTTGAGCATGGCGGCGTAAGTCTTGAGGAAGTCCTGTAGATTCTTCGAGCCGATTTCCTCTTCGCCTTCGAGGATAAATTTGACGTTGACGGGCAGCTTGCCCTCGGTTTTGAGGTACGACTCGGCGGCTTTGACATGAATGTACGCCTGACCTTTGTCGTCGGAAGAGCCGCGCGCATAGATGAAACCGTCGCGTTCGATGGGTTCAAACGGTTCGCTCGTCCAGTTGTCCTTCACCTTGTCGGCAGGCTGCACATCGTAATGACCGTAGATCAGCACAGTCGGCTTGTCCGCACCCGCGTGCAGCCAATCAGCATACACGACCGGATGCCCGGCGGTCGGCATGACGGCGACGTTCTCCATGCCGATGCGCTTGAGTTCCGCGGCCAGCCACTCGGCGGCGCGGCGGACTTCACCCGCGTACTGCGAGTCGGTGCTCACGCTGGGGATGCGAATCAGATCATGCAGCTGCTGGCGAAAGGTTTCGCCGTTGGCATGCGCGTATTCAATCGGGGTCGTCATCTATTTTCCTCTCATTCATTGGGCGGTCTCCGCGACCGCCCCGCAATTTTCCTAAGTGTGCGCAATTATGCCGCCGACGGCGAGTCCACTTTGGTATCTTGCCGCCACGCGTAAATCAGCCCGATATTGAGGGCGCTGATCAGCCCGAGCACTACGCCGAGCACCGTTTGCCCCGCGACGATCAGCGCCAGCGCCCCGATCCCGAAGAACACGACGCGCAAGATCAGCAAACCGGCGCCCGTCAGCCGCCGCTTCGACTGCGGCGCGCCCCACACCGCCCACACGCCAATCCCGATGACGGGCAGCAGGATGCATAAGCCGATTTGCAGCACCGTGCCGTTCGCTGCCGCGGTGGTGTAGCCCCAGTAGGCGAGGGCGGCGAGGACGCAGAGTTCAAGGATGAAGGCCAACGCGAGATTGATCGATTTCAGAGCATTCATAGCGGTTGAGGTTCCTTTTGGTAGGGACGCGTGTCAGCGCGCCCGCCGCTGAATAAAACACATCAGACGCAACCTCATTTGGGTGGTTGCCTCGTTATGCGAAGGCCGCGGCCGCTGTCTTCCACATGACCGCTTTGTCGGCATCGCTGGGGTTGAACGGCATGTAATAGCCGACCCGATCCAGCAGGCCGGTGTAGCGCGCCTTGACTGCCTCGGCGAGTTCGTCGATGGGCGCGACGACCGCAAATTCGTTCAGCAAATCGTCGCTGATGAGTTCGCCCATTTCAAACCAGCGCCCCTGCCGCGAGAGCTCGTTCAACTGCACATGCAGTTCGCCGAGGCCGTGCAGTTCGAGCACGCTGCTGTAGCTCGGCGTGCTGGCGTAGAACGCGATCTGCGACTTGATGGCCAGTTTATTCTGGGCGGTCTCATCGGCGTTGTTGCCCGTCACCACGAAGATCGCGCAGCTCAACGCGCAGTCCTGCCGCGTGCGTCCGCTTTTGGCTGCGCCCTGTTCGATGTTCGGGATGATGAGTTCCCGCAAATACCGCACAGTATGGAACGGATGCACGTGAAAACCTTGGCACATTTCGCCCGCTAACCGACATAAATGTTCGTTGACTCCGGCGATGTAAATTGGAATCTCGGGGTGTTCGATGGGATTGGGTTTGAAGAATGGCGTCATCAGCGTGAACTTGTAGTGTTCGCCGAGGTAGCGCAGCGGCTTGTTGGTCTGGAAGTTCGCCCAAATCGCCCGCAGCGACTCGATGTATTCGCGCAGACGGGGTGTTGGCGCGGCCCACGGCGTCGCGAAGCGCTTCTCGATGTGCGGCTTGACCTGCGTGCCGAGACCGAGCGCGAAGCGGCCGTTGGACTGCTCGGCTAAATCCCACGCGATTTGCGCGGTGACCATTGGCGAACGAGGGAAAGCGACCGCGATGGCTGTGCCGAGCAGAATGCGCTGGGTCGCGGCGGCGGCGTGGGTGAGGGGCAAAAACGGATTATGGGCGGTTTCCGATGTCCACAATCCCGCGAAACCGTGATCCTCAACGGCGCGGGCGAGGTCGGCGGCAGTGTTCAAATTTTCGGGAAAAATCGTGACATCAAAGCGCATTGTTGGTTTAACTTTCGAGCACCGAGAATTTCCGAGATTATAGCGCGGATTATGACGGCCTTGGTGCTATAATCGGTGCAAGATTAAAGGTGAAGATTTCATGATCGAACAGCCGCATCTCGACAAGATCGGGCAGGAACATCTGCTCACGCTGTACACCATCACGCGGACGATCAATTCCAGTCTGGATTTTGATGAGGTGCTCAACACGGTCATGGACTCCGTTATGCAAGTGACGCGGGCGCAGCGCGGCTTCCTGATGGTGGCGGAAGACGACCCGAATCATATGGATGTGCGCGTCGCGCGTGGGCTGACAGGCGAGACCATTCAATCGGAAGCGCGCTACAGCACGTCCGTCGTCAATGAAGTGGTCGCCACGCGGCAGCCGCTCCTCACCAATAATGCCCAGTACGACGGTCGCTACAAAGTCGGGCAGAGCATCATCATGCAGGGGCTGCGGGCGATTCTGTGCGCGCCGATGATGGTGCGCGACCGCCTGATCGGCGTGGTCTATGTTGACTCCTCAATTCGCAACAACAACTTCAAAGAGGAGGACTTGCTCCTCTTAAACGCGGTTGCCGGACAAGCGGCGGTCGCCATCGAAAACGCGCGTTTGTATCGGTTGGCTGTCGAACGCGGACGCATCGACCGTGAAATCCAGATGGCGCGCGAAATTCAGGAATCGCTGCTGCCGCGCAAAACGCTCAACATCCCCGGCTATCAGATCGCGGCACAGTGGCGCTCGGCGCGCGAGATGGCGGGCGATTTCTACGATCTATTCCCACTCTCGGATGACACGTTCGGCGTGGTAATCGCGGATGTCTCCGATAAGGGCATTCCGGCGGCGCTGTTCATGGCGTCGGCGCGCAGTATGGTGCGCACACATGCCTTCGCGGGCTTGTCAGCGGTCGAAACACTAGCGCGCACCAATGATCTGCTGGTGGAAGATACCGAAAGCGGCATGTTCGTCACGGTGTATTACAGCACCTTTCACCCGGATGGACAGGTGCGCGGTGTGAACGCTGGGCATAATCCGCCGCTCTTCTGCCGTCCGGCGACCGACAGTGCCCAGTATTTGCCCCGGGGTGGGCGGGCGCTCGGTTGGTTTCCGAACAATCCGCTGCATACCATCGATCTCCAGATGCAGCTCGGCGATGTGATCGTGTACTACACGGACGGGCTGACTGATGCGGAAAATCCGCGCGGTGACTTCTTCGGCGAAGCCCGCTTGATGCAAGTCGTGCGGAAATACGCGGACGGGACAGCGGACGAACTGCTGGCGGCCATCGAGAAAGCGGTTGACGATTTCTGCTGCGGTCTACCCGCGTTTGATGACCTGACCCTCTGCGTCGTACGTTATATTGGCGCGTAAAGCGTATCTTTATTAACGCCGTATTGTTTTTATGCTTGTAAGCACTTGCAGGCGAGGTAAACAGCTCTATGCATCAGGTTTCACCGAATACGGCCTACAGCTCCGTTACGCGCTGGGTCTTGACAGCGCTGGCGGTCATTATCCTCCTCGTCGCCGCGTGGATTATTCGCGGAATCCTCATGCTGACACTGGCATCGGTGATTTTGGTTGTCATGTTCACCATGCCGATTCGCATGATGATCCGTCATGGGGTGCCGCGCACCATTGCGACCATTGCCTCACTGATTTTGGTACTGCTGCTCGTGGTGATCTTGATTGGAACGGCGCTGCCGACCCTGATTCAGCAGTTCACGGTGCTGGCAACGGTGATCGTGCCGCAAGGCGTTGAGGCGCTGGCCGCACGCTGGACCAGCGGTGAGTTGCTCGCGCAGTATCCGTTCCTCAGCTTCTTGCAGGATCTCGATGTGCAGCCGTTCCTCGATACCGTTGGCTCGCAGTTTGCGACCGCGCTCGGTCAGCTTGGCGTGCAAGTCCTCCCGGTCTTGGGCGGCGTCGCCGACACCGTTTTGAGCGTGCTCATCGTGATTTTCCTGAGCATGTATCTGCTCTCTAACCCGCAGATGCATCAGGAAGGGCTGATCAAGCTGTTTCCGCTCTGGTATCGTCACCGTGTGCGTGAAATCATCGCGCGCTTGGATCTGATGCTGCGTGGATGGCTGCGAGCGACGGTCATCTCCATGGCGTTCGTGGCGATTGCGACGGGCGTCGGCATGGCGCTGCTCGGCATTCAGCAAGCGGCAGCGCTCGGCGTACTGGCGGGCGTTTTGTCGTTCATCCCGAACTTCGGGCCGATCATTGCGTTGATTCCGTCCATCGCGGTCGGCATCGTGCAAGCGCCTGAGAACCTCGGTTGGATCATTGTCGTGATCTATGGTGTCTCGTTCATCCAGAGCCAGATTGTCACGCCAATTCTGGTCGCAGGTAGTATTCGTCTGCCCCCGGTGCTCGTGCTCCTCGGGCAGATCGTCGCCGGCGCCTTCCTTGGTTTCCTCGGCCTGATGCTCGCCGTGCCGATCACGGCGATCATCATGATTTTGGTGCAGGAAGTCTATATCAAGGACATGCTCGGCGATTTGTCGGTTAATGAGACGCTTGCCGCGCCCGACGAGGCACTGCTCCCGGATGGGGTGTAGCTGGGTCGTTTTGGCGGAATTTCGACTCAACAGGGCGCAGCTTGCTGCGCCCTGATCTTTTACACCCGAAAATAGTGCAAAACTCACCCTTCACAGCCCCCACTTTAGGGGTATATAATCCCGCCTCGCTGTAGAGATTACGGCGGCGCACCTTCGAAAAGTTATATCCCAAATATCGCAAATCAGTTTGAAAAGAGTTTCAAATTGAGCGAGAAAAAGGATTGACAGTCCGCGAGGGCGACTGATAGAATACGTAACACATTCAGCAATGCGCTGAGTGCGAACACGCACCTTAACAACAGAACTGTGAAGACGAAGAGATGAGCAAGTCAAACACTGACGGAGAGTTTGATCCTGGCTCAGGATGAACGCTGGCGGCGTGCTTAACACATGCAAGTCGAACGATCGCAAGAGAGTGGCGCA
>JAYRZU010000052.1:0-2725 GCA_041916315.1 Anaerolineae bacterium
CTAAGACGCGTGAAGGTGCACTGCAGGTCGAATTGGCGCAGTATGAGTATCGCCTGCCCCGGCTGACGCGCATGTGGACGCACCTCGCCCGACAGGCGGGCGGCGGCGGCGGTCGCAGCGGCAATGGCGGCGTCGGTCTGCGCGGGCCGGGCGAAACGCAGCTCGAAGTCGACCGCCGGGATATTCGGCGACGCATCAGCAAGCTGAAAGAAGACCTCGAACATGTGCGCGAGCATCGCAGCCGCCACCGGACGCAGCGCGAACGCACCGGCGTGCCGCTCGTGGCGCTGGTCGGATACACGAACGCGGGGAAATCAACGCTGCTGCGGGCGCTCACGGGCGCGGATGTATATATCGCGAACCAGTTGTTCGCAACGCTCGACCCAACGACGCGACGCACCGATTTGCCGAGCGGACGGCAAGCGCTGATCACGGATACGGTCGGTTTCATCCAGAAGCTGCCGACGACGCTGATCGCGGCTTTTCAGGCGACGCTCGAAGAAATTAAAGACGCGGATGTAATCCTCGAAGTGGCGGACGTGAATCATCCGAACGTTCTGCAGCATCTGGAAACGGTGGAGGATACGCTGGCGGAGATCGATGTGCCGCCCGTGCCGCGCGTGCTGGTGTGGAACAAAATCGACCAGTGGAAGGGTGACAAATCCGACCTGCCGAAGCCGGAAAATGCAGCAGACTATGTAGCGCAAGTTGCCGTCTCCGCGACCCAGAATATCGGGTTGGAAAAGCTGCTCGGCGCCGTCGAAACGGCGTTGAAAGCGGCGCTGCAAAAAACAAAACTGCTGATTCCGTACGAGCGCGGCGATCTGGTGTCGCTGCTGCACGAGACTGCCTCGGTCGAAAAGCAAGAACATACAGAAGGCGGCGTGCTGCTCACGCTGAAGCTGCCCCAAGATATGCATGAACGGTTCAAAGCGTACCGCGTTTAGAGGAGTTGCATCGTGTTCAAAGGCATTGACCGCTCCAGTACCCTTGCTCGCTTCCTCGAAGGCCTGTCCGCGTGGCTGGCCAAACGGCGCGGTCTACCGATCGTGCTCGGCGTACTGCTGATCATCGTCAGCTTTGTGGTGTCGCTGATCGGCGTGAATTCACCGTCACCACTGCTGGATGTCGTGTGGTCGGTGACGCATCATCTGGGGATTATCATCGCATTGATCGGCCTGCTGCTGGTGCAACCGCTGGGGAATTAAGGAAAAGCAACCTCACCCCCTAGCCCCCTCTCCGAAAAGAGGAGAGGGGGAAAAGATTAACCTCACGCCTCACCCCTCTCCTAGAGGAGAGGGGAAAAGATTAGGAAAACATGGCAGCAGACATCGCGTACCGGGTGTTGAGCGAACCCGATCAATTTGAACACGTCATTGATCTGGAGATGCGCGTGTGGGGCATCGAGCCGCGCGATGCGGTGCCGTCGACAATGCTGCGAGCTTTACAGCACGGCGGCGGCTTGATTAATGGCGCGTATCTCGGCGATGCGCTGGTTGGCATGGCGGTCATGTACCCGATCCCGCTGGCCGGGCGGTTAGTCATGTGGTCGCATATGGCGGGCGTGCACCCCGACTGTCAGAAGTACGGGATCGGGCGCGGACTGAAGCTGCACCAGCGTGAATGGGCGCTGGCGAACGGTTACGATGAAATCCGCTGGACGTATGATCCCCTGCTCCGCGGCAACGCAAACTTCAATCTGCGGAAGCTCGGCGCAATATTCGACACCTACCTGATCAACTTTTATGGCATCATGACGGATGCAATCAATGCCGATGGCTTGCCGTCGGATCGCGTGGAGGCGGTTTGGCGGCTCAATGACGCGCGGGTGATCGCGCTGGTGAACGGCGATACGCTCGAACCAACAATGGACTACCCGGCCCTGCTGCAACGCGACGAGCACGGTCAGCCCCAGATTGTCGGCACGGCGGATGGCCACTCCGCGGGCTATCGCGTGCAGCTCCCGCAGCACATCAAGGGAATGAGTCACGACATGCTGCTGGCATGGCGTCTGGCGCTCCGCGACACCCTGATGAGCGCGTTCGCGGGGGGTTACTACGCGGTGGACTTTCTGCCGGATGAAGCAGCCTACATTGTGCACAAAAGATAGCTTCAGAACTCGGTACGCCTATCTGTTGCATGATCCCCCAAGCCTCGTATAATTCATCCCTTGTTGTGGATTAGCTACAAAAGTGGAGTTCAGGAAGATGCAGAAACGGTTACTGGTGCTGCTCACTATTGCGCTGCTGCTGTTCGTCGTACCGGCGATCACAGCACAGGACACCCCGCTCCCGGATCTCGGCGGGCGTGAAATCACGATTGCGGTCGAAAACGCCTACCCGCCCTACAACTTCATCAATGAAGATGGTGAAGCGGTCGGTTGGGATTACGACACCTTCAACGACATTTGCGAACTGATCAACTGCGTGCCCGTGTACGTCGAAACGGCGTGGGATGGCATGCTGGTCGCGATTGCCAATGGCGAATACGACGTGGCCGCGGACGGCATCACCTACACCGAAGACCGCGATGAAACGGTCGATTTCTCGTCGCTGTATCAGGCGTATGATGAAACGCTGCTCGTTCGCGAAGGTGAAGACCGCTTCACCAACCCCGAGGAACTGTTGGCCATCGAAGACGCCTTTGTCGGCACGCAGATCGGCACGACCAACGAAATCACCGCGCTCAGCTTCTTCCCGGCGGAACGCGTGAACTCGTTCGACAC
>JAYRZU010000053.1:0-25660 GCA_041916315.1 Anaerolineae bacterium
CAGTTTGTCTAACCTCACCCCTAAATCCCCTCTCCCAAGGGCGAGGGGACTTAAAAACCCTGCCTGTCTCCCCTCTCCTCTAGGAGAGGGGTTGGGGGTGAGGTTCAGCATCTTCACCAATTGTGAAATACGCTCATGCCTCGTCCTAATTTCTAGAGAAGGATACAGAGGACAAGGCATGCCTTGTCCCTACAAAAACCTCTCTCACCAAGACACCTGGCGCCTTTTAGACACCCTCTAAATCGTGTCCCTGCGAAAACGCAATCGGTTTGACGAGCGTGGTTGTCTCCCTCCCTGAATTCGGGGAGAGGCCGGGGGTGGGGTGGCTTTTGCCCCTCGCCTTTCGGAGAGGGGCAGTTGAGCGTCAGCGAAACGGGGTGAGGTCGGTTTATGTCGGCGGCACCATGTAGATGATGGTCACGCCGTCGCCACCTTCTTTCGGCGGCGCGCCGACCGCCTTCGAGATCAGCGGGTGTTCGCCGACGCGTTCCTGCACGGCTTTGCGCAGCGCGCCTGTCCCCTTGCCGTGAATGATACGCCCAAACGGAATGCCGGACAGATACGCCGCGTCGATGTAGTTGTCGAGCCGCGCCAGCGCTTCTTCCACGCGCGTCCCGCGCAAATCGAGTTCCAGCCCCGGTGACACGCCTTTCGGCACGGTCACATTGGCGTCGGATTCGTAAGTCGAAGCGTACTTCTTCTTGAGCGCCTTTTTCTCGCTGCGCGTTGGCTTCTTCAATTCGACGATCTTCGCGCGCACCTTCAGTGAGCCGACCTGCACGACCGCGTCGTCCTTGTCCAGTTCGATCACCGTGCCTTCCGCTTTGAGTGCGTCCAGCCACACGGCGTCGCCCAGGCGCGGAATCCACGTGATGTCGGTCTGCTGTACCTTCGGCGACGCTTCGACGGGCTGATTCAGCGCCTTGTCGAGCGCATCACCCGCCAGTTGCACTTCGCGCAGCTTTTCCAGCGGCAGCGAGGCATCGCGCAGATCGCCGCGCAGGCGGCGTACTTCCTTGCGGAAGTCTTCCATCTCCTGCTGCATGCTGCGCCGGGCGGCGGCGATGATGTTGCGCCGTTCGTCCTCGGCACCGCTCAACTGCACATGGAGTTCAGCGCGCGCCGCTTCAATCGCTTCGCGCTCCTCGGTGATCTGCTGCTGCTGGCGGCGGATGTCTTCGCGCGTGCGGTGAATTTCGTCGAGCAAATCGTCGGCGATCAGGTCTTCGGTCGCGACCATACCGCGCGCTTCTTCGAGGATCTCGTCGTTCAGGCCGAGCCGCTTGGCAATGGCCAACGCGTTGGAGCGCCCCGGCAGCCCGATGATCAGGCGGTAGGTCGGCGCGAGCGTTTCGAGGTCAAATTCGACCGAGGCATTGCGCACGCCGGGCGTTTCCACGCTGTACACCTTGAGTTCCGGGTGATGCGTCGTCACCATCGTCGTGACCTTGCGGTCTTTCAGATGCGTGAGGATCGCCCGCGCCAGCGCCGAGCCTTCGGCGGGGTCGGTGCCCGCGCCGAGTTCGTCCAGCAGCACGAGCGAGTGCTCATCACATTCCCGCAGAATGTGAATGGTATTGGTCATGTGCGACGAGAACGTGCTCAGCGACTGTTCGATGCTCTGCTCGTCGCCGATATCCGCGTATACGCCTTCGAACACGCTCACGCGCGCCTTCTCGCACGGCAAATGCAGGCCGCACTGCGCCATCAGCGTGAGCAACCCGACCGTCTTGAGCGACACAGTCTTGCCGCCGGTGTTCGGCCCGGTCACGACCAGCACCCACGTGTTCTCGTCAAAGTCGATGTCTATCGGCACGACGTTGCCGCTCAGCAGCGGATGCCGCGCGCCCCACATGTAAATGGTGCTGCCGGGGTGCGCTGGATTGTGATGGCGAGCTTGGAATGGGACGAGGGCGGGTTCAACGGCTTTGAGGTCATCGGCGTACAGAGCTTTGGCGAGGATCAGGTCGAGATTGGCGAGGACTTCTACGGTGCGGACGATGCGTTCCGAGTCTTCGGCGACGCGCTCCGTGAGCATGAGCAGAATACGGCGGACTTCTTTCTCTTCGTCCAACTGCAGTTCACGCCAGCGATTGTTGAGTTCCAGCGTTTCGAGCGGTTCGATGAACAGGGTCGCGCCGCTGGCGGACGAGTCATGCACGACGCCGGGAATTTTGCCCTTGTGCTCGCTTTTGAGCGGCACGACATAGCGCCCGTTGCGCATGGTGATCAGCGCGTCCTGCAGCAAAACCTGATTCGCGCTGCTGCCGATGATGCGCTGGAGCTTCGTCTGCAGGCGGTCAAACGCGACCTTCATGTCGCGGCGGATGGTCGCGAGCTGCGGGCTGGCGCTGTCTTTGACCATGCCCGTGCCCTCATCCAGCACGCGCCCGATTTCTTCTTGCAGCGCTGCGCATTCTTCGGCTTCGTTGGCATGATCGGAGAGCAGGGGATACGTCCCCTTCATGCGTCCGAGCGTGCGCTTGAGCGTCAGCGCGCGCCGCAGCGTATTCTTGATGTCGAGCAGCACCTGCGCCTTGATCATCACGCCGCGCGTCGCCGCCATCGCCGCTTCGCGCACATCCCGCGCGCCGCCGAGAGAGGCATTAAACTGGTTCGCGAACATCAGGCGGGCTTCCGCGGTCTCTTTCTGCCAGAGCTGCGCCTCGTAGATATCGGTCGTCGGTCGGAGATCCCGTGCCAGTTCTGCGCCAGCGGAAAACGTGCAGTAACCTGCCAACCGCGCGAGGATTTTCGGTAGTTCCAGAACATTTACCGTTTTTTCATTCATCAGGGAGATCAATTCAATACACTACAGAAGATGAAGGTAATTATAACCGAGGCACAGGCGGCAAGCAATCCCGAGGTTCACAAAGGGCGCTTAAAGGTTCATAACGGCGTTATGGCCTTGTCACTGGCTTACACATTTATGTGTGGAGATGGATATTTAACACCAAGATCAGATGAATCGTACAGTTCTATCTGAATAAAACCACCAATTACTTGTGTAGTTTACCCAAAGGTTGTAGGATTGAGTTCGGCTATCACTTTATACATCGTTTCACTAAACTTGTTTCTTTGTGACTTCCGCTGCTTCCGGGCGGATGATTTATTGGAGAGACCATGACTCTAACTGAGGATGTGAGCGACGCGCATCTCATCGAACAGTTGCGAACCAACGACCTCGATGCGCTCGGCGCCCTGTTTGACCGGTACTATACGCAAGTGTACCGGACGGCCGCCGCTATCACCCGCGATAATGCCGTCGCGGAAGACATTGCGCAGGACTGCTTTCTCAAGCTCCACCAGTACGCGCACCGCATTGATGTGTCTCTCCCCCTCGCGCCGTGGCTGTACCGCGTCACCGTCAACCTGAGCTACACGTGGATTTCCCGCCGTCAGAAACGCAAAATTTCTCTCGAAGCTCTCGTCGATCACCTTATGAGTCCCCCGTGGACGGCGCCCGATCAGCAGGCGGAACACAACGAAACGCAGAACCAGGTCCGGCAGGCGATCAGTGAACTTCATTTCAATCAGCGCGTCGTTATCGTGCTACACTATTTGTGCAGTCTCAGCCTCGAAGAGATCGCGGAAATGCTGGACTGCCCCGTTGGTACGGTGAAAAGTCGATTGTATTATGCCCGCGAGAATTTGCGGCGGCGGCTCGATGATGCCGACCGCGTGCAAGAGATGGCACACGGATATGCAGGACTTACTTGAGAAGCACCTTGATGCGGATATCAGCCGCACGCTGAAGTTTGAGACGACCGTCACGTCCGGCCAAAAAGCGGCGGCGTGGGAACGTCTGCAAGCGCGTGCCCAGCAGCAGGCCCAACTGCCACCGCTGGCGGTCACTACAACGGCCGCGCCGCGCTGGCTGGACAAGCTCCAGACGCTGCGCGCCAGTTCAGCGAAACTGCTGCATTGCCTCATCCTCGATTCATCCGCCTATGAACGCGCCAGCGCCCCACGTTACTACTACCCGTACACGTTCTACAAAACGCAGGTGCGCTGGGTCGAACCCGCCAATAAACTGATGTGCGCGTAGGCCTTACGACTGCTCGGTGCAGCCTGTGCTCAACGGAATTCCGTGATGCAGGCTGCACCAACCATTGATAATCGATTGTTGCAGACTGTAAATTTCAATACTTCTCCGGCAAACATCAATGGTCTTACGGGTTTATTCGTTGGTGAATGCCTTATAATCGGGGTGTATGGTTACGCTAAATACACGGATTTCCTCATGGCTTCCTTGCCAAGAATTTTAACCGTAGATCCGAACGGAGATGCTGCGCGGTTCGTCCGGGCAGCGCTGGATCTGGCCGAACGTCCGGTCATCCTTGTCGACGTACCCACCGCGACCGATGCCTGGGAAGAACTGAGCAACAGTGAGTATCACCTGCTGGTGACAGCTCTCGCCCTCGACAACGGGATCAATGGTGTCGATCTGGCGCTGCGCACCCGCCAGCGCATGCCCGAAACGGGTCTGATCGTCATCGGCGAAGAAGACGAAGTCAGCCAGCTTGACGAGGAAAGCCTCCAGGGAGCACCGTTCCTGCTCTTCAAGCGTCCGCTCGACCCGCAGCAGTTCGTGCGCGTGCTGCAGGCGGCCGTCGACGGCAATGACATCTACACCGCCTTCCCCGCCCCGACCGCGCAGGTGGCGACCGATCAAGACTACGGCCCCGCGCCGCTGCTCGACATGAAAGCCGCGCAGCAGCTCATCGACTCGCTCCTTACTGACGTTGGCGCGAAATCGATTTTATTGGTGGCGCGCACGGGCGAAGTGCTGCTTGAACGCGGGGCGCTCGGCTTCCTCAACCGGGAACTGCTCGCTTCTTCGCTCAGCCCCAATGTGCGTCTCATCATCAATATGGCGCCCGTCGTGGGTGGCGATCAGGTTTCGACGCTCCAATTCTTCGACGGTGATGTCGTCGACGTCTTTGTACTTTCGGTCGGCTTCCACCACTACATGTGCCTCACCTTCGACGGCAACGCAGGCAACCGCTACTTCGGCGCGGTCAACCGTTTTGGCCGCCGCACCGCCGAAGACCTGATCACGCTGATCGGCAAGCAAGCCTTCATCCTGCAGACGGCGCCCACCGAAGACAAGCCGCGCCGCCGCAAGAAATCCACGATGGAAATGAAAGCGGTCGCCGCGGCCAAGCCGCTGCCCGAAACCGGGCCGCTGGCCAAAGCCGACGCGTGGGCTGATCCCGCGCCGCCGCCGGAGCCGGAACCGGACATCATTCAGCTTGAACCCATCGCCAACTTTGACGAGAGCATCTTCGACGGCATGCAGCTAGATACTTCGCTGGCCGATGAACTGTTCGACCCCGAAAAGCTGGCGGAACTGGCGAACGAAAGCCGCCGCGGGCGCGGTCCCATCTCCTACGATGAAGCGCGGGAGCTGGGTCTCATTCCGTGATTGGCAAGCGACTGGGTGACTACAACCTCGTCGGCCTGATTGCGACGGGGGGCATGGCGCGCATCTACGAAGGCGTAGATGTGCGCCTCGGTCGACACGTGGCCGTGAAAGTTCTGGAACTCGATCCCGGTCGCGAAGAAGTTGACGATGACACCCTGCCTGCGCGCTTCGAACGCGAAGCCCGCGCCGTCGCCAAACTCGATCATCCTAATATCATCAGTATCTATCAGTACGGTGAAACGCAGGGCGTATTGTTCCTCGCCATGCCGCTGATTCGCGGGCGCGACCTCGCGCAGGAATTCACGGCGGCGCGGCGCGCGGGTCACCGCATGGATATCAAGCGCGGCCTGCGCCTGCTCGGGCAAATCGCCTCCGCGCTGGATTACGCCCACAGCAACGGCATCATTCACCGCGACGTGAAACCGTCCAACATCCTCATCGACGGCAATGACCGCGCCTACCTGACTGATTTCGGGCTGGTCTTCCAGCCGCAAGGCGACCCAACCCTCGGCACGGCCTTTGGCACGCCGCGCTACATCTCGCCAGAACAGGCTATCGCCTCCGATCAGGCGACGGCCAAAAGCGACCTGTACTCGCTGGCGATCATCCTGTATGAAATGCTGACCGGACAAACGCCGTTCACGGGCACGTCGGCGATGGAGATCGCGCTGGCGCACGTCAACGACACGCCGCCCGCGCCACGCTCGCTCAACCCTGAGATTCCCGAAGACGCCGATCACGAAATCATGCGCGCGCTGAGCAAAGACCCCACGCAGCGGCAAGGCACGGCCACCGAACTGATCGAAGCCGTCAAAGCGGCGATTGATCCCGGCGGCACGGCGCAAACTCGCATGTCGTCGCCGACCATCGCCTTTGTGCCTGAAGAAGTGCCGATCACCTCGACGCTTGATCAGCCGCCGGAACTGCAGCCCGAACCACCGCAGCGGCGCAGCGCGCTCGTGCGCGTTCTGTTGGCGCTGGTAGTGATCACGCTGGTGGGTGCGGAGATTTTGTCACTGGTGCTCAACAACAACGGCGGCGCAGCAGGCACGGAACCCGAACCAACGCTTTTTATCGCCGACAGCCCGGTCGACTTCCTTCCGGTCGCTGTGATCTATTCTTCGAATGAGTTCAACCTCGTCAACACGAGCAGCAGCCCGGTCGATTTGCGGGGCTTGGTCTTCCAGAGCGGAGATGTCACGTTCAGTCTGGATGCGCTGCGGCGAACATCGCTCCCACCGGGCATGTGCATCCGCATTTTGCAAGACGGGCTGGCGAGTCGTCTGCCCGAAGGCTGCCGCGAAGTGCTCACGCAAACCTTCTTCGCCGATACCACCCGCTTCTTCTGGCTCTCGGAGTTCACGGTCAAGCGTGGCGACAACCTCACCGCCACCTGCGCGGCGACCAGCGGTCGCGGCAGCATGAACTGTGCGCTCGCCCTGCCCATGCTCCAGGACCCCGGCGTCTAGCCGACCTATCTAGCGCGCCACCGCCATGGCGCTCGATAATTCCGCCGTATGCGTCAGGCTGATGTCCCACTCGGTCAAACCGAGTTCCGCCGACATCGCCGCCGCCGCGCCGTGCAGCACCAGATGCGGACGCCCACGCTCACCTCCGCGAATCTCAATGTCCTTCCAGCTCACATCGCCGATCCCTGTGCCCAACGCCTTCGCGACCGCCTCTTTCGCCGCCAGCCGCGCCGCTAGTCGATGCGGCTGATCTTCGCAGTCGGCGCGCTCGTCGGGCGTGAAGAAGCGGTTGAGGAAACGGTCGCCGAACCGGGCGATGCCATCCGCGATCCGCTGATTTTCGATCAGGTCAATTCCACAACGCAGCATATTCTCTCCAGCGGTTAGCGATTATCTGTTAGCGTTTAGCGAAAAGCTCAGTGCTCGGTCCGACAAGTTCGCTAAAATAGGATTGATTCTAGCGTAGGGGCGCACCTGTGTGTGCGCCCTCAGTCGGGCAGACACATAGGTCTGCCCCTACGATTTGAATCTTTTACCAGATGGAGCACTAAGTACCCTAACCCCTGCACAAGCGTTTCGATGGTCAGGTCTTCCACATTCTGGCGGAACCCATCCACTTAGCAACGGCTAAAAAGCTAACCGCTAATCGTTCTTCGCGCCAATCGTTACCCCAAACCCACGGGATTTTGCTACAATCGAACCACAAATCAAATATTGATTAGATTGGATGCGTTATGGCGGTCTTAGAACAGCAATCCCTGAACGGCCAGCGGGAAATGATCACCATCAAGAACCCGGTGACCGAAGAAGAACTCGGCAGCATTCCCGTGATGACCGCGGATGATATTCGCGCGGCGGTGGAGCGGGCGCGGGCGGCGCAGCCCCTGTGGCAGGCGCTTGGCGCGCGGCAGCGCGGGCGGCTGCTCACCCGCTGGAAGAACATGATCTGGAAAGATCAGAAGAACTGCATGGCGATCATCCGGCGCGAAACGGGCAAAACGGACGCCAACGCCTTCATCGAACTATGTATTCTCGACTCTGCCGTCGACTACAACGTCAGCCGCGCGCCCGGTCTGCTGCGTGACCAGTACCGCCCGTCGTTCATCCCGCTGCTGCACCGCGCTAAAGTGACCTACAAACCACATGGTGTCGTCGGTTTCATCACGCCGTGGAACTACCCGTTCATGAACGCGCTCTCGGATCTCATCGCCGCGCTGGCGATGGGCAACAGCGCCGTGCTCAAGCCGAGCGAAGTCACGCCCTACACTGCTTTCTACGCCGTCGAGATGATGCACAAAGCGGGCATCCCCAAAGACGTGGTGCAGGTGGTCACGGGCGACGGACGCACGGGCGCCGCGCTCGTCGATTACGTGGATTACATCATGTTCACGGGCAGCACCGCCAACGGCAAAAAGGTCGCGCTGCGCGCCGCTGAACGTCTGATCCCCTGCTCGCTCGAACTGGGCGGCAAAGACCCGGTCATCATCCTCAACGATGCCAACCTCGACGCCGCTGCCACGGGCACGCTGCGCGGCGCGCTCGAAAACGCCGGACAAGCCTGCGTGTGCGTCGAGCGCGTGTATGTAGAGAGCGGCATCTATGACGCGTTCGTGCAGAAGATCGTCGAATATGCCAACAAACTGGTGATCGGCAATGGCGTCGGCTACGACATCCACATGGGCAGCCTGACCAACAAGCGCGAACTGCTGCGCTGCGAGGAACACGTCCGCGAAGCGGTCACGAACGGCGCGCAAGTCTTGTACGGCGGCAAAGCCCGGCCCGACCTTGGCCCGCATTTCTTCGAGCCGACCGTCATGATCGGCGTCGATCACTCGATGAAGGTCATGAAAGAAGAGACCTTCGGCCCGATCATCCCGATCATGAAAGTCAAAGATGCTGAAGAAGCGCTTCAGTTGGCGAACGACAGCGAATACGGCCTCTCCGCGACCATCTTCACCAGCGATTTGCGCCGCGGCGAACGGCTGGCGCGGCGGATCAACGCGGGCGATGTGAGCATCAACCGCCCGCAGATCGTGTTTGGCACGCCGTCTGTGCCGATGGGCGGCGAGAAGAACAGCGGCATTGGCCGCCGCAACGGCAAGGAGGGCTTGATGCGCTTCGTCAAAACGCAGTCGCTCATCACCGATACGCTGCTCATCGCGCCGACCGACCTGACGCAAGCCGACCCGATCTCGCTGCTCGGCATGCGCGTGATGCGCATTTTGCACCGCTTTTTCCCGTATCTGTAGCCAAAACGTTTTGTAGGGACGAGGCATGCAGGTAGCTTGGTAGGGTCGGTTTGGGGACAGCGGACGCAATGAATCGCGTCAGCAAAAATCCAGAACCGGACTATAACCCGTCGTCAGGGTCTTCGACGCACTGACCAGCCTGCCTCGTCCTAATTTCTAGACAAGGGTATAGAGGACAAGGCCTAAGCTTGTTTCAGAATCAGCAGTTTGCCTAACCTCATCCCGTTTCGCTGCGCTCAACTGCCCCTCTCCAGAGGGCGAGGGGCAAAGGCACGGGGGGTTATCTCCCTCGCCCCACGGAGAGGGACGGCTTGCGCAGCAAGCAGGGTGAGGTTGAGCATTTTCACCAATTGTGAAATAGCCTCCTGCCTTGTCCCTACAAGACCTCACTCAGCCAGATAACTGTGCGCTGTTTGGACACCCTCTCAAGCGCGTTCCTACGAGCCTCTTGTCCTTACTGTAAACTGTAAACTGTCTACTGTGAACTCCCCTCAATTCTTCTGATCGTTGCTGATGAACAGCCCGACGAGGAACGAAGCCAGCGCGGCGATCACGCCGAGAATCACGGTGGGCAGGCTGCCCTCGCGACGCGGTGGTGCGGTCGGCGTGACCTTCGCCTGCTGCGCGGCGACTCCGAGATTCGCGGGTTGATAGGCGCGCCCGGCTTTGCCCTTCAGCGTCGCGTGCGGCTGCCCCTGCCGCGCCAAATCCTCCGCGCTGACGAAACGCGCGTTGTCGTCGGGCACGATCTTCGAGCCGTAGCGCCGCGCGAACACCTGCGTGAATTCTGCGCCGAACAGCAGAATCTGCGCGGAGTAGTAGATCCACAAGAGCAGCACCACGAACGATCCTGCCGCGCCATACGACGACGCGATGCTGCTGTGCCCGAGATACAGCCCGAGCAGGAACTTGCCGATGGTGAACAGCAGCGCCGTCACGAATGCGCCGAGCACCACGTCACGCCACGCGATTTTCACGTCGGGCAGCACCTTATAGATCACCGCGAACAGCGCCGTGATGACAATCAGCGAAATCACGGTGTTGATCACCTGAAGAATGGCGGGTGAAAACGGCAGCGCACCGGCCATCCAGTTATTGAGGGCGGACAGCACCGCGCTGATCACCAGCGAGACGAGCAGCATAAAGCCGATCCCCAGCACCATCGTGAACGAGAGCAGGCGCGCCCGCAGCGTGGCGACAATCCCCTGATTCGGCTTAGGTTCGACGCCCCATACGGTATTCAGCGCGTCCTGCAGTTGACCGAACAACCCTGCTGCGCCGAGCATCAGCGTCACCACACCGATGATGCTGGCGATCACCCCGGTCTCCGGATGATTCGCTCCGGCGACCATCTCCTGAATCGCGTCGGCGGCCTGCGCGCCGACCAACCCCTGAATCTGGTTATCGAGCTGACCGCGCACCGCCTCCTGCCCGAAGGCCAGCCCGGCGATCGCGATCACCACGATCATCAGCGGGGCAATTGAAAACGCAGTATAGTAAGCGAGCGCTGCCGCTAACCGCGGGGCTTTGTCCCGGTTCCATTCGTCGAACGTCTCTTTTAACAGGCTCAGAAAGGTCTTGACGCGCTCCATGGTGCTATCGCCTCTTTTCATAATCACAATTGTAATTATTATAAAGATTTTCCCCTTCACGAAACGTTTTTGATCACAAACTCTAAACTCCCGTAATCTGAAGACATAGAGAGGGTGGAAACCAGCCATGTCATTCATGCAGCGAAGACTCAACGATCCAGCGGGGCGCGACCCCCGCAAACCCGAAGCCGATCCTGTCGCGGAGACGCCGGCAGCGCCGATGCGCCCGGTCGCACCGGCTGCGCCCCCGCCCCCGGCGGCCCATGCCGCGGGGCCAGCTTACGTCGTGCCGGATAAAGCCCGCACGCCTGCCAAGCTGGCGTATCTGCGCAAGCTGATGCGCGCGAAAATCCTCAAAACGCCCGATGAGGCGGATACATGGGTGCGCGGTGACGCCGAAAAAGAGACGATGCTCAGCATCCGCATGCGCGCCATGCTCGAAAAGATCGCGTCAGAGCGCCGCGAATACGCGCTCAACCCCAGCGAGTTTGAGCAATTGCGCGACCTGCTGCTGGATGATTTGCTCGGCTTCGGCGCGATTCAGCCGCTGGTCGTCGACCGGGCGTGCTCGGAAATCATGGTCAATGGGCCGGAGATCATCTTCGCCGAAATCAGAGGCAAGCTGCTGGAAACCGATCTCGTCTTCGACGATGACGAACACATCGAATACACGGCGCAGCGGATTGTCCGCCCGCTCGGTCGGACGCTCGACCGCAATCAGCCGATGGTCGATGCGCGTCTGCCCGATGGCTCGCGCGTGCACATTGTGTCCGAACCCTCCGCCTTGATGGGCACGACGATCACCATTCGTAAATTCCCGGAAAAGCGCCTGACCGTTGAGGATCTGATCAAATTTGGGTCGCTCACGCCGGAAGCCGCCGAATTCCTCAAAGCATGCGTGCATTCGCGCCTGAACATCGTCGTCGCGGGCGGTACGGGTTCCGGTAAAACCACCCTGCTCAACGTGTTGAGCGGCTACATTCCGGATGACGAACGCATCGTGACCATAGAAGACGCGGCGGAACTTCAGCTTGCCCAGCGGCACGTCGTCCGCCTCGAAACCGCGCCGCCCGCCCCCGGCGGTGATGGCAAGCGCGGCATGCTCACTATCCGTGACCTCGTGCGTGGCTCACTGCGTATGCGCCCTGACCGCATCGTCATCGGCGAGTGCCGCGGCGGCGAAGCGCTCGACATGCTGCAAGCGATGAACACCGGTCACGATGGCTCGCTGACCACCGTGCACAGCAACAACCCCCGTGACAGCGTCGCGCGTCTGGAAACGCTCTGCCTGATGGCGGGCATGGATTTGCCTGTCAGCGTCATCCGCCGCCAAATCGTCAGCGCGGTCGACCTGATCGTGCAGATCGCGCGCATCAAGGACGGCACACGCAAGATCGTGCAGATCACCGAAATTCAAGGCATGGAGGGCGACTCGGTCACGCTGCAAGACCTGTTCATGTATCGTATGCCCGGTCAAACGACGCTCGCCCCGGCGTCGGTCGGCGGCGGTCGACTCGAAGCGATGGGCTACCGTCCGAAGTTCATCGACCGTCTGGAGGAAAACGGCTTCAAACTCGGCGGGCGCATCTTCGGCGTCGGCCAGAAGCCGCCGGGCGTAAAGTAGACTCGACTATTCGCAGTGACTGTAGGGACGAGGTACGCCTCGTCCTTTTTGTTTCCGCCCGGGCTGCGCAGCAACCCATTGACCATCCTCTGTTTTCAAGTTAAATTTTCCCCATCGTTTAAAACTTTTTCAAAAGGATGATGAGCATGCGCCTGTTGCTTCTGGGGGGAACGCGCTTCGTCGGTCGGCATGTGGTCGAACTCGCGCTGGCGAATGGGCATGAAGTGTCGCTGTTCACGCGTGGCAAAACCAACGCCGATCTCTTCCCGCAGGTCGAACACCTGCACGGCGACCGCGAAACGGGCGACTATGAAGCGCTCAAGGGCAAAACGTGGGACGCCGTGATCGACACGTGCGGCTATATCCCGCGCGCTGTCCGGCAGGCGGGCGAAGTGCTCAAAGACGCGGTGGATCGCTACCTGTTCATCTCGACGATTTCCGTCTACGACGACCCGGTGCAGGCGGGTGCTGACGAAACCGCGCCGCTCAAGAAGCTGACCGACGAAGCCACCGAGGAAGTCACAGGCGAGACCTACGGCGGCCTCAAAGTGTTGTGCGAACTCGCCGCGCAGTCGATCTTTGCTGAACGTGCCATCATCGTGCGCCCCGGCATGATTGTCGGCCAGTACGACCCCACCGACCGTTTCACCTACTGGGTCAAACGCATCTCGCAGGGTGGCGAAGTGCTCGTCCCCGGCACTCCGCAGCGCCCCGTACAGATGATCGACGGGGGCGACCTCGGCGCGTTCCAGCTCAAGCTGCTGCAAGACGGTACGCTTGGCGTATACAACGCGACCGGAGCGACGCAGCCCTTCGCGTGGGGCGACTGGGTCGCGGGCATGCGTGACGCGCTCGGCAGCAATGCGACTTTTACGTGGGTCGATGATGCGTGGCTGGAAGAGCAGCAGGTCAACGGCATGCAGCTCCCCTTCTGGGTGCCGGAGCAGTATGCGGGTGTGTTCGCCGTCAGCGTGCAGCGCGCCGTCACTGCCGGGCTGACCTTCCGCCCGTTCGCCGACACCGTCCGCGACACGCTCGCCTTTGAGCAGACGCTCCCGGCAGATCAGCCGCGCCGCGCGGGTCTCGATCCCGCCCGTGAAGCCGAACTGCTCAAGTTGTGGCATGAAAAGCAGAGTTCACAGTAGACAGTTCACAGTTATAACCTGTCCTAAAGTAGGTTCTCGAAATAAGTCCAATCAGAAATCGCCGTTGTAGGGGCAAGGCGCGCCTTGCCCCTACTTTCGGTAACCTACTTAAACCAATGTCCGAAAGGTGACAAAGCAGGACGAGATATGAGGCTGTTTACCCCCTCTCCCACGCAAGCGGGGCGAGGGGGAAATCGGTCTCCCCTCCCTGAATTCGGGGAGGGGCCGGAGGTGGGGTGGGAATTTGACCTTTTTCAACACGCTCATGCCTCGTCCTCTGGTCCCATTCGGTTTCTAACTGTCAACTGTAAGCTCGGTCTCTGTGGTTCAAAATCTTCAAAGATGTTACGGTAAAAGTGAACACACCGATCTATAATCACGTCAAAAAGATCGGAGCACCAGCCATGACTTACGAGATTCAGACCGAACGACTCACTTTGACCGCCTGTCCTACCCAGATCGCCCGCGCGGCGAGCGGTGGCAAGCGCCAACTGGAATCGTTGTTGGGCGCGCGGCTGGACGACGAATGGCTGGACGAAGACGGGCGCGGGCTGCTCAGCTTCTACGACTACCAACTGCGCGGCGACCCCGATATGCTCGGCTGGGGTCTGTGGCTGATGAAGCACACCGCCGACCAGATGGTTTTCGGCTCCATCGGCTTCAAAGGCAAGCCGAATCATCAGGGGATGATCGAAATCGGCTACGGCATTTCGCCGCACTACCGCCGCCGCGGCTTGACGTTCGAAGCGGCGACCGCGCTTGTCAACTGGGCGTGGCAAGACCCGCGCGTACAGCGCGTCACCGCCGAATGCCTGCCCGACAACCTCGGCTCCAAGCGCATCCTCGAAAAGCTGGGGATGACCTGCACGGGCAAACAGGGCGGCTATCTCAAATGGTATATCGAGCGGCCGTTTTAGCCGCAGTACACAGCACCTCGCTCATTTCCCCCTCGCCTTTAGGAGAGGGGCAGGGAGTGAGGTTTAGGCAAGGTAAAACAGCTCATGGAATGGATCACTTACGAAGAGGGCAAGACCATCGGCTCGACCGGGTCCGAGGGCGGCGTCATCCTGCGCGATGAAGAATGCCCGGATGGCGCGCGTATCACGCTGGAAGAAGAGACGCATATGGGCGTCCCCTTTGCGATCACGTGCGGCGTGTACGGGTGGCTGGTACACACCCGCTTCATCGCCGACAAGCCGACCGCCGAGGACGCTTACGACAAGATGAAGCTCGGCCTCGAAGACGTGCTCGCCTCGCTCGGCACGGAAGAGGCCGATGTGATCGACACGGCGATCCAAGACTTCATGGATCGGTATCCGTAACGCTGCTGGAACGGAAAATCACTTGTGTAGGAACGAGGCATGAGGTCATTTTAGAATCGGTATTTTGTCTAACCTCACCCCTAAATTCCCTCTCCGGGGGAGACGGGACTTAAAAACTCCGTTTGTCTCCCCTCTCCTCTTTTCGGAGAGGGGTCGGGGGTGAGGTTAGGTATTTTCACCAATTATGAAAAAGGCTCATGCCTCGTCCTGATTTCCCAGATGAGCTACAGAGGACAAGGCATGCCTTGTCCCTACAAAAACTTCGCTTCTAGAAACAGTATTGCTTTTCTGGACACACGGTTCATGGCTTCTACCGTGTGTCGTGAGTATAGAACTTCACTGGAGAACCCGACATGACTTACGAAACCATTCTGATCGAAACGCCTGCCCCCGGCGTGGGACTGGTACGCCTCAACCGTCCGCAAGCCCTCAACGCGCTCAACAGCCAGATCACGCGTGAGGTGTTCACCGCGCTGGAAGCCTTCGACCACGACGACACGATCGGCGCAATGGTGCTCACGGGCAGCGACAAAGCCTTCGCTGCAGGCGCGGACATCAAGCAGATGGCGGATCAGACCGCCGTTGCCATGCTGAGCGACGACTTCACTGATTGGTCGCGCATGAGCCGCGTCAGCAAGCCGATCATCGGCGCGGTGAGCGGCTGGGCGCTCGGCGGCGGCTGCGAACTGGCGATGATGTGCGACATGATCGTCGCGTCGGAGAGCGCCAAGTTCGGTCAACCGGAAGTCAGCATCGGCATCATTCCCGGCGCGGGCGGCACGCAGCGCCTCACCCGCGCCGTCGGCAAGGCCGTGGCGATGGAAGTCATGCTCGGCGACCGCAAGCTGACTGCGCAGGAAGCGCTGGCCGCGGGACTGGTCAACCGCGTGTACCCGGTCGAGAGCTACCTGCAGGAAGCGATTAATCTGGCGGCGAAGATCGCCTGCCTGCCGCGCGTTGCCGTGCGCTTGATCAAGGATGCCGTCAACAAGGCGGAAGAACTCGGCTTGTCGGAAGGGCTGGACTACGAGAAGCGCAACTTCTATCTCGCGTTCGGCACCGAGGACAAGACCGAAGGCATGACCGCGTTTGTCGAGAAACGGCCGCCGATATGGAAGCACCGCTAACCGTCCTTTACACCTACGGTCTGCGCGGCGATCTCGACGTGCTGCCGCGCCTCTATACGTTGATCCGCCAACTGCGCGCGCTCAACAGTGAGGCGGCGGTTCCGGTGTGCGAAGATGATCCCGCGCCGCCCATCGGGCGCGTGCTGCTGCTCGACCTCGGCGACTCGTGCGCGCCGGATGTGTGGCACTGCGGCGTGAGCGGCGGCTTATCGCTGCCGCTGGCGTTCGACGGCATGGGCTACCACGCCGCGACGGTGAGCATCTCACCGGAAGCGCGCGCCCGCGTCAGCGAGTCCACGCAGCTCAAGCTGATTGACGCCGAGCACCCCGCCGAAGTCGACGGGGTGTGGTTGACGCTCGGCGAACCGCGCCCGGATCAGCTTACGATCCGTATGCAGCCCGCCGAGTTTGCCGATCTCACGGCTAATTTACTCACGCTGCCAGCGGTGAAAGGGCGGCAGGTCGGCGAAGCGCGCCTGCGCGGATCCATGCTGGTATCGCACATGGTCTACGACCTGCCGACCAACGCTCTCCCCGACCCGACGATTGCGGGCGTGGTCGATCTGGTCACCTCCGAAGCCCGCTATCGTCAGAAACGCGGTTGATCACTGCACCAGCGGCAGCGCGGAGATCGCCCCGCGCTCGTGCAGCAGATCGCCGTGCATCCAGCCGACCTGCCCGGCCCAACTGACCTGCATCCACTCGCCCAAGCGACCGCTCACGGTGAGCTGTGTCCCCGGCTCGACCGCGTTGAACAAAATCGCCGCGTCGAAGGCGGGCGCGGAGCGGATGCGTGCCACGTCGAGCACTTCGCCGATGAGCGTGTAGCCGGGCACACCTGCCCCGTACATGGGCGGCGCGCCCAAGGCAATCGGCATCGTGCCGGGTTGATCCCACGGACGGGGCAGCGCCTCAAAGGTCGCGCCCGCCGCCTGCAGTTCGCTCAGAATGATGGGCAGCACCCGCCCGGTCACACGGTTGATGTCGTGGAACGCGATCACCGCCCCGTCGCCCTGTTCGTACACATTCCAGCGCACCCCGCCGAGCGAACGCGGCGTGTTCAGGATGTTGTCGATGACCACATCATCATAGTTATCGTCCGCGCCACCGGGCACGCCCCAACCGCAGTCGTCGGCATCGACGCTCCAGTTATAGCTGATCACGGAAATACCCGACTCAGCGGGGAATGGCTGCGCGCCGCCGCCCGGCTGCCGGAAGATCCGCGGCTGCGCATCATAGATCGCCAACAGTTCCGGCGTGAGCGCGGCGCGAATCGCGTCTTCGGTGCGCTGATACGACTCGATTACCAGTTCGGCGGGCGCGCCGGAATACACAGGCGGCTCAATCCACAGGTGATTGCCAATGGCATGGCCTTCGCGCACGATCCGCTGGATGATCGCTTCGCGTCCGGCAATCTGATAGCCGTTGGGGAAGAACGTCCCTTTGGCGGTGTACTGCGCCAGAATGTCGAGAATTTGCGGCGTATAGGCGTCGGTTGGTCCATCTTCAAACGTGAGGTAAACGCGGAATGGGGCGCTGACCTGAGCCTGAATCAGCGCGGGGGCGGAGACCAAAAAGAGAGTCATAAGCAGTAGAGCGAATAGGGTGCGTTTCACGGCGCTATCTCCGAAGAAAAATCTTATGGGCTAGTGTAGCGCCGCGTTCGTGGGCGTAGGGGAGCCGCCCAACTGCCGTGTGACAATCATCCAAATCTACCGTTCATGCTACAATCAGGTGACTTATCTGACATGATTCGAGGGTGGCATGAGCGAAGTTCGCGTGATTGCAAACCGTTACCAGATCACCGACTTGCTGGACAGAGGCGGCATGGGCGATGTCTACAAGGCGCTGGATCAGACCACGGGGCAGCCAGTCGCCATCAAAGCCCTCAAGCCGCGCATTGTGCAGGAAGACCCCACACTGCTCGAACGCTTTCGCCGCGAAGCCGCCGCGCTCGCCAAGCTGAATCACCCGAATATTGTAAGGGTGTACGACACGCTCAACGAAGGTGACCGCCACTACATCATCATGGAATATGTCGGCGGCGGTTCGCTCGACGCGCTGCTCAAAACGACGCCGCAGCTTCCGGTCGAACGCGCGCTCCAGCTCGCGCTCGATCTCTCGGACGCACTGACCCGCACGCACCGCCTGAACATCATTCACCGCGACCTCAAGCCCGCCAACGTGCTGCTCGCTGACGACGGCATGCCCAAGCTGACCGATTTCGGTGTCGCGCGCATCGGCGATGCGCCCGGCACCATGCTCACGCAGATCGGGACGGTGCTCGGCACGGTCGCCTACCTCAGCCCGGAAATCTGCGAGGGGGGCAAGTACAACGAGCAGACCGATATCTGGGCGTTCGGCGTGATGCTCTACCAGATGCTCACGGGGCATCTCCCGTTCGAGGAAGGCACCGCCGTCGGTACGATTGCCGCCATCCTTGGCGACGACTTGCCCGATCCGCGCCAGTACCGCAGCGATATTCCCGATGCAGTCGTGGCCTTGCTCAAGTCGATGCTGGCGAAAAAACCCGAAGACCGCCTCCCCAGCGCGCGCGCGGTCGGCGCGGAGATCGAAGCGATCCTCAAGCCCGCACCCAAAACTGACAAGACGCCGACCGTCGAAGCTGCCCCTGTGCAAGAATCGGCGCCAACCGCGCCAACCGCTCCTGCGCCAATCGCAGCCGAGCCGATCACGCCGCCTGCCGCGCCCACGCCCGCGCGCACTGCGCCCGTCACGCCGAGCAGTCTGCCCCCGGTGACGCTGCCGCCGCGTCCCAGCGCGCAAACGCGCCAGAAATCCAAAGAGCCGATCATCTTCATGTGCTATCGCCGCGAAGACACGGGCGAAATCGCCGGGCGCATCCATGAACAGCTCGTCAAGACGTTTGGCGAAAGCAGCATTCTGCGCGATGTCGACCGCATCTCCGACCGCACCGTCTCACGCTTGGTGCTGGCGAATGATGTCGTCTCGCACAGTGATGTGATGGTGATCGTCATCGGGCGCAATTGGGCGGGCGTGGGCGAAACGCCCGCGGGCAAACCAAAGGGCATCACCAACCCCAAAGATCCGATCCGCATTCAGATCGAGGCGGCGCTCAAGCAGCCCGGCATGCTGATTCTCCCCGTGCTGGTGGATGGTGCGACCCTCCCCACCGACCTCCCGCCAAGCTTGCAGCCCATCGCCGCCGCCGAGCCGATCAACATCAGCGATGCGCCGCTCGACGGGCAGATGAAGAAGATCGTGGGCCGTATTCGGTCGCAGTACGGCGGTTTATCGCCGCGCCGCGTGCGCCAGTTGATCGCCGTGGCGGTGTTCATACTGCTGCTGATCGTGGCGTTCGCGCTCGTCCGGAACGGTGCGTCCCTGCCGTCGATCATCCCATTGCTCTCTGCTTCCCCTCTCCTCTAGGAAAGGGGTCGGGGGTGAGGGTTCTAAATCCCTCATTCTTAAACCCATCATGCCAATCTTATATTTCTATTACGCTGAACCCACTACACTACTATGGACAGCAGAAAGGGGTCATGCGTCTATGTATTTCGCGATGGAAGAGAAAAAACGTCCCGGCGACCCGGCGACTGGCCGTCAGTGGATGATCCAAGGGTATTCCGTGCGCCTCAACACGCGCCGCCAATTCGAACCCCCGACTGACGTCATCGAATTTGGTGACAAGATCGTGGTGGTTGTCGAAATTGCCGGCATGCGCGCCAGCGACTTCAACGTCTCGCTGAATGGCACGCAGTTGGTCATCACCGGCACGCGTGAACGGCCGACCCTGCACAATGCCGCCTATCATCAGGTTGAGATCAATTATGGAGACTTCCGCGTCGAACTCACCTTCGCGTGGAACTTGAGCAGCGAAGGCGTAACCGCCTCATATCGGGACGGCTTCTTGCAGATCGAACTGCCGCGCCTGCCCGAAAACCGGATTCGCGTCGTTGGAGAAGATGAGGAAACTAATGAGTGACAACCCGAAGTCGCCCGTCGTCGACGATTTCACCGAAGAAGAGCTGACCGACGTCGAGATTCGCACGGGCTCGAACAGTGACGACGCCGAGTTGAAAATCCCCGCGGAACTGCCGATTCTGCCTCTGCGCGGAGTCGTCGTGTATCCCGAGACCATCATCCCGCTGACCGTTGGCCAGCCGCGCAGCATCAAGCTGGTGGATGAAGTGGTCGCGGGCGACCGCATGGTCGGCCTGATCACCTCCAAGGATGCTGAGCTGGAAACGCCCGGCCCGGATGATATTTATCGCACCGGCACGCTGGCGTCGATTCACCGCCTGTTCCGCGCGCCCGATGGCACGATTCGCATGCTCGTGCAGGGATTGGGGCGCATCACGGTGGACGAATTCACGTCGACCGAACCGTATCTGAAAGCCAAAGTCCACGCCATTCCGGAAGCGGTCGAAGAATCGCTGGAAGTCGAGGCGCTGACGCGCAACGTCGTCGACCAGTTCACTAAGCTGGCGGAACTCGTGCCGAGCATCCCCGGTGAATTGATCTCGTCGGCGCTCAATGTCGACGATCCGCTGCAGTTGGCGTACACCATTTCGACTTATATCCGCATCGATCTCGCGGAAGCGCAGGGCATCCTGGAACTCGACAGCACCGAAGCCAAGCTGCGCCGCTTGATGACGCTCCTGAGCAAAGAGATCGAAGTGCTGGAACTCGGGCGTAAGATCCAGACCGAAGCCCAGACGGAGATGGAGAAAGTCCAGCGCGAATACTATCTGCGCGAACAGCTCAAGGCGATTCAGCGCGAACTCGGCGAAGGCGACGAACAGACCGTCGAAGTCGAGGAGTTCCGCAAGAAGATCGCCGAAGCAGGCATGCCCGACGAAGCGCGCAAGGAAGCCGAACGCGAAGTGGATCGCCTGTCCAAGCTGCCGACCGCCGCCGCGGAATACGGGGTGATCCGCACGTATCTCGACTGGCTGACGAGCATCCCGTGGAACAAGCGCACGGACGATAACCTCGACATCCCGCACGCGCGGACGGTGCTCGACGAGGATCACTACGGGCTGAAGGACATCAAAGAGCGCATCCTCGAATACCTCGCGGTGCGTAAGTTGCGTCTGGAACGCGGCATGAGCGCGCATCAGGCCGAAGAAGCTGATCACATCCGCCGCGAACGCGCGGGCGCGATTCTGTGCTTTGTCGGCCCGCCCGGCGTGGGTAAAACCTCGCTCGGGTCGAGCATTGCCCGCGCGATGGGGCGCAAGTTCATCCGCATGAGCCTGGGCGGCGTGCGCGACGAAGCCGAAATTCGCGGTTTTCGCCGTACCTACATCGGCGCGATGCCGGGGCGCATCATCCAGACGATCCGCCGTGCGGAATCGCACAACCCGATCATCATGCTCGACGAAGTCGACAAGCTCGGGCGCGACTTCCGCGGCGATCCGGCGTCGGCGCTGCTCGAAGTGCTCGACCCGGAACAGAACAACGAATTCCGCGATCACTATCTCGACGTGGCCTTCGACCTGAGCGAAGTGATCTTCATCACCACGGCCAACGAACTGGAGCCGATCCCCGGCCCGCTGCGCGACCGGATGGAGATCATTCAACTGAGCGGCTACACCGAACAGGAGAAGATCGCGATCGCGCAGCAGTACCTGACGCCGCGCCAGATCCGCGAGAACGGTCTGCGCACTGAAGAAGTGCAGGTCACGCGGGATGCGCTGCAAAGTATCATCCGTGATTACACACGGGAAGCGGGTGTGCGTACGCTGGAACGCGAGGTCGGGCGCGCCATGCGCAAGATCGTCACGCGCATTGCCGAAGGCGCGACCGAGCAAGTGATCATCGACTCCAAGGCGATCACCGACCTGCTCGGCAAACCGCGCTATGGCTATCGTACCGAGTCGGAAGAACGCACGGATCGCCCCGGCGTGGCCACTGGCCTCGCGTGGACGCCCTACGGCGGTGATGTGCTCTACGTCGAAGCGGCGTACATGCAGGGGAGCAAGGGCTTCCAGTATACCGGGCAGTTGGGCGAAGTCATGCAGGAGAGCGCGCGCATCGCGTTGAGCTACATCCGCTCGAAAGCCGAATCGTTCAACCTGACGCCAGAATTTTTCGAGAAGCACGACATTCACCTGCACGTGCCGGAGGGCGCGACGCCCAAGGATGGTCCCTCGGCGGGCGTGACCATGACGGTCGCGCTGGCCTCGCTGCTCACGGGCAAGTCGGTGCGCGGGAACGTCGCCATGACGGGGGAAATCACGCTGCGCGGCAAGGTGCTGCCGGTCGGCGGCATCAAGGATAAGGTGCTGGCGGCGGATCGCGCGGGGATCAACACGATCATCCTGCCGAAGAAAAATGAGAAAGACCTGGACGACCTGCCCGCCGATGTCCGCACCCGCCTGCAGTTCGTGCTGGTCGAAGGCATTGACGAGGCGTTGAGCGCCGCGCTCGTTGGACAACGTACCAAGAAAAAGGTACACTGAGAGTAAGGATTCTGCTGAGTGCGGCGCACAAGCGCCGCACTCATTCTCAATGGGAGTGCGAGCGTGGGGAAGAAAATCCTCATCGTCGACGATGATCGGACGATGACTAATCTGCTGAAAACCCTGCTGGAACTGGACGATTTCGAAGTGAAGACGGTCACACGCGGCGGTGATGCGATTAGTCAGGCCAACGCCTTCCAACCGGACGCCTTCATCGTCGACTTCCATCTGCACGATATGGAAGGGGTCGAACTGGTGCAACAGCTCCGCACCCTGCCCGCCTTCGCCAACTCGCTGATCATCATCGCATCGGGCATGGACAAAGAAGCCGAGTCGCTCGCCGCGGGCGCGAATCGTTTCCTGCTCAAACCCTACGATCCCGACGCGCTTTCCAACCTGCTGAAGAACGCGATTTAGCGCCAGTCCACAGGGATCGGTTTTTGGCTGTAAACTGTAAACTGTGAACATTTCTCGCAAAGGAGTCCAAGATGCAGTCGCCCGAAAAACCCGTCGCTGTTTTCCGCCGCAGTCCGCGCTCGTGGGGGTTCTGGTGGCGGACGATTGTCACGCTCGGCCTGTATGTGCTCACCAACTGGCGTTTGAACCAGATTTCGCTCACTACCCGCCGCCTGACACAGCGCCGCGGCAACATCCTCACGGGTAACGAAACGGCCATGAGCCTCGAACGCGTGACCGACATCAACGTGAACAAGTCGCTGCTCGGCTCGATTCTCGGTTACGGTGACATTGTCATCCAGTCGGCAGGCTCGGACTCGGCAGAAATTTCGTTCACCAGCCTGCAAAACCCCGACAAGCTGCGCGAATTGATCTTCGACGTCAAAGATGGCCGCTTGGACGAAGAGAAGCTGTAGTTCATATTCACCACACCCCCCGTCGTGCGCCGCTCGACTCCCCCTCGCCCCCGGGAGAGGGGGTTGGGGGGTGAGGTTAGGAAGCCTGACCCCATGACCCATTCTCTGCATCGTTTTGGCGCGCTGATCGGCGCGCTTCTCATGTTGATCACCGCCGCATGTGGCGGTAATGCCGCGAGCCCGACTGCCGCTCCCCCGACGAACACCGTCGCGCCGCCGGCGTCGCCAACGCCCGCCGCGGCAGGTACGGATCGCTATGCCGCGCTCCCACAGGCTGTGACCGTGCAGGGCTTCCCGCAGATCGGCTTTCCGAGCGCGACCGTCGATGTGGTGATCTACGGCGCGTTTGACGATCCCGCCTCCGGCACCTTCTACCGCGACAGCTTCCCCGCGCTGCTCGACCGCGTGCGCACAGGCGAAGCGCGGCTGATCTATGTGCCGCTGGTCAAGGGGACGCTCTCCGGCGGGCGCGGCGCAGCCCGGGCAGCGCTGTGCGCGGGCGATCAGAACGCTTTCTGGCAGTTCCATGATCTGCTGTTCAACTGGCAAACCGAGTTCCCGACCGATCCGTTCGCCGGAGATCGTCTGCTCACGGGCGGCGCGGCCGTCGGCATCGACGTCAACACATGGAACACCTGTCTGCTTGGCGACCGCGCCGATCTGCGCCTCGACGATGCACAGCGGGCGGCGGACAACGAGCCCGACTTCACGAGCGCGCCCTACGTCACCGTGAACGGTGCGCCGTCGCTCACCGACGCGGCCAGCCTCAACTTCACCATCACGCAGGCCGCGCAGCAGTTCGACCAAACCTTCCTGACCACGCCCTCTGCCGCGGGCACAGAAGACGCGCAGCCCACGCCCACCATTGACCCCGTGATCGACTCGACGCTTGCGCCGCTGCTGGCGCAGGAAGGCGCACCGCCCCCGCTTGAGCTTGATCTGCCCGAGGGTTGGGGACGCGCCTACAGCACCATCGTGCTGACGGACATCGACGCCGTGCGCAACATCCCCTTCGCGCTCTATCAAGGGCCGGTCACGGGCGGGATAGGGTCAATTGTGCTGCTGTGGGCCTTCCCGAATCTGCTCCCGGCAGGCAATCCCTTCGCCCAGGAAACGGCCGTCACACCCGACCTGTACCTCGACGGCACGCGTTTGCTGCGCCTCGCCGTGGTCGAGGAGCGCTGCAACATCGGCACGGATTTGCGCCGCGAATACTCGATTGGTGGGCTGGCGGCGGTCGGCACGTCATTCGCCGCGGTGGACTGCCCCGGGGAACCAGATACCCGCGGCTGGTTGGCGGGCTTGCAGCAGTTCAACCTCAACTTCCTGTTCTACGTCTACACCGATCCGATCACGGCGATGGACACGGCGCAGGGTGAACTGCAAGCCATTCTGGATACAGTCCGCTTTGTACTGCCGGAGGCGACGGAGTCGCCGTAAGGCGGCTGGGGTCGTCGCCGTCCAAAAACAAGTGAGTGAGATGGAGAAATCATGCAAAAACATCGGATCTACACGACGAGTTTCGCCAGTGTTTATCCCCTTTACGTCATGAAGGCGGAAAAGAAGCAGCGCACCAAAGCGGAAGTCGACGAAATTGTGTGCTGGCTGACGGGCTACAGTCAGGAACAGCTCGACGCGCAGATCGCCAACCAAACCGACTTTGAAACCTTTTTCGCGGACGCACCGCACATGAATCCGGCGCGCTCGTTGGTCAAAGGCGTGGTCTGCGGCGTGCGCGTGGAAGACATCGAAGAACCGACGATGCGCGAAATTCGCTACCTCGACAAGCTGATCGACGAGTTAGCACGCGGCAAAGCCATGACCAAGATTCTGCGCACCCCGGACTCAGCTTAGCCTCATGTCCCCGCGGTAGATTGGTCGGGACGCGATCTGAGCATGTTTATAAGAGACAGATTCCGACCCCACCCCCGCCCCTCCCCGAATTCAGGGAGGGGAGACAGCAGACTTCTAGTACCTCCCCTCTCCCCGCTTGCGTGGGAGAGGGGTTGGGGTGAGGGGGTTTCTAAACATGCTCATACCTCGTCCTCTCACCGTGTTTCGGCAAATGGCTCGCCCATTTCCCCTGCGAAGTAGTTAAGGTCAATGATGAGTGCTCCAATTATCGTAGTCGGCGCGGGCATTGGCGGCCTGAGCGCGGCGATTCGCTTGGCGGCGACGGGCAAGCGCGTGCTCGTGCTGGAAGCGAACGCGGCGGTCGGCGGCAAAATGAGCGAAGTCCGCGCGGATGGCTTCCGCTGGGATACGGGGCCGTCGGTCATTACCATGCGCCACGTCTTCGAAGACACCTTCGCTGGAGGCCTTGCCGACTACCTGACGCTCGTCCCGGTCGATCCGCTCACGCGCTACTTCTACCCGGACGGCA
>JAYRZU010000054.1:0-41591 GCA_041916315.1 Anaerolineae bacterium
GCACCACCGCGAACCGGGCACGCTCGGCGCGGCGCTCACCCTGCCCCAACTCCGCTGCGAATTGATCGCCGACAACATCCACGTGCATCCCGCCGCCATGAAGCTCGTCTGGTTGGCTAAAGGCGCGGATGGCGTGATCCTCATCACCGACGCGGTGCGCGGCGCGGGCATGCCCGACGGGGAATACCCCATTGATGACCGCGTGATCACCATCAAAGATGGCGCTGCGCGGCTGCCGGATGGCACGCTGGCGGGCAGCACCCTCACCTTCGACGTGGCTGTGCGCAACTTCATGGCGGCGACGGGCGAGCCGCTGGCCAACATCTGGCAGGCGACCAGCCTCAACGCCGCGCGCAACGTCGGCGTGTCCAATCGCAAAGGCAGCATTGAACTCGGCAAAGACGCCGACCTGATCCTCGTGGATGAACGCATCAATGTACGGCTCACGATGGTCGAAGGTCGCGTGGTCTACAGGGAGAACGCATGACTGACGTAGGCATTATCGGTATGGGGACGTACTTCCCCGCCGCCGTCCAGACCGCCGCCGATCTCGTGGAGGCAACTGGTATTCCCGAAGCCGTGCTGCGCGACAAAATGGGCATTCGCCAGCGCCATATCGCCGGAGAGGATGACAGCGTGACGGCAATGGCCTCACGCGCTTCGGTCGACGCGATCCACGCGGCGGGCATCACACCTGAACAGATCAAGCTGGTGATCTCGCATGGCAGCGAATTCAAAGATCATCTGGTGTGGAACGCCGCCGCGAAGATTCAGGCCAATGTCGGCGCGGTCAACGCCTACTCTTTCGAGATGTATGCGCTGTGCGCGGGCGCGCCGATTGCCATGAACATGGCAAAGAGCATGATGCTCGGCGACCCGAGCCTCGACACGGTGCTCCTGGCGGCAGGCAGTCGCGAGAACGACCTGATTAATCTGAAGAATGCGCGCTCACGCTTTATGTTCAACTTCGGCGCGGGCGGCGGCGCGATGCTGCTCCAGCGCGGCGCGACCAAGAACCTGATTCTGGGCGCATCGGCCATCACCGATGGCACACTCTCCGAAACGGTGATCGTCACGCGTGAACCGGAAGCGGTCGCGGGTATTGCCGACGACGGCATCGGCGATCTGCGCGGGCGGCTCGACGTGCAGAATGGCGATTATATGGCGGAACGCCTCGGCGGTTCGTCGCTCGGCAACTTCCAGCGGGTCATCACCGAAGCCGTCGAAAAGAGCGGCGCGCGGCTGTCCGATGTCAAGTTCCTCGGCATCACGCATATGAAGCGCTCGTTCTATCTGGAAATTCTGCAATCGGTTGGTCTGACTGCCGAGCAATCCGTCTATTTAGAAAATCACGGGCACGTGCAGAGCGTCGATCAGGTACTCGCGATCCAGCTTGGGCTGGCGCAGGGCAAAATCCATCCCGGCGACTTAATCGTGCTGGCAGGCGCGGGGACCGGCTATACATGGAGCGCCATCGCGGTGCGGTGGGGGTAGCTGATGAGCCGCGCCGCGCTGTTCGTCCTCATCCAATTCGTGCTGTTCGGCGTATTCGCGGCGCTGTTGATCGCGTTTCCCGTGGGTGGTGGGCTGGTGCTGCCCGGCTTTCTCATCGTGGTCGCCGCTTTCGTGGTGATCACGCTCGGTATTCTGGAGCATATGCGGCGCAACGCCGCGCTGCCTAACGTCACGCCGACGCCGAACCAGAACGTCGGCCTGGTCGAGACAGGCGTGTATAAGTGGATTCGCCACCCCATCTACACCGGGGTGATGTTTGGAGCGTTCGGCGCGGCGCTGGCACACGGGCACGGTGTGCCGCTCCTGATGACAGTCGTCTTCGTCGTCTTTTTTGGTCAGAAAGCCCGGTTTGAAGAAGGTTTGCTGCGGACGGTTTACCCGCAGTATGCCGAATACATGACGCGCACGGGGCGCTTTGTCCCCGGCATCAACTTTATTTGACATGGTTAAGCTTGTGGAAACGCAAAAGTCTTTCTTTGTCACCGACTGGCTAGATCGCCGCGCGAAACTGAGCGGTGTCCGCATCGCGCTGCATGACGCCGCGCGCGGACGCGACATCAGCTACCGCGAGTGGAATGCAACTGCCAACCGCACGGCCAATCTACTCGACACGCTCGGTGTTCAACGCGGGGATCGCGTTGCCATCTATTCGACCAACTGCGTCGAATATCTCGATCTGCTCATGGCGTGCAACAAGACCGGAGCGGTCTTGCAGGTGCTCAACTGGCGCTTAGCCATTCCTGAAATGCGCGCCGTCATCCTCGACGCTGCGCCCGTCGTCCTCATCTATTCCGACGAATTCGTCAACCAGGTCAATACACTGCGCTCAGACATTCCGTCGGTGCGGCGCTTCATCGCCCTCAATCAACTCGCCGACTCTGGCGACTTGAGTTTTTCCGAGCGTGAAACCTGCGCGGCGACATGGAACAAGCTGCCTGACCTGCAGCCCGACTCGCCGTGGGTGATCTGCTACACGGGCGGAACCACCGGCATTCCCAAAGGCGCGATCCTCACCCACGGCAATGTGACGTGGAACAGCGTCAACGCCGTGATGAGCGTGCCACTCAACCAGAATGATGTGTTTTTGCTCAGCATGCCGCTTTTTCACACGGGCGGGTTGAACATCTTCACGCTGCCCCTGTTCCACGTCGGCGGCAAGGTTATCGTCACCAAGGCCTTTGATGTCGAGAAAGCACTCGATTTCATCGAACAGCAGCAGGTCACCGTCTACCTCGCCGTACCGACGATGTACGCACTGATGCAGGCGCATCCCCGCTGGGAGACGGCCAACTTTTCCAGCATCAAAGCGATGTTCAGCGGCGGCGCGCCTTGCCCCGAGCCGATCTACCAGAAGTTCTGGGCGAAAGGCGTGCAGCAGTTCCGCGTCAGCTACGGGCTGACGGAGGGCGGGCCGTACAACATCTGGCTGCCCAATCACGATATTCAGCGCAAGCCGGGCGCGATTGGCGTGCCCGTGTTCCACGCCGATGTACGCATTGTCCGTGAAGACGGATCAGTGTGCGCGGCGGGTGAACCCGGCGAACTCATCACGCGCGGGATGCACGTCATCCCCGGTTACTGGAACAACCCGGAAGCGACCGCCAAAACGGTCGTCGACGGTTGGCTGCATACCGGCGATCTCGCCCGCGCCGATGACGAAGGCTATATCTGGGTGATCGGGCGCATCAAGGACATGATCATCAGCGGCGGCGAAAACGTCTACCCCGCCGAAATCGAAAGCGTGCTCATGGCGCACCCGGACGTCGCCGAGGCAGTCGTCATCGGCGTGCCGGATGAAAAGTGGGGTGAGGTTGGCTGGGCGGTCATCGTCGCCAAGAGTCAAATCACCGCCGAAGCGCTCACCGCGTTTATGAGCGCTCGTCTCGCCAAGTACAAAGTGCCGAAGAACGTGGTTTTCGTGGACGCCATTCCGAAGACCGCCGTGGGCAAAATCGACAAAAAAGCCGTAGCGCAAAAAGTGTTATCGTGATGGAAACGCAAAAGTCTTTTTACGTCACCGACTGGCTGGATCGGCGGGCGCAGCTCTCGCCGGATCGCATCGCGCTGGAAGAAGCCGCCACTGGGCGCGAGATTAGCTACCGCGCGTGGAACGCGAGCGCCAACCGCACCGCGAACTACCTGAGCTCGCTCGGCGTCGGTCGCGGCGACCGGGTAGCGGTCTACGCTTCCAACAGCCTCGACTACCTCGACGGGTGGATGGCCTGCGGCAAGATCGGCGCGATCCTGCAAAACCTCAACTGGCGTTTGACCGTCACCGAGCTGCAAGCCCTGCTCATCGACGCCGCGCCGCTCGTGCTCATCTACTCGGATGAATACGTCCAGCACGTCAATGCGCTCCGCCCCAACGTGCCGAGTGTGCGTCATTTCGTCGCGTTTGGTGCCAAAGCCGATGCGTCGGACTGCGCGTTCCGCGACCGCGATCAGCACCCCGACACGCTGGCCGAGCGCCCCGAACTCACGCTCGATGATCCCTGGGTGATCTGCTACACGGGCGGCACGACGGGCCTGCCCAAAGGTGCAATCCTCACGCATGGCAATATGACGTGGAATAGCATCAACACAGTCGTCTCGTGGGGCTTGGACGAGAACGACATCGCGATTCTGAATTCTCCGCTGTTTCACACCGGCGGCTTGAATGTCTTCACGCTCCCGCTCATTCACATCGGCGGCAAGAGCATCGTCTGCAAAGGCTTCGACGCGGCCAGCGTCTTCGACCTGATCGCGCAGCGCGGTGTCACGCTCTACTTTGGCGTGCCGACCATGTTCGTAGTCATGCAGGCGCACGAACGCTGGGATAGTGCTGACTTCTCGCGTCTGAAGCTGATCATCAGCGGTGGAGCGCCCTGCCCGCTGCCGATTTTCGAGAAATTCTGGGCGAAGGGCGTCGACTTCAAGACGGGTTACGGCCTGACCGAAGCAGGGCCGAATACCTTCTGGTTGCCGCAGGCGGATGTCCGCCGCAAACCGGGCGCAGTCGGTTTCCCGCTGTTCCATGTCGACGTCAAAGTCGTCCGCGCGGATGAGTCACCTTGCGACGCCTCCGAAACCGGCGAATTGCTCATTCGCGGCGGGCATGTCACGCCCGGTTATTGGAACAATTCGGAAGCAACAGCCAAAACCATCGTCGACGGTTGGCTGCACACCGGTGACCTCGCCACCTGCGACGACGAAGGCTACTACACTATCGTCGGGCGTTTGAAAGACATGATCATCAGCGGTGGCGAAAACATCTACCCCGCCGAGGTCGAGAGCGTCATGCACGCGCACCCCGCCGTCGCCGAAGCCGCGCTGATCGGTGTACCGGACGCCAAGTGGGGCGAAGTCGGGCGCGCGGTGATCGTCGTCAAGCCGGGGCAAACGCTCACAGCCGACGAACTGATCGCCTTCATGACGAGTCGCCTCGCCAAGTACAAAGTTCCTAAGACGGTCATCTTGGTGAGCGAACTACCAAAAACTGGCCCCGGCAAGATCGACAAGCGGCAGCTCGTCGAGCAGTATGGTCGTTAGTTAGGCAGCTTCTTTGGACGGGGTACGCCTCGTCCGTCATGACATAGTTGGCTTATTCTGAGGACAAGAAAACGATGCCTATTCCTACGCTACCCGGCATAACCGCCAAAACTATCGCCAGCCCGCGCATCACCACGCGCGTCCTGTTCTTCGGCCCCGAGGACGGCATTCCGGTGCTGTTCCTACACGGCAACGCTTCGTCTGCGACCTACTGGGAAGAAATCATGACCATGCTCCCGGCGGGCTACTGCGGTATCGCGCCGGATCAGCGGGCCTATGGTGACTCGGATCGTTCCAAGAAGATCGACGCGACGCGTGGCATGGGCGACCTCGCCGACGATGCGGTCGCGCTGCTCGACACGCTCGGCTACGACAAAGTCCACGTCGCGGGGCATTCGCTCGGGGGGTCAGTCGTCTGGCGCTTGCTCGCCGACTACCCGGATCGCTTTCTGACCGTTACCGTTGTCTGCCCCGGTTCGCCTTATGGATACTGCGGCACAAAGGACATTCACGGCACACCCGCGCACGCCGATTTCGCTGGATCGGGAGGGGGGATTGTGAATTCAGCCTTCGCAAAGCGCATGAGCGAAGGGGATCGCTCAATGGAGAACCCTCAGAACGCGCCCCGCGCCGTCATGAACGGCTTCTACTGGAAAGCGCCGTTTGTTCCTGCCCGCGAAGAAGATTTGCTCTCGTCGCTGCTAGCGGCACACGTCGGCGGCGAAGATTACCCTGGCGATCATGTCGCCTCGACCAACTGGCCCTTCGTCGCGCCCGGCGTCTTGGGTCCCGCAAACGGATTGTCACCTAAGTACATCGGCGACAGTGTGGAACAGATCATTAATGCCCCCGTCAAACCGCCGATCCTGTGGGTACGCGGCAGCCACGATCTGATCATCTCGGACGAATCGATGTTTGACCTTGGCAATCTAGGACGCCTTGGGTACATACCCGGTTGGCCCGGCATGGAAGTCTGCCCACCGCAGCCAATGGTCAGCCAGACGCGCGCCGTCCTCGACAGCTACGCGGCCAACGGCGGCCAATATCGCGAGATTGTGATGCAGGATACGGGGCATTCCCCGTACATTGAACGCCCAGAGGAATTCAACGGGTATTTCGTCGCGCATCTCGGGGCCTAGTAAGTGTATTCCGGCGATCAAGCCGATACAGCGGTATAAAATTTAGAGGAGAAAGACATGCTTCGGAAATTCGCTTTACTTTCGTTAGTCGCAGTATTGGTGTTGGCGTTCGGCGTCAGCATGGTTGCCGCCCAGGGTGAACCGCTCAAGATCGGTTTGATGACAGATCAGTCCGGTGCACTCACCATCTACGGCTATGAGCTGGAATACGGCTTCAAGCTCGGTCTGCTCTACTCGGCGGGCATCGACCCGACCGAATTTGAGAGCATCGACGCGGCGCTCGCCACCCTCACCATCGGCGACCGTCCGGTCGAAATCCTCGTCCGTGACAACGGCGGCGATCCCGACACGGCTACCAGCCAGGCGCGTGAACTGATCGAACAGGAAGGCGTCGAAATCCTCGTGGGCGCGCCGTCCTCTGGTGTGACCGTCGCCTTGCAGCAGGTCGCCCTGGACTATGATGTCGTGTTGTTCGCCGCCCCCGGCGCTTCCCCGGCCATCACCGGCGCGAACTTCAACATCAATACGTTCCGCGTATGCCGCAACACCTATCAGGACTTCCTGTCCTTCGTCCCCTACGCTCAGGAAAACCTCGGCACGAACTTCGTGATCTTCGCCGCGGACTATGAGTTTGGTCGGGCCTCGGCGGGTGCGGCGCAGGCCGTCCTCGGCGCGGGTGGCATCAACTTCGTTCAGGAACCGATCTTCGCGCCGCTGGAAACCACTGACTTCACCACCTACATCCAGCAGATTCTGGACAGCGGTGCCGATGCCGTCCTGCCGATTTGGGCGGGCGACACCAGCGTCACCCTGTTCCAGCAGTTGGACGAACTGGGCGTCAAGGATCAGATGGCGGTTGTTGCAGCCTTCAACAGCAACGACATTGTCGCTCTGAGCGACCCGAGCAATATCGGCAACGTGAGCTGGATCGTCTACCAGTACGCCCTGCCGCAGAACGAAATCAATGACTGGCTCGTGGAAAAGCATCAGGCTGTCTACAGCGATGTGCCCGATCTGTTCACGGAATGCGGTTTCGCGACCGCGCAGGCTCTCTCGTCGGCGGTCGGTTCGACCAGCGGCGATACGCTGCCCGCGTCGTTGATCCCCGCGCTCGAAGGTCTCCAGTTCGACGGCCCGAAGGGCACGTACATTATCCGCCCCGGCGATCATCAGGCGCTCGTCCCGATGTACATCGTGCAGTTGGCGAACCTCGATGACCCGGATCAGAAGTTCTACACGCTGCTGCAAGAAGTCCCGGCGCTGGATATCATCCCGCCGTGCGAAGCAGGTGAAGAACGCTGCGCCATGAACGACGAATTTATGGCGAGCCTCGAAGCTTCGTCCTAAGCGGTAACTAGTGGTGGGGGCGAGGGCAACCTGGCCCCCACGTCAAAAGAGATTCTATGACCCAAAAAGACATCATTCTCGAAACACGCGCTTTGCGTAAAGATTTTGGCGGTCTGGTGGCGGTTGACGCGGTCAGCATAGAGGTGCAACGCGGCAGCCTCCATTCGATCATCGGGCCGAATGGAGCGGGCAAGACCACCTTCTTCAATCTGCTCACAGGTAATCACCGTCCCACCGCCGGCACCGTTCTCTTTAACGGCAAAGATATCACCTACCTGCCGCTGCACCGCCGTGCCCACCTCGGCATCGGGCGCTCGTTCCAAATCACTAACATTTTCCCCAACCTGACCGTGCTCGAAAACGTCCGCCTCGCGGCGCAGGCGCTGGGCACGATCAACTTCCGCCTGTTCCAGCGCGCCGACTCCTTCAAGGACTACATCCAGCGCGCGACCGAAGTCATTGAACTTGTCGGCCTCGCCGACATGCTCCATATGCCCGCAAATACCTTGCCGCATGGCGGTAAACGCAAGCTTGAACTCGCGATTCTGCTCGCGCCGAATCCGGAAATGCTGCTGCTCGACGAACCCACAGCGGGCATGGCGTCGGAGCAGGTGCCGGAGCTGATCGGCACGATTGACACCATCCGCCAGCAAGGCGGTAAAACCATCATCATGGTCGAACACAACATGAATGTGGTGATGAACATCTCCGACAAAATCACCGTCATGAATGCCGGGCGCGTGCTGGCCGAAGGCATCCCCGCGGAAATCGCGGCGAACAAGACCGTGCAAAGCGTGTATCTCGGCGAACTCTATGGCGATTTCAGTGACTATGGAGGCGGTCATGGCGGATAACATTCTCGAAGTGCGCGATATCAACACCTTCATCGGACAGTTTCACATCCTCGAAGGTGTGAGCGTGACCGTCCCGCAAGGCAGCATCACGGTGCTGCTCGGGCGTAACGGCGCGGGTAAAACAACCACGCTCAAGAGCATCATGGGGATTACCCCACCGCGCACCGGCACCATCTTGTTCGAAGGTCAGCCGCTCGTGGGCAAGCGACCATACACCATCGCGAAGCTCGGCATCGGCTATGTGCCAGAACACCGCGCGATCTTCAAGGCGCTGAGCGTGCGCGAAAATCTCGAAATTGCCGAGCGCAGCAAAGGCGATCTTGAGCGCAAAGTCGACTTCATCTTCGAATTATTCCCGGATCTTAAACGCCTGTATGCGCTCCCCGGCGGTAAGCTCTCCGGCGGGCAGCAGCAGATGCTGGCGATTGCGCGCGCGCTCGTCCCGGATAACCGCCTGCTGCTGATCGATGAACCGAGCGAAGGTTTGGCGCCGGTCATCATTGAGCAGTTGATGCACGCGATCCGCGTGTTGGCCGAAAAGTCGACCGTCTTGCTGGTAGAGCAGAACTTCCGCATGGCGAGCAAACTCGCCGACCGCTACGTCGTCATCGAAGAAGGCTGCAGCGTCCACACCGGCGACATGTCCAACCTGATCAACGATGCCGCGCTCATCCAGCGCTATCTCGGCGTTGCCTAAAAGGAGCGGTTTATGAACAAAACTTACTGGTTGATCGCCGTCGTCGCGGTCGCGCTGCTCCTGTTTGGGTTCGTTAACGCCAATGGCGACCTCGGCAGCTTCGGCATCACCATTATGTCTGGCTTGTTTCAGGCGATGCTCCTGTTCTTGGTCGCATCTGGCCTATCGATTGTCTTCGGCCTCATGGACGTGCTGAATTTCGCGCAGGGGTCTTTCTTCATGATTGGCGCGTATGTCGGCTATGCCGTACATCACTCGCCGCAGCTCATGGATGCCCTGCCCAATGGTGATGTGCGCTTCATAGTCTCGCTGCTCGCCGCAGTACTCGTCGGCGGAGTGCTCGGCATTTTCTTTGAGCGCGCTCTGCTGCGCCCGCTCTACGCCCGCCCCATTTTCCAGATCGTGCTGACCTTTGGCGTCGCGCTCGTCATCGGCGAACTGATCAAAGTCGTGTGGACGCCCACGCCCTACAGTTGGACGGCGATGTTCACTGCGCGTTCTGGCTTCTTCACTGTGTTTGAGCAGCAGTTCAGTACCTATCGTCTGTTCGTCATCGGCGCGGGCTTTCTGCTGATCATTGGGATCGGTCTGCTGCTCCAGCGCACGCGCATCGGCATCATCATCCGCGCGGGCGTGGAAGACAGCCAGATGGTCGAAGCGCTGGGCATCAACGTGCGCGCCGTATTCACGCTGGTCTTCACGCTCGGGTGTGCCGTCGCCGCTCTTGGCGGCGCAGTTGCCGCCCCCTTCCTCGGCGCCTCGACGGGCCTCGCGAACCAATTTCTGCTCTCCGCCATCGCGATTGTCGTGCTCGGGGGTTTGGGCAGCTATGGCGGCACCGCTATCGCCAGCCTGCTGGTCGGCGTGGCCGTCGCCGTTATCCAGGATTGGTCAGCTTCGCCGGGCGTCAACGCACCCGTGTGGGCGAGCCTCACACCCATGCTGCTGCTCGTGCTGATTCTGCTCATTCGTCCCAGCGGCCTGTTCGGTAAGGAGAACTAGCATGACCTTTTGGCGCAAAACGCTCCAATCCAATACGGGTCTGCTGATCATCCTGATTCTGCTGATTGCGCTGCCGCACTTCATCGGCGCGCTAACCAACAGCGATCCGTTCGCGACCCGCGGGGCGGCGGTGAGCTGGCAGGGCACCATCATCGAGATTTACATCCTTGCCATCTTCACGATCAGCTACAATCTGCTGTTCGGGTTTTCCGGGATAATCTCGTTCGGGCACGCGCTGTTCTTCGGCATGGGCGGCTACATTCTCGGGCTGGCACTCGAATACACCGATCTGTCACCCGACATGGGCGTGATTGTCGGCGTGCTCGGCGCCGTGCTGATCTGCGGCGTGCTCGGCTTCCTGATCGGCTTGGCGTCCCTGCGTTTGCGCGGCGTCTATTTCACGGTGTTCACACTGGCCATCGCCGAATCGTTCTACATCTTCTGGGGTCGCCTGCCGCTGACCAAAGGTGAGGACGGTTTCACGCTCACCACCCTGCCGACCTGGCTTAACCCCATTGCCGACCGCATCACCTTCTATTACATTGTGCTGGCGATTTTTGTGCTCACGTTTCTGTTCATTCGACGGCTGATGTTTTCACCGACCGGGGCAGTATTGCTGGCTGTGCGCGAAAACGAAGAACGTGCCAAGACCATCGGCTACAATACGCTGTATTTCAAGCTGATGGCGTTCACGGTCGCAGCGATGCTGGCGGCAGTCGCGGGTGTGCTACAAGTGGTGTTTAACAAGAAAGTCGGCCCCGAACTCTTGAGCGTCGCCTATACGATTGATCCGCTGCTCATGACGATCATCGGCGGCGCGGGGACGTTCACGGGCCCGGTCGTTGGCGCGACCACGCTGCACCTACTCGACCGACTGCTGCGTGACCGAGTGATCACCGTCACGCCGGATTTCGTGCTCGACATCGGCAAGAGCTGGATGCTGATCTCCGGCTTCATCTTCATCATTGTCGTGATGGTGTTCCCCTACGGTATCGTCGGCACGTGGAATCGCTGGCGCGCCAAACGACGCCGTCCCACGGCGGTCAGTCCCGCGGTTAAGGCCTCGTCCGCCGAGAAACAACCGAGCTAATCAACACCACAGCGCGATCCGAAGATCGCGCTGTGGTTTTTGCTCAGTTTGTTCAAATTGAATTAGCTGCGCACCGACGCCCCGCACGACTGCCGCACAATGAGATGCGCGGGCAGGAGCACATGATCCTGCGGCACAGGCTCCTCCTCAATCAAGCGCATGAGAATATCCGCAGCGCGATCACCGAGGTCACCAATCGGCTGACGTACTGTCGTGAGCGGCGGCTGCAGTGTCGACGCGAACGGCATATCGTCAAAGCCGACGACGCCAATATCAATGCCGACTCGCAAACCAGCATCGGTGATGGCGCGCACCGCCCCGAGCGCCATGACATCACTGGCGCAAAACACCGCGTCGACGCCGTGGGCGATCAAATGACGCATCGCCTCATAGCTCTGAATTTCGTTGTAATCGCCGGAGAAAATGAGGTTCGGATCGGCATCTAGCCCAGCTTCGGCCAGCGCCTCACGATAGCCCTGCAGACGATGCTGCGCCGCGCCCATGTTCAGCACCCCAGTGATGGTGCCGATGCGCCGATAGTGCAGCGCGATCAGATGGCGTACCGCTTCGCGCGACGCACTGAGGTTATCGACATCCACATTGTAGGGCACGCCTTTTTGCGCCGGTCCGATCAACACGTAGGGGAAGCCGGCATCTTTCAAGCGCTCCACCAGGGGATCGTCATCCACCGCCGAAGCGATCAGCACGCCGTCGAAGAAGCTGTTGTTCAAAATGCGATCGGTAAAGCGGTCTTCCTGCTCGGCGTTGTCGCCAATCCAGAGCATAATCGCGTAATCCTGCTGGTTCGCTTTGGCGGAAATGCTTTGCAGCAAACGCGGGAAATAAGGATCGGTGAAAGTCGCCGCCAATGGCTGCGGGATGACCACGCTGAGCACTTTGGTATGCTGCGTGACGAGCGCGCGCGCCGCCTTGTTCGGACGAAAGTTCACCTCACGGATGATTTCGAGCACCCGCTGCCGTGTTCGTTCGTTGACATTCGGCTGATTGTTGACGACCCGGGACACGGTCGACTTGGACACGCCCGCGAGTTTTGCGATTTCTTCGAGACCCTGCTTCATGAGCGATCAATCCAGTGGTGTGGCTGGTGCCTGTGGGAACGTTATCATTTGGCTGATAATACCATTTAACGCGCAAAAACCCGAAAAAACGGTGGGTATATTCCCACTTTGATGATAGACTCAGGGCTATTCTTAAGCACAATATTCAGGATTGTGGACTCCCTCTATGACATGGAATCCGTTTTCTGGCGTCAACGCAGCCTACGTCTTTGAACTCTACGAACGCTATCTGCACGACCCTGCCTCGGTTGATGTGGCGACCCGCGCATTCTTCGAGCGCTGGACGCCGCCAGAGCCTGCCCCCAGCACCGCGGAGGCCGCGGCGGCTCCGGTCACGGCGACGCCCGATATCGCCAAAGTCGCCGCCGTCGTCAAGTACGCACAGGCGATTCGCGAATACGGTCATCTGGCCGCGCAGCTTGACCCGCTCGGGACGCAGCCCCTCGGCGATCCGTCGCTCGATATGTCGTCATATGGACTGACCGAAGATGATCTGCGCCGTCTGCCCGCCAGTTTGGTCGGCGGGGTGCTCGCTTCAGCACGCAATGCCTTGGAAGCGACTGAACTACTCCGCGCTATTTATGCGGGCAGCATCGGCTACGACTTTGATCATATCCGCCGCCCGGAAGAGCGTGAGTGGCTGCGCGAAGCGATTGAGAGCGGGCGCTATTCGGTCCGGCGCCAACCCATCGACTCGGAAGCGCTGCTCCAGCGTTTGACTGAAGTCGAGGTGTTTGAGCGCTTCATCCACCGCATCTTCCCCGGCAAGCACCGCTTCAGCATCGAAGGCCTCGACATCATGGTGCCGATGCTGGACGAAATCATCGCACTGCTGGCCGATGCGGGTGAGACGAATATCCTCATCGGCATGGCGCACCGTGGCCGCTTGAACGTGCTCGCGCACACGTTGGGCAAGTCGTACACCAACATCTTCGCCGAATTCAAAGACCCGGTGCGCAAACACCGCCACGGCGACGATATCGGCTGGATGGGCGATGTGAAGTATCACCTCGGCGGCCGCCGCGCCATCAAGAACGGTTCCCCCGTCGACTCCGTCGTGACGATGGCACCTAATCCCAGCCATTTGGAATTCGTCAACCCGGTCGTGGAGGGCATGGCGCGCGCCGCGGGGACGGATGTTGGCAAACGCGGCAAACCCGCCTTTGACCCGGGCATCACCCAACCGATTCTGATTCACGGTGATGCGGCGTTCCCCGGTCAAGGGATCGTCTCGGAGACGCTCAACCTATCGCAGCTCCCGGGCTATTGGACGGGCGGTACACTGCACATCATCACCAATAATCAGCTTGGCTTCACCACCAATCCGGTCGATTCGCGCAGCACGCTCTACGCCAGCGATCTGGCGAAGGGCTTCAAAATCCCGGTGCTGCACGTCAACGCCGACGATCCGGAAGCCTGCATCGAAGCCGCGCGCATCGCCTTCGGCTATCTGGCCGAGTTCGAGCGCGACTTCGTCATCGACTTGATCGGCTACCGCCGTTGGGGTCACAACGAAGGCGACGAACCGTTCTTCACCCAACCGCTGATGTACACCAAGATCAAGAATCACCCGACGGTGCGCCAGATTTGGGCGGATACACTGACTAAGCGTGGTGTGCTCAGTGCCGCGCGTGCGGACGATTTAGTCAAAGAACAGAACCTGAAGCTGCAATCCGTGCTCGAAAACCTTGACCCGGAACGCGACCTGATCGAACCGCTGCCGACGCCGCCCGTGCCGAAGACCGCACGCCGGCTCGTCACGGCCATTCCAGTCGAACGCCTGCGCGAACTCAACCGTTCGCTGCTCACGATGCCGGATAGCTTCAATGTGCATCCTAAACTGGCGCAAGCCATGCAGAAGCGCCGCGACGCGGTCGAGAAGCTGGACGAGCGGGTGATCGATTGGGCGACTGCCGAAGATCTGGCCGTCGCCAGCGTGCTCGAAGATGGCATCGCGGTACGTTTGACCGGTCAGGATGTTGGGCGCGGCACGTACAGCCAGCGGCACGCCATCCTCACAGATCAGACAACCGGCGATCCGTTCATACCGCTGCAAGGCTTGCCGCAGGCCCGCGCTGCCTACGAAATCTACAACAGCCCCCTGTCCGAAGCCGCCGCGCTCGGCTTTGAATTCGGCTACAACGTGCAAGCGCCGCGCCGCCTGGTGTTGTGGGAAGCGCAGTACGGCGACTTCGATAATGGTGCACAGGTCATCATCGACGAGTTCGTCGTCTCTGCACGCGCCAAGTTCGGGCTGACGCCCTCGCTCGTCATGCTGCTGCCGCACGGCTATGAAGGCGCAGGACCGGATCACAGCAGCGCGCGGCTCGAACGCTTCTTGCAGGCGACCGCCGACATCAACATGCGCGTCGCCAATCCGACCACGCCCGCGCAGTACTTCCATCTGCTTCGGCGGCAGGCGCTCCTTCTGGAAAGCGATCCGCTACCGCTGGTCGTGATGACGCCCAAGAGTCTCTTGCGCCACCCGCTGGTGATCTCCTCACTTAACGAACTGGCCGAGGGTCAATGGCAGCCCGTCATCGACGATACCGCGAGTCCGGCGGCGGTCCAGCGCGTGATTCTGTGCAGCGGCAAGGTCTACATCGACCTCGTGAGCAGCAAAACCCGCGCCGATCATCCCGAAGTCGCCCTCGTGCGCGTCGAGCAGTTGTACCCCTTCCCCACGGAAGACTTGCAGCCGATTTTCGACCGCTACACCAACGCGACCGAAATAGTCTGGTTACAAGAAGAACCGGAGAACGCCGGGGCGTGGGAATTTGCTCGCCCGCTGCTGCAAGATCAACTTAACGGACGGCTGCCGATCCGTTACATCGGGCGACCGCGCAACTCCAGCCCGGCGGAAGGCTCGGCGACACGGCATAAGATCAATCAAGAGGCGCTGATTGCGCAAGCCTTCAGCGTGGACGTGCAGGAAAGTCTCGCGGACATTATCGTTAGGTAGAGGTAGAGCATGGCATTCCAAATCAAAGTACCGGATCTCGGCGAATCGGTGGTCGAAGCGACCATCGCCCGCTGGCTGAAAAACGAAGGCGACCCCGTGGCCGTTGGCGAGGCGCTGGTCGTCCTGCAAACCGACAAAGTCGATCTCGAAGTCGGCGCGGAGAAGAGCGGCGTGCTCAGCAAAATCGATCATCCCGCCGGCACAGACGTGAAAATCGGCGACGTGCTCGGTTCGATCGACGACAATGCCGCCGTTGCGCCGAATCCATCGCCGGAACAAACGCTTGCCCCGGCGACGCAGGAACCCGTCGACTCCAAGCCAGCCAGCACCGCGACCCCGGTCGCCCAGCGCGTCGCCAAAGAGCAGGACATCGATCTCGCGCAGGTGCCGCCCGGTCGCCCCGGTGGCCGTGTGACCAAGAGCGACGTGCAGCGCTACCTCGAAGCGCAGCATCAGCCCGCCACGCAGACGCCCGCGCCGCGTCCGGTGGTGCCGACGCCGTTCCAACCGCCGATGCCCGTCACGGCGAACGATGGCCGCGCCGAAGAACGCATCAAGATGTCGCGCCGCCGCCGCACGATTGCGGCGCGTTTGGTCGAGGCGCAGCATACCGCCGCCATGCTCACCACCTTCAACGAAATCGACATGAGCGCGGTGCAGGAACTACGCGAACGCCGCAAGAACGCCTTCAAGGAGCGCTACGGCGTCAGCCTCGGCCTGTCGTCGTTTTTCGTCAAAGCAGTGATTGGTGCGCTCAAATTTCAGCCGCGCATCAACGCCGAGATCCAAACTGACGAAATCGTGCTCAAGAAGTATTACGACATTGGGGTGGCGATTGGCGCACCGGAAGGCTTGGTTGTGCCCGTGCTGCGGGACGCGGATCGCATGTCGTTCGCCGAGATCGACAAGGCCATCAAGGATTACGCCAAGCAGTCGGAACAGGGCACACTCTCGCTGGAAGCGCTGCGCGGGGGCACCTTCACGATCACCAATGGTGGCGTCTTCGGCTCGATGATGAGCACGCCGATTCTCAATCCACCGCAGGTCGGCATCCTCGGCCTGCACAAAATCGAACCGCGTCCAGTCGTGGTCGACAATCAGATCGTCATCCGCCCCATGATGTACGTCGCGCTGAGCTATGATCACCGCATCGTGGATGGTCGCGAAGCCGTGCAGTTCCTCGTCCGCGTGAAGGAATTGATCGAAGACCCCGAATCGCTGCTGATCGAGGGTTAACTGTCCGAGAGTATTGCTTGTAAGAGGGTGCAGCATGCTGCACCCTCTTACATTGTGGTACATGCAGTGTCTGAGGGCTCTAACCGCTGCAAACCAAGGTACGGTTCGGCGTACAATGTTGGCTCCCCTCCCTGAATTCGGGGAGGGGCCGGGGTGGGGTCAAATCCACTAGGACGCAACCAACCGCCCAAGGGTTTCGACTAGTTGAAAATCACCGTCTTGTTGTTGTACACCAAGATCTGCCGCTGTAGGTGATACCAGATCGCCCGCGACAGCACGAGCTTCTCCACGTCCTTCCCCTTGCGCACCAAATCTTCAACTGAATCCTTGTGGTTCACGCGCACCGTGTCCTGTTCGAGAATCGGGCCAGCGTCCAGATCCGACGTGACATAGTGACTGGTCGCGCCGATGATCTTCACGCCGCGCGCGAACGCCGCGTGGTACGGCTTAGCACCGATGAACGCGGGCAAAAACGAGTGGTGGATGTTGATAATGCGATTCGGGAACTGCGCCACCATCTCCGGCGAGATGATCTGCATGTAGCGCGCTAGCACCACAAAATCGATCTTGTGCTGCTTCAGCAGTTCGATCTGCTGGTCTTCCTGTTCACGCTTGGTCTCTTTAGTGATCGTGAACTCGTAGTAGGGAATCCCGAACTTCTCCGACACCGCGCGCATATCCGGGTGATTGCTCACAATCAGCGGGATCTCCACGCGCCATTCCCCGGACTGATAGCGTCCAAGGATGTCATAGAGGCAGTGACCGAGCTTGGAGACGAACACTGCCATTCGGGGTACGTTCGAAGAAAAATGCAGTTCCCACGTCATCTGGCGGGGGTCGGCGATGGCGGTGAACGCCGTGCTAATCTCCGCCGCTGGGATCGTGAACGCCGTCAGATCCCATTCGACGCGCATGAAAAACACATTGGCTTCCGCATCCACATGCTGATCGAGATGCAGAATGTTGCCTTGGTTGCGAAAAATGAATTCGGTGACGGTCGCCACCAGACCGGGTTGGTCGGGGCACGAGATCAACAAAGTGGCGGACTCTGGTCCGCCGGGTGCTGCGCCTTGCATAGAGTGTCCTTATCGTTAGTCTTTAGAGAGGCCGCCGCGATCATAATCGGCGTACGGAGCATCAAGGTTGAAATCGGCAAAGGCCGGGTCGGGCAGCGGCTGACCGAGCACCCGCGCCGCGATGATCTCACCCGCCGCAGGACTCGACATAATGCCGTGTCCGGCATGCGCAATCGAGAGATACAAGCCGCCGACTTCCGGCCAAGCATCGATGATTGCGCGCTGGCTCACGTACTTGCGCCGTACGCCGTCATCATCGGTATAGTAGGCATTGTCGCGAAACACATAGTAGTTGATCCGGTGGTCAATACCGCGCAGATAGCGTGGATTGGCAAAGCCTTCACCGTCCACGTGCCCGAACTGCCGCGCCAGAATCGCCAGCGTCACCGAGGGGAAGCGCGGGTCTTTGAGCTGTTCGACCGGGTAGATCGGGTCAATCAGGTAGTCATGCGCGGGTTCACCGTCCGCTTTGACCAGTTTGTCGTTCCAGTTGTATTCGTGACCGAAGATCGCCCCGGTCTGCGCTTCGGGACGCACGTGCGCGAACGGCGCAGCGCCGATCAGCATGGGCGAGTGTTCGGGGAATTCAGCGTGCCGCCACGGCGTTGTGAAGCTCTGGCGTGGACGCACGACGATGGGCAGTTCGACGCCCGCTGTCCGCCCCACCTGCCGCGACCGCGCGCCCGCGGCGATGATCACCGTGGCCGTGCTGATCCGCCCGAAGGGCGTCCACACGCCAATCACCCGTCCACCTTCGACTTCAATGCGCGTTTCGGGCACGTCGAGCAGCACCTGGCAGTTCGAAGACTGTCGGGCAAAGGCATGCACGAGCGCGTGCGAATCCAACCACCCGGCAATGGGGTCATATTTGCCCGCGACCGCCCGCGCGCCCGCCTGTGGAAAACGGGCATGCAGTTCGTCGGCGTCAAGATATTCGACGTGTGCCAAGCCGATGTCATGCAAGCGCGTCACATCCGCGCGCAGGCCAGCGGCTTGCTGTTCGTTGAAGCCGAGGAACAGATAGCCTCGTTCTTTGACACCAATATCCGCCCCCAACACATCTTGCGCGTGGCGGAACACCTCAATGCTGCGGCCCATCAACCGGGCATTGCCCAATGATGTCCAGCAGGTGCGGAAGTTCTCGAGCGAGGCGTTCGACGCTCCGGAAGCGAGCTGACTGCCCTGCTCAATGATGACCGTGCGTAGGCCCGGTGACGCGCACTCCAACGCCCACGCGGCACTTGCACCCGCGGGGCCACCGCCGATCACCACCACGTCCGCAGTCGACGGTACCTCACCGGGCGCGGGACGGGATACAAATTTTGCCATGCTGTTCCAACCTATCCTCGTAGAAGCTGCAAAAGTCCACTATACCGTTCCGCGACCTTGTTGTTCTCCACGGCCATTTGCACCGCGCGGCGGCTCCCCACTAACACAACCAGCTTTTTCGCACGCGTGACCGCTGTGTACAGCAGATTGCGCTGCAGCATCATGTAATGCTGCGTCATGATGGGCATGACAACCACCGGATATTCCGAGCCTTGACTGCGGTGCGTGCTAATCGCGTAGGCGTGGATCAACTGGTCGGCCTCCGTCCAGTCGTACATTACGAACGAGCCATCGACGTCGACGCCGAACGCCTGCTCCTCAAAATCGATTTCGACCAAACGCCCGATGTCGCCGTTGAAGACGTCCTTCTCGTAGTTATTGCGCGTCTGCATGACCTTGTCGCCCACGCGGAACACCCGTCCGGCGAGCGTCTTTTCCGCCATGCGTTTGTCGCCGTTGAGCGTACGCTGCAAGGCCTCGTTGAGCGCGTTCACGCCGATCACGCCGCGATACATCGGCGCAATGACCTGCACATCGTTGATCGGATCAACGCCGAACTTGTTGGGCAGGCGATTCTTGACGATATCAACCACCAACTCCGCCGCGCGCGCCGGGTCATCCTCGCCGAAATAGAAGAAGTCGGCGCTGTTATTGTCCGTCAGCGGCGCTTCACCCTGATTGATGCGATGCGCGTTGACGATGATGTGGCTGGTATTGGACTGGCGGAAAATCGCATTGAGGCGGGTCACATGCGCCACGCCGCTGTCAATCACATCGCGCAGCACGTTGCCCGCCCCCACACTTGGCAGCTGATCCACGTCGCCGACCAGCATCAAATGCGCATTCGGCGGCAGCGCTTTGAGCAGATCGTTGAACAGCAGCAGATCGATCATCGACGCTTCGTCCACGATCAGCATGTCGATTTCCAGCGGCTGATCTTCGTCGTACACAAAGCCTTCGCCGGGTGTCCAACCCAGCAGGCGGTGAATCGTCTTCGCAGGATAACCAGTCGCTTCCGCGAGGCGTTTGGCCGCGCGTCCGGTCGGCGACGCCAGCGCGAACTTGTGCTTGAGCGAATCCAGCGCGTGGATGACCATGCGCAGCGTGGTCGTTTTGCCAGTACCGGGGCCACCTGTCAGCACCGTGACCTTGTGTTCGAGCGCGGCGCGCACGGCGCTTTGCTGCTGCTCGGTTAGATCGACCTCATTGAACTCAGCCAGGTCTTTCAGGAATCTTGCCCACTTCAAGCCTTTGACGTGGCGGCGAATCTCCGACTCTTCGCTGACCTGTTCGCGCAGCAGGCGCACCACTTTGCGCTCCGCATGGTAGAAAAGCGGCAGGTAGACCGCTTCCATGCCCAGTGCGCCATCGCCAATGTTCGCGTCGATGATCAAATTGCCCGCCAGAGTCTCCTGACTCAGCGAGGCCTGCACTCGTCCCACGTTGTCGATTTTGAGCATTTCCATGGCCTTGTTGACGAGTTCAAGGCGCGGCATATACACATGCCCCTCTTTCGTCATCTGGTTGAGCGCATACACCAGCCCGGCGCGGATGCGATAATGCGCGTCTGCCGGAAGCCCCATATTCTGCGCGATCTCGTCGGCGCGGATAAAACCGATGCCGTTTACTTCGTCGGCCAGCGCATAGGGGTTCTCCTTGACGGTCGCAATGGCTGCCGAACCGTAAAACTTGAAAATGCGCGCGGCCATTTTGCTCGTCACGCCATAGCCCTGCAAGAAGATCATCGTCTGACGTACCGCCTGATTCGCCGACCACGCCAGCGCCAGATCCCGCGCGAGTTCACGCTTGAGCCCTGGCACCTCGTGCAAGCGCGAGGGTTCGCTATCGAGTACGTTGAGCGTCTCGGTGCCGAAGTGATCGACAATCTTTTGGGCGGTCTTCGCGCCGATCCCCTTGACGATGCCGCTGGCGAGATAGTTGACAATGCCAATCTCCGTGGACGGCGTGACCGGGGTGAGCGTCTCCGCTTTGAACTGCTTGCCGTAACGCGGGTCCGTCACCCAGGCGCCGCTGAAACGCGCCGTTTCACCAACGGTGATTCCCGGCAGCACCCCCACCACCGTGATCGTTCCATCCGGCCCTTCAATGGTCGGGAATTTCTCTTCCGGCTTGATGCGAATCACCCCGTAATGGTTCTCGTCGTTGTAAAAGGTGATGCGCTCAACTGTACCTGTGATATGTTCCATTGGTGATCTTTGTCATTTCGCTCTCAAGCCTAAAATCTATCACAGGCGGGGGGTTTTGTGCTATGTTTAAGGTCAAATTGCGTGTTTTTGAAAGGACACATGGATGCTCGTTCCACGTTCTAGCGGTGTGCTGCTGCACCCAACCTCCCTGCCCGGGCGCTACGGTATCGGCGACCTCGGCCAGTGGTCATACAATTTCGTCGATTGGCTCGAATCGGCGTATCAAACCCTCTGGCAGATTCTGCCGCTCGGCCCGACGAGCTACGGTGATTCGCCCTATCAGACGCTGTCCGCCTTTGCCGGAAACCCGTATCTGATCAGTTTCGACAAACTTATTCAGGATGGCTGGCTCGTCCCGGAAGACCTCGCCGACCTGCCGCCCTTCCCCACCGACCATGTCGACTACGGCTGGATTTTCACCTATCACAAATACAAACTCACGTTGGCCTATCAGAATTTTGCCAAAAAAGCGTCACCCGCCCAGCAGCAGCAGTTCGCCGAGTGGTGTGCCGAAAACAAAGAGTGGCTGGACGACTACGCGCTCTTCATGTCGCTCAAAGATGAACACGATGGCCGCCCGTGGGTCGAATGGGAAGCCGATGTCGCGCTGCGCGATCCGCAGGCGCTGGTCGACGCGCAGAAACGGCATGTTGAGAACATCGAAGACTACAAGTTCCGCCAGTGGCAGTTTGCCCTGCAGTGGAGTGCGCTCAAAAAGTACGCCAACGATAAGGGCATCAAGTTGATCGGCGATGTGCCGATTTTCATTGCGCACGACAGCTCGGATGTATGGGCAAACCGCGATCTCTTCTATCTCGACGAGGTCGGCAACCCGACCGTCGTCGCAGGCGTCCCGCCGGATTACTTCAGCGCAACTGGTCAGTACTGGGGCAACCCGCTCTATAAGTGGGATGAAATGGCGAAGGATGGCTATAGCTGGTGGATTCGCCGCTTCAAGGCTGTGCAGACGCAGGTCGACATCATCCGCATCGACCACTTCCGCGGTTTTGAGGCCTACTGGGAAATCCCGACCAATGAGGAACGCACCGCCGTTAACGGGCAGTGGGTCAAAGGGCCGGACATCCCCTTCTTCCGCGTCATCGAAGCCGCGCTCGGCGCGCTGCCCATCATAGCGGAAGACCTCGGCGTGATCACCCCCGGCGTCGAAGCGATGCGCGATGGACTCGGCCTGCCCGGTATGAAAGTCCTCCAGTTTGCGTGGGGCAACCTACCCGAAGCGAACCTATTCCTGCCGCACCACCATGTCGAAAACAGCGTGGTCTACACGGGAACGCACGACAACAACACGACGCTAGGCTGGTGGCATTCTGACAAAGAGACGAATGAGCACATTCGCCGCCACGTGCAGTTGTATGTGAATCAGGAAATCACCGAAGCCAACTGGACGCTCATGCGTATTGCTCAGGCCTCGGTCAGTCACATGGCGGTCGTGCCGATGCAGGACGTGCTGAGCCTCGACGCCGATGCACGCATGAACACGCCCAACGTGCCCGCGGGCAACTGGATGTGGCGCATGGCCGAAGGCGACTTTGGCAATCAGGCGGCCCGTGATGGTCTGCGTGACCTCACGCTGCTCTACGGACGCGCGCACGGTACACGCTTCATTGAGTACCTGCACGACCACCCGATGATCTAGGACGTTCATCCGTTTCTAACGAATTGCGTTACGGTTCGGCAGTATAGTCAATTACATCTCACATAACAAGGAGATCGACTATGCCCGACCAGGATGAGAAGCAGCGCCAAGACCCGTTAGCCGAGGAAGGCTCGCGCGAGACGAGCCAGGCAGAAGGTGATAAACCGCTCGGCAGTCGGGATCGCAAGGTTTCCCACAACCCCGATACCGCCGAAGGCGACCGGGAGCGGGTCGAAGAGGACATCAAGAACCAAGAGAAGTAACCGTCGGGCGATCCAGTTGATCGCCCGATGCCATTATCGGGTGTGAGCCTAAAGCAGTTCCGCGACCTCATCACGCTGCGGGAATGAAGTTTGCGTCCCCGTCCGCAGCACCGACCGTGTCGCAATCGCGCATCCCCGTTCGACGGCTGCGCGCACGCTGCGCCCCGACCCGAGCAGATACGCGAAACTTCCCACAAATGAGTCGCCCGCCCCCGTCGAATCGACAGCCTGCACAGCTTCCGCGCGGACGAATATTGGCTCGTCATTCCCCTCGATCAGCAGCGCGCCGCGGCCTCCCAGCGTGATCACCAGCGTCTTGACACCCCATTCCTGCAGTTTGCGCGCCGCCGCGATCACTTCAGCGTCGGTGCTCGTCGGCATACCCGTCAGCATCGCCGCTTCAACTTCGTTCGGAATGAGGATGTCGGTGAGCTGCAGCAGTTCCATCGGCAGATTCGCAGCGGGCGCCGGGTTGAGAATCGTGATGACGCCCCCACCGCCCTTAGCGACGCGGAATGCTTCGAGTGAAATCTCAATCGGCACTTCCAACTGGCACATGACGATCTGTGCACTCTGAATCGCGCGGCTGGCGAGGCGCACCTCTTCCGGAGTGAGCGTGAAATTCGCCCCCGGCGCGATGATGATCGAGTTCTGACCGCTGCCTTCTTCCACGGCGATCAGCGCCACACCCGACGCCTCTTTCTCATCAAACAGCACATAGTTGGTGTCGATGCCCTGCGCGCGGTAGTTAGCCAACGTGCTCTCGCCGAACACATCGCGCCCGAGCTTGGTCACAACGGTAACTTCCGCCCCTAACCTTGCGGCCATCACCGCCTGATTCGCGCCCTTCCCCCCAAAGCCCATTTGAAAGCGCGAGCCAATCAAAGTTTCGGCGGGCGCCGGGATGCGCGGCACCCGCGCGATTAAGTCAATATTCGAGCTGCCAACCATACAGATGCGTGGATTCATTTTCGTTCCTCTCTAAGTGTGGTTTAGAGGCTGAGTTCTAGCTACAATCATGGTGCGTAATATCGCTCTAAACGTCGATTTTTCAAAGGAGTGATTGCAAGAATATGAAACGGTTCCTCTTATTAGTCGTTTTGCTGCTGCTCTCCACCTCCCTCGCTCTCGCTCAAGACCAACCGACCTTAGTGGTCATCCCCGGCACCATTCAGAGTGTTCTGGGTTGTCCCGGCGACTGGCAGCCGGAATGCGAAGTCACGGCGCTCACGCTCGATCCCGATACCGGGTTGTGGCGCGCGACCTTCGACATCCCGGCAGGCAGCTATGAGTATAAGGTGGCACTCGACGGCAGTTGGACGGTCAACTACGGGTTGGACGGCGTGCCCAGCGGCCCGAATATTCCGTTGGAGCTGGAAGCGGACTCGTCCGTCGAGTTTGTGTTTGACCCGGTGGCGCACACCGTGACGCACAGCGTTAACGGTGAAGCCGTGATCGTCGAAGCGCCCGCTGCGCCGAGCGAACCCGAGCCCCAGCCGGATATGGTCGTCGTCCCCGGCACAATTCAGAGCGTGCTCGGCTGTTCGGGCGATTGGCAGACCGATTGTGATGTCACCGCCCTCGTCTACGACGCCGACGATGATCTCTGGCAGGCGACTTTTGACCTCCCGGCTGGCGACTATGAGTACAAAGTCGCGCTCAACGGCACCTGGGATGTCAACTACGGCCTGAATGCCCTCCCCGGCGGCGCGAACATTCCGCTCTCACTGGCGGAAGACACCACAGTCAAGTTTGTGTACAGCCACGCGACGCATTGGGTGACAGACAGCGTCAATTCGCTGATCGCCAATGTGCCCGGCTCGTTCCAGGATGAGATCGGTTGCCCCGGCGACTGGGCGCCGGACTGCCTGCGCACGCTGCTGCAAGATCCGGACGGCGACGGCGTGTATGTCTATGCCACCGCGGCGATTCCCCCCGGCGCCTACGAAGCGAAAGTTGCTGTGAACGAGAGTTGGGCGCTCAACTACGGCTTGGATGGCGCGCAGGACGGCGCGAATATCGCTTTCACGGTCGCCGAAGAAGGTACACTGACTCAGTTCTCGTTTGACACCTCGACCAACATTCTGTCGATTGATACGGGAGGTGCCGCCGTGGGCAGCCTTTTCACCTCACTTGCCCAGTGGGTGTCCGCCGATACCATCGCGTGGAACATCGACCCGCAGGAAGGCGCGACCTACCGCCTGTACTACTCGTTCGAAGCGGGCATGGCGCTGGCCAGCGATGGCATCAGCGGCGGCCAATCCATTGAACTCAGCTATAACCCCGAAGGGCTGAGCGCGGACGTGCTGGCCAAGTTCCCGCATCTGGCGAACTACAGCGCCCTTCAGATTGCCGAAGCTGATTTAGCCACGGTCCCCGGCATCCTGCGCATGCAGTTCGCCGTCGCCGCGATCTCGTCGGAAGGTCGTTTGCTCGACGCCACAGGCATCCAGATCCCCGGCGTGCTCGACGACCTCTACACCTATGATGGCGCGCTTGGCGTGACCTGGGACGGTGATGTGCCAACCCTCCGCGTATGGGCGCCGACGGCGCAGCGTGTGCGCGTCCGCCTGTTTGATGATGCCTTCACCGAAGACTTCACCCGCCAGAACCTGACCTTCGATCCGGCGACGGGCGTGTGGAGCATCACGGGCGAAGCGGATTGGAAGAACAAATACTACTTGTACGATGTGACGGTCTATGCGCCGACCACCCAGGCCATTGAGAGCAACCTCGTCACCGACCCGTATTCGTTCAGCCTATCGCTGAACAGCCAGCGCAGCCAGATCGTCGACCTGAACGATCCCGCGCTCATGCCCGAAGGCTGGAACGACTACGCCAAGCCGGAACTGGATGCCTTTGAAGACATTGTGCTCTACGAGCTCCATGTGCGCGACTTCAGCATCTATGACGAAACGGTGCCAGAAGCGCTCCGCGGCACGTTCCTCGCCTTTACGCAGACGGAATCGAACGGCATGCAGCACCTGCGCGCGCTCGCGGACGCGGGCTTAACGCACGTGCACCTGCTCCCAGCGTTCGATATCGCCACCATCAACGAGAACAGCACCGAACGCAGCGAAATCGACCGCGCCGAACTCGCCGCCCTGCCCGCCGACTCGGAAGAGCAGCAAGCGCTCATCGGCCCGGTGCGCGGTGAAGATGGCTTCAATTGGGGTTATGACCCGCTGCACTATACCGTGCCAGAAGGCAGCTACAGCACCGATCCCAATGGCGCACAGCGCATCCTTGAATTCCGCCAGATGGTGATGGCGCTCAATCAGTCTGGGCTGCGTGTGGTCATGGATGTGGTCTACAACCACACCAATGCCGCCGGGCAATCCGCCAACGCCGTCCTCGACCGCATCGTCCCCGGCTACTATCACCGCCTTAACGCTTCGGGCGGCGTGGAATCGAGCACGTGCTGCTCCAACACTGCCACCGAACACGCGATGATGGAAAAGCTGATGATCGACTCGCTCATCACGTGGTCGACGATGTACAAAGTTGACGGCTACCGCTTCGACCTCATGGGTCACCACATGGTCGAGAATATGGTCGACGTGCGGGCGGCGCTGGACGGTCTGACCATCGAGAACGACGGCGTCGACGGCGCGCGGATTTATGTGTACGGCGAAGGCTGGGACTTCGGCGAAGTCGCACAGAACGCGCGTGGCGTCAACGCGACCCAGCTCAACCTCGGCGGCACGGGCATCGGCACGTTCAATGACCGCGTGCGCGACTCGCTCCGCGGCGGCAGTCCGTTCGGCGGCTTGCAGGAGCAGGGCTTCATCAACGGGCTGTACACCGACCCCAGCGAAGACGAAACTCGCGATCCCGCTGTCCAGCTTGACCTGCTCCTGTTGTTCCAGGATCGCATTCGCGTGGCGCTGGCGGGCAACCTGCGCGATTACACCTTCGAGAACTACGAAGGCACCATCGTCACGGGCGCGGATGTCGACTACAACGGCAGCCCTACGGGCTACACGCTCGATCCGCAGGAGCACATCGTCTACACCGCCGCGCACGACAACGAGGCGCTGTTCGACATCATTCAGGTCAAAGCGCCGCTGGTGACCTCGCTCGAAGACCGCGTGCGGATGAACAACCTTGCCATTGATGTCGTGATGTTGTCGCAGGGCGTACCGTTCTTCCATGCGGGCGACGAAATGCTGCGCTCCAAGTCCGGCGACAAGAACAGCTATGACTCGGGCGATTGGTACAACGCACTCGACTTCAGCTATCAGGATAACGGCTGGGGTCACGGTTTGCCGCCGTCATGGACGACGCAGGACAACTGGTCGCAGTGGCAGCCGCTGCTCGCCAATCCCGACTTGCAGCCAACGACGGAGAACATCCAGAGCGCCATCAGCCACTTTGAGGAAATGCTCAGCATCCGCCGCGATGTCGCCCTCTTCCGCCTGCGCACGGGTCAAGACGTGCTGAACAGCGTCACGTTCCAGAATACGGGCGCGGAGCAGGTGCCGGGCGTGATTGTGATGAGTATCAGCGATCAAGGCGACGCGAACCTCGACCCGAACTACAGTTACGTGGTCGTGCTGTTCAACGCCAGCCCGGAAGCGCAAACGTTCACGCTGGCCGATGTGGTCGGTTACCCGCTCCAACTGCACGCAGTGCAGGCCGGGTCAAGTGACGCGATCACCGCGAGTTCGACGTTCGACGCAGCGACCGGCACCTTCACCGTGCCCGCCCGCACGACCGCCGTATTCGTCGCGCCGGAAGGCGAACTTCCCTAATTTGTAGTCATAGGGGCGCAGCCTACTGCGCCCCTACTTTCCGTTCTTTCCCATTCCGCCGAAACATCGTCCCGCGTGGCAGTGAGCGATCTGACACCCACGGCGCATAAGGCGCCATCGTCAATGCGGCCAACGCCAGCAGCACGCGGTCATAATTGACTCGCCAGCCCGCGTAGTCATGCCACGCCTGCTCGCGATCCGCCTTGAGCGGCACGCCCGCTTCCGCGAACGAATCGTACAGTTGATTGAACTCATCCTGCGCGATGCTGATCGGGTCGTTCGGGTTCGGGTCGGGGTCATAACTGATGTTGAAGAAATCAGCGATGCGCCGCAGCGCGAGATACCCGGAGCGGATCATCAACTGCGCCTGCGGGTCGTTGGGCATATCGACGGTCGACAGCATTAGTGCCGCGCTGTCGAGTACCGCTCCGGCAGAGGTTACCCACGAGCGCCCGGGCAATGGTGACCGGAAGAACACGAGGGCCGCCAATGACGTGTGGCTTTCTTCCAGCTCCGCAAACCACACTTCCCAGAGACCCCACAGTTCTGTCAGCTGAGTTAAGCCGCTGATCTGATATGCACGCGTAATCATGTGATACGGTGTTGGCGGTGTATTGGCGCGCACTTCCAACATCGTGACCAGGGCTTCGCGCTTGGAAAATGCGGAGTACATAGCGGGCAGATACGAGATCAGCAGCGCCACGATGACAAGGCCGAGCGCGGCCTCGCTGAATTCGAAGATCATGCCGAACACGGTGTCACGCCGCTCGAAACCGAGCGTGAGCAGCGACGAACCGCTCAACTTGAAGGCTTCGTACAGTGGCATGCCCTCGATTCCGATGTAGATCAGCGTATAACCGATCAACACCATCGCTAACCACACCATCGGCAGCGTGAGTAAACTAATCGGAGCGTACAGTGCCATGATGCGGTCACGGTCTTCATACGTTTCCGCATGTCGCAAACGCAGGTCGAAAGCGAAGCGCACCGCGCGAAACACGGTGCGCGACAACTTGGTGTTGGCGCTGCGCGGCAGTACCACCGTCTTGACCGCCGACAGGAAGGTATTCGCCACAATGAGCACGCCCGCTGCGAGAATCAGCAGGCGCGCCGAACCGACAATCAGAACTTGCACCAGCGCATTGAGATCGGTCACGCTTTTGCGAACACCTCCCGCAGCGCGTTCAAGAGAAGTTCGCCATCGTGAGCGGTATTATAGCCCTGAATCGAGGTACGCAGATACGGCTTCCCCTGCCAGTTGAACATCGGCAGCTCAATGCGATAGTCCTCGTATAAGCGATCTTTTACGGCGACCGGATCGCAGGGCGGCACTTCGACCGTGAACATCTGTGTGAAATGGTGGTCGCTGCAGAGGGGTTGCAGGCCGGACCACGTGTTGATCGCGTTGCGCAGGTCAACCGCGACTGCATGGCACTGCTGGCGCACCGCGTCCCACTCATGTTCGCGCTGAAACTGTATGGCGGTCGGCACAGTCAGGAACGCCGCGGGATCACGCGTAGGCTGCACCTGATGCCGGGTGATGAAGGTATCGCCGTCCCGGTAGCCCCAACTGATGATCAGCGGATGCACGTAGTCCTGCTGGTCGCGCCGCACATAGAGAAAGCCCGACCCTTTCGGCGCGCACATCCATTTGTGGCAGTTGCCGGTGTAGAAATCCGCGTCAATAGCGCGCATGTCAACGCGGATGTGCCCGGGGGCATGCGCGCCATCGATTACGCTGATGATACCCGCTTCGCGCGCGCGGCGGCAGATTTCCACAACTGGGAACGTCAGCGCCGTCGGCGACGTCATGTGGCTCAGGTAGACGACGCGCGTTTTCGGCGTGACGCCCGCCCAGAACTCCTCGACAAACGCCTCGTCCGAAACAAGCGGCAGCGTGACTTTGCGTTCAACGATGACCGCGCCCACTTGCGCGGCCACGCGTCCCCACGTCGTCATGCATGCGCCGTATTCATGATCAGTGGTCAGGATTTCGTCGCCCGCCTGCAGCGGAATCGCCTTGGCAATGGTGTTAACGCCCGCTGTCGCGTTCGCCACGAAGACCACGTCGTCCGGGTCGGCGTTTACATACGCCGCGAGCGCCGTGCGCGCCTCGGTCAGCAGCCCATCAATGCGCCGTCCTAAGAAAGCAACGGGTTGACGTTCCAGTTCTAGCTGCCATGCCCGATACGCTGCAAACACAGGCTTCGGGCACGCGCCGAAGGAACCATGATTCAGAAAGACGATTTCGGGATCAAGCAGAAAGTGCGATTTGAGGTTGTTTGACTGGGTCATGCTCTACTTTTTCGGGCTGGAGAGGCGAAAGAAATCGATGTCAAAACTGCTACGTCCGCTGACCGCGAGTTCCGCGAGCAGCTTGCCGATCACATTGCTGAATTTGAAACCATGTCCCGAACAGGGCGACGCGAACACCACATGCGCGTATTCCGGATGCTGGTCGATGATGAAATGCTCGTCGGGCGTCATCGTGTAAATGCACACCCGCGACAGCTTGTGCGCCGCGACTGCCCCGTTGAGGTACTTCGCGCCGAACGCCTGCGCCTTGGTAATCTGGGCCGGATCGGGAATGCGGTCGCCATCGGGATCCAGCGGATCCGCGCCATGTAAGCCAATCTTCACGCCCGAACCGTCGATGCTCGGTAGGCCATACATCATGTAGCCGAACTCGTGCTTGAGGCGCGCGAGGAACACCGGGAAACGCCCGATCTCATAGTCGGCGGGGTTCTCCGGGATGAAGTAATTCTCCTGCGCTGCAATCGGCACAAGCGGCAGGTCAATGCCAAGCGCTCCCATCAACACACGCATCCAACCGCCCGCCGTGATGATCAGCCGCGCCGCCGAATAGGTTTCGGTCGCCGTCACCACCTCGACCCCCTGCGCGTTCGGCAGAATCTGGGTAACAACCGTGTTGTCCTTGACGACTGCACCATGTCGTTCGGCAAGGCGTACGTGTGCCCGCACACAGCGCGACGCTCGCAGCACAGCTGTTTCGGCTTGCAGGAACACGCTCATCTCCGGCGGCACGCGGAACTGTGGATAGCGATAGACGAGTTCTTCCGGCGTAACCTCTTCCAATGGAATCTGCAGCTCGCGCATAGTGTTGAGCGTCGCGATGTAGTCGCGGTCATCTGGTGGACTAAACGTGACGCCGTCCGCCGTGACCATCAAACTCTCGTCGGCTTCCGCTTCCAGTTCCCGCCACGCCGGGTAGGCTAACTGCGCCAACCGAATATAGATCGGATAGTCGTATACGTAGCGGATGATGCGTGAATAACCATAGGAACTGCCCCGTTGGTGATCAATCTCAAACTGCTCCAGGAGCAGCACGCGCTGACCGCTCTTAGCCGCGTGATAAGCTGCCGCGCTGCCCATCGCGCCTGCCCCGATGACAATAGTGTCGAATTTCGGCATATGTGAGCCTTTGGGTATAATTGCCGGAAAAGTATAACTTAGGATCAAGGAGTCCGCACTCGTGGCAGTCGACGATATTGTTAGCAGCGCCCATGCGCTTGAACCACAGATTATCGCATGGCGGCGTGATTTTCATGCGCATCCGGAACTCGGTTTTCAGGAGTTTCGGACCGCCAAGGTCGTCGCGCAAACCTTGAGTGATCTGGGTCTGGAAGTGGTCACCGGCATTGCCAAAACCGGCGTCATGGCCGTCATTGGCGAAGGGTCGCCGGTGGTCGCCATTCGCGCTGACATGGACGCGCTGCCCATTCTGGAAGCGAATCAGGTCGAATACGCCTCGCAAACGCCGGGTAAGATGCACGCCTGCGGGCACGACTCGCACACCGCGATGCTGCTCGGCGTCGCGCGCATTCTCACCAACATGCCAAACCGCCCCGCCGGGCAAATTCGTCTGCTCTTTCAACCCTGTGAGGAGACGGTCGACGAAGAACACAAGAGCGGCGCGCAGCGCATGGTCGAAGAAGGCGCCATGCAGGGTGTTGACCGGGTGATCGCGCTGCATGTCGCCAGCGACATTCCCGCCGGGAAGATCGTTGCTAACGGTGGCCCGCTCACCGCTGCCGTCGATGATTTCAATGCGCGCATCATTGGGCGCGGCTGCCACGGCGCCCACCCCAACGACGGCATCGACCCGATCTACTTGGCGGCGCAAGTGCTCAACGCACTGCAAGGCGTACGCTCGCGACGGCTCAATCCGATTCATCCGGCGGTGCTCACGGTCGGCACCATTCACGGCGGCACCGCTCGCAATGTCATACCCGACGACGTGACTATCAGCGGCACATTGCGCAGCTACGACCGCGGTATCCGGGAACAACTCCGCGTCGAGGTCGAACGCGCGCTCGGCGTGGCACGGGCGCTCGGCGGCGACTTCGAGGTCGAGTTCATCCTCGGCTGTCCATCCGTCATCAACGACAACAATGTAGCCGCGACCATCCAGTCGGCGGTGCGCGATATCGCCGGGGCAGATGCCCTACTCGCTCAAGAACCCAGCATGGGCGGCGAAGACTACAGCTACATGACCAACAGCGCCCCCGGCGCGATGTTCATGCTCGGCGCGAAGCTCGACGAGATCAACCGACCGCATCACAACCCCCTCTTTGACCTCGATGAATCGGTGTTCAAGACTGGCGCCGCCGTCCTCGCCGAGACCGCCTGTCGTCTGCTCACGCAGCTCGCTTAGTTCAGTCGTCGGGGCGCAGTCAACTGCGCCCCTTTTTATTCTTCAGAGGAGATAGACCCCATTATGGATTACATCACCGATGAAAAAACCCAGTGGATCGCGGACGAACTCGCCGCGCTTAAAGCTCAGGGGCTGTACAACACGATCCGCACCATCGACAGCCCGATGGACGGCCATATCGTTGTCAATGGTCAGCCTGTCCTCAACTTCTGCGCCAATAACTACTTAGGTTTAGCCAATCACCCGCGCCTTAAAGAGGCAGCGAAACGCGCGATTGACCAGTACGGTATCGGGCCAGGCGCGGTGCGTACCATCGCCGGGACCATGAGCCTGCACGTGCAGCTCGAAAAGCGCCTCGCTGAGTTCAAGCATGCCGAAGCGGTGATCACGCTGCAAAGTGGCTTCACGGCCAATCTGGCAACCATCCCTGCGCTCGTCAGCAAAGGCGATGTAATCTTCTCCGACGCGTTGAACCATGCCAGCATCATCGACGGCTGCCGCCTCAGCCGCGCGACTATCGTTTCATATGAACACAACAACGTCGACGATCTGCGCCGCAAAATCGCGGAGACGACCGAGTACAACCGCCGCCTGATCGTCAGCGATGGCGTGTTCAGTATGGATGGCGACATCGCTCCCCTGCCGGACCTGCTCAAAGTCGCGCAGGAGCATCAGATTCTGCTCATGGTCGATGACGCGCACGGCGAAGGCGTGCTCGGGCGCGGCGGACGCGGCATTGTCGATCATTTCGGGTTGCACGGGCAGGTCGATATCGAAGTCGGCACGATGAGCAAAGCGTTCGGCGCAGTCGGCGGCATCGTCGCAGGCAAGCAGGTCATCATCGATTGGCTGCGCCAACGCGGGCGTCCCTTCCTGTTCTCCAGCGCCATGACCGTCCCCGATGTCGCCGCCTGCCTTGAAGCCGTCGACATGCTCGAAAGCTCCGACGAACTGGTGACCCGCTTGTGGGCGAACGCTGACCTGATGAAACAGGAGATGCAAAAACTCGGCTTTGACATTGGCCACAGCACCACGCCGATCATTCCGGTCATGCTGGGCGAAGCGCCGCTCGCGCAGGAATTCAGCAAGCAGTTACTCGCGAATGGGGTGTTCGCGATGGCTATCGGCTACCCCACCGTCGCCAAAGGCAAAGCGCGCATCCGCGTGATGAACACCGCCGCGCATTCGCAGAGCGACCTCGAACAGGCACTCGCCGCCTTTGAGAAAGTGGGCAGACAACTGGGGGTGCTCTCGTGACCAAACGCGCTGTCCTCGTCACCGGGGCAAACGGCGAAGTCGGGCACGGGCTGATTGAGCGCCTCGCGCAAATGGGTGAAAAACACATCATCGCGCTCGACGTCATGGAACTGCACGATTCTCTACGGCCCAAGGTGCGTGCCGCCGTGATCGGCAACATCCTCGATCAGGATATGCTCCAACGCATCCTCAGCCGCTACGAGATCGGCACGGTCTATCACTTGGCCGCGCTGCTCTCGACGCGCGCCGAGATCACGCCGGAGGCGGCGCACCGCGTCAACGTGGAAGGTACGCTTAATCTGCTACATCTGGCGATTGAGCAGTCGCGCCTTGTTGGGGATCGGGTCAAGTTCCTGTTCCCGAGTTCGATTGCGGTGTACGGCATTCCGGATTTAAACGCCAAAGCCAGCGCACCACCGGTCGCCGAAGAAGATTTCTGCAACCCAACGACCATGTACGGCTGCAACAAGCTGTACTGTGAGCACCTCGGGCGCTACTATTCTCACCACTATCGCCGCTTAGCCGCCACCCCCGAACCGCATCTGGTCGATTTCCGCGCGATCCGCTTCCCCGGCTTGATCAGCGCGTTCACGCTGCCCTCGGGCGGCACGAGCGACTTCGCGCCGGAGATGATTCACGCCGCTGCGCAGGGTGAGCCTTATCGGTGCTTTGTCCGCCCGGAAACGCGCATCCCGTTTATGGCGATGCCCGACGCGATCAAGGCGCTCTTGCAGCTCGCCAGCGCGCCCGTTGAGCGCTTGACGCGCCACGTCTACAACGTAACCAGCTTCAACCCCTCAGCGGAGGAAGTCGCCGAAATCGTGCTGATGGCCTTCCCGAATGCGGAGATCACTTTTGCGCCGGATATGCGCCGCCAAAGCATCGTCGACACATGGCCCGCGCAAGTCGACGATCAGCAGGCGCGGCTCGATTGGGGTTGGCAGCCAGAGTATGATCTGACTAGCGCCTTTGATCAGTATCTGATCCCGAACATTCGCCAGCGGTATATGAGCAAGTAGCTATTAGCGCTGAGCCTTTAGCTCAGAGAAGCAATGTATCACGCGGTCAACAGTGAGTGCAAGAATCGTTAAGGGCGCATAGCCGTGCGCCCCATCATTGAACCGCCTTCGGTTATACCAATAGCTGAAGGCTAACTGCCAACCGCTATCCGCTGTATCACCAACCACACTGCCCAACCGATCACCAGCCACAAGCCGAACTGTCCGTGCAGCTTAGCCGTACGGCCCTGCGCCTGATGCAGCAGCGCCGTGTCGCGGCTCGTGTAGATGATCTGGATCAAGCGGTACGCCTCCGGCGCGGTGATCAGTACGGCTAGCGTCGTGATCGGCATGACGCCGAGCAGGATCATTACACCCACAGCCACATACGACCCACCGACCAGCACCAGATATTCGATCTTCGCGATGCGCAGGCCGAGCAGCACCGCGAGCGTGCGCTTGTTGACCGCACGGTCGGCGTCGATATCGCGCACGTTGTTAGCGTGCAAAATCGCGGCGACCATGAAACCAATTGGGATGGCCGCGACCACGGGCGTCCAGCTAAACTCCCGCGCCATCACGTAGTACGCGCCCAACACCATGAGCGGCCCCATGAAGATGAAGACGGCCACTTCGCCGAGTCCGTTGTACGCCAGCGGGAACGGCCCGGCGGTATATGTGATCACCACCAGCACACCGCCCAACCCGATCCACAACAGCAGCGGGCCACTCTGAGTGAGCAAGAACAAACCGATCAGCGAGCCGGCGACCACGGTCGCAATCGCGCCAATCAGCACCCGCTGCGGAGTGAGCACACCTTCTTTGATAATCATGCCCTGCCCCGCCTGCTTGAGCGTGTCCGCGCCACGGCGGTAATCCCAGTACTCGTTGATGAGATTCGCCGCGATCTGCAGGAATAGGGCGCCGATCAGCGACAGGACGAAGCGGACGAGGTCAAATGTACCCGCTTGCACGGCGATCACCGCCGCCAAACCGAGGGGAACATAGGTTGCCGTCAGTGTGCGCGGGCGTGCCGCGCGATACCAGGCATTCCAAACCGTTGCGTTAGCTGCCATGCCGATCCTCTACGTCTGTCCGTCGTTGAGCAGCGCCATCACGGAGTCGAACAGCGCGCCATTGGTCGCGACCGATTCACCCGCTGAAATCGTCGCATTGCCTTTGAAATCCGTGAACGTGCCACCCGCTTCTGGCAAAATGACGCCAAACGGCGCGCAGTCCCAGATCTGCATCTTCGGATCGAACATCATTTCCGCGCGCCCGGTCGCGACCAACGCGTACCCGTAGGCATCACCCCACGTGCGCTGAATGTAGGTCGCCGCGTTTAGCTTCTCCCACCCGTGCTGCCGCTCACCCCACGGCGGGACGATCTCGCTGGCAAGCAACGTCGCATCTTCCAGTTTCGCCACTGACGACACGCGAGCGCGGCGGCCATTCCAGTAACAGCCCCCGCCCAGTGAAGCCGCGATTGTTTCGTCCAGTGCGGGGAAATGGGCCACGCCGACGATGGGACGGTCACCCTCCACCAGCGCCAACAGACAGCCGTAGAGCGGGACACCGCTCACAAACGATTTTGTCCCATCAATCGGATCGATAATCCAGCGGAATTCGCTGCGGCTCGCCTGTTCGCCGTACTCTTCCCCGATAATGCCGTGATCCGGGTAGTAGCGGTTGATCGCGCCGCGCAGGTACTGTTCCGACTCGCGGTCAGCCAGCGTGACCGGGCTGTTATCGCCTTTGCGTTCCACCGCAATCCCGGTCTGGAAGTAGCGCAAGGTGATCCGTCCGGCACGCCATGTCACGTCCAGCGCAAAATCAAGCAAAGATTGTAGTGCAGCCACCTATCATCTCCCATTGGGCTAACCGCGAGTCAGGGTTACGGCGAGTCAGTTACTCGGCATCCGGCAGCGGTTCGAGCGGCACAGTGCGGTTCTCAACCCACACGCGCGGCCCATTCGTCGGGGCAGCCCAACGCACGCCGTTCCCAATGACGTGGCGCACGTTCTTGTCATAGTACGTCGGGAATGTTTCGTGACCGGGGCGGAAATAGAAGACCTTACCGCGTCCACGGTAGAAACAGCACCCGCTGCGGAAGATTTCGCCACCCTGGAACCAGCTCACCAGCACCAACGAGTCCGGCTCGGGAATACCAAATGGTTCACCATACATTTCTTCGTGCGGCAGTTCAAAATAATCCGGCAGTCCATCGGCGATGGGGTGCGCCGGGTTGACCACCCACAGGCGTTCCTTCTCGTTGGCTTCGCGCCACTTGAGGTCGGCATTAACGCCCATCAGTTTCTTAAAAATCTTGGAATGGTGGCCGGAATGCAGCACAATCAGCCCCATACCATCCATCACGCGCTGATACACCCGCTCAACGATCTCGTCTTTGACATCGCCGTGCGCCATGTGACCCCACCACAGCAGCACGTCGGTCGCCGCCAGCACGTCCGCTGTCAAGCCATGTTCGGGTTCGTCCAACGTCGCCGTCCGCACCTCAGTGAAGCCATGTTCGCGCAAGCCTTCCGCAATGACGTTGTGAATGCCATTGGGGTAAACCGCTTTGACTTTTTCGTTCTTCTGTTCGTGTCGACCTTCGTTCCAGACTGTGATACGCATGTGCGTTTATCCTTTCAGGAAATACGCCTCTAGTGTATCAACCCTATGGGGATGCTTCCAGTCCAGCACGCGTGATCAGCGCGTTCTGGGCCAGTACAATATACTGCGGAACGGTTGCGTCGCTCAGCAGACGCACCACCGCATCCACACAGATCTGGGCAACTTCTGCTGCCGAGATTTGCAGCGTCGCGCGCAGGTAGTAGCCCTCGCGTACATACTGCTCGGCCAGAGATTCGCCGTTCACGCTGAAAATCGCGACCTCATCCGGGGAAATGCCTGCTTCTTCCAGCGCTCGAATCGCGCCAAACGAGGTCGCATCACTCAGGCTCAGCACGACATCGAAATCCATATCGGCCTGCAAAATTTCCCGCATCGCGGCGTAGCCCGAATCGCGGTCGGCGTTTGCAGCAAACTCCCCGATGATCTGTGCCTCAGGTGCTATCTCCAGCAAACCTGCTTGCATCGCTGCCATGCGCCGATTGCTCGTCTCCAGTTGAAACGCGCCGAGCACGATGACGTTCGCCGGACGATCAAGGTGCTCACGGATGTAATTTCCGGCTTCGCGCCCCACCAACTGTCCGATCAAGTCGTTATCCGGTTCAACCATCACCGCATCGTAGGCACCCGCAATCGGAAACGTAAACACGACGGGGACATGGGCACGGCGGGCGTTTTGTACCGGCTCACGCAGGACCGCATCATCCAGCGGGCAGATGATCAATGCACGTGCGCCCGCCGCAAGCGCCTGCTCGATGAGCACCGCCTGCTCCGTCGGATTCATGGCCGGATCGTAGACCTCAAAGCGCAGACCATAGCTCGCTGCCCGCTCGGCCATTTCGCGGGCACGTGTGGCCTGCGTCTGACTTTCGAGCGTACAAGTCACAAAGGCGATGAAATGCGCCGTGCCGACGCGCTGCTGTGCGCGGCGCAGCTCCTCAGCCGCAGGCGCGACCGCCGCCGCCGTGCCGCGTTCCCCTGCCAGAATGGTTGGGCTAGGCGGTTGGCTGATTTCGCTCAGACCCACTAGCTGTGAGAAGGCAAATAGCAGAACAATCGCCACCACCACGCCGATCACACCGAAGCTGTAAATCCGCAGCAATGATCGGTCGCTCGGCGTCCGCCGCGGCGGACGCTCTTGCTTAGGGACGCTCGCAACCGTCGGTTCACCCTGCAACGCGGCCGTTAGGGCGTCGGACAATGCCTGCGCGGTGGGGAAGCGATCTTCCGGGCGCTTGTTGAGCGCGGTCAGAATCACCTGCTCCACTCCCACGGGGATATCTGGACGGAGCAAACGCGGCGCCGGCGGCGGCACATTGATCTGCTTGTCAATCATATCCAGCACGCCTGCCGCGATCCGGGCAAACGGCGTATGGCCGATCAACATGGTGTAAAGCAGAATGCCGAGCGAATACACATCGGAGCGGCGATCCACCGGTAGATCGCGCAGTTGTTCGGGCGAACAGTAGGCGGGCGCGCCGATGATGTATCCGGTTTTCGTCAGGCTCAACGAGGGGTGATCCGTAAACTTGGCGACGCCAAAATCGCTCACATAGGCGTTTCCCGTATCATCGAGCAGGATGTTGCTCGGCTTGACGTCGCGATGCACGATGCCACGTTCATGCGCGTAATGCAGCGCGGCAGCAACCTGAGTGAACAACAGCACCGCGCGACTGAGCGGCAGCACACTGCTCGTGATCAAGTCGTCCAATGAACCGCCACGCATGAGCCGCATCACGATGAAGGCCAGGCCGTCTTCGGTCACGCCATAGTCATGTACGGGCAAAATGTGAATATGTTCCAGCGCGGCGATGATCTTGGCTTCATGTTCAAAGCGCTGGCGAAAGTCCTGCTGGTCATCGATGTTGTAGACGGGGTTGATAACTTTCAGGGCGACGTCCCGCTGCACCGATTTCTGACGGGCACGGTAAACGTCGGCGGTCGCTCCGCGGCCAATGCGTTCTTCGAGGATGTAGTCGCCAATCTCTTTCCCAACGTATTGGTTGGCTGCCATCACGGCCCCTATGTGCGGCGAACAGAACAGGCTCCCGTGCCAAAGTCCGGTTCAGAGTCGGAAACGATGAGGTTTGAAGCCGAGAGTCCGAGGCTTACAATAGCATTGTTCGCGCTATTAGACAACCTATGTGGACATACACGCGGGGCACAGCGACCGAACAGTCGGGGCGTAGCTGTACGCCCCGACGTCTAGATTGCTTAGCTTTCGCCGAGATATGCTTTGCGCACCATGTCATTGGTGAGCAGCGATTTCGCGCTGTCGTTCAGCACGACTTCACCCGTTTGCAGTACGTAGCCGCGATGTGCGACTTCCAGCGCCATGAGCGCGTTCTGCTCAACGAGCAGAATCGTCTTGCCTTCACGGTTGATCTGCACGATGATGTCAAAAATTGCTTCGACCAGCACGGGCGCTAAGCCCATTGACGGCTCGTCGAGCAGCAGCACCCGCGGGTCGGCCATCAGCGCGCGGGCAATCGCCAACATTTGCTGTTCACCGCCGGATAACGTGCCGCCTTTCTGAAAGGTGCGTTCACGCAGCCGGGGGAACAAATTGAACATCTGCTCAATTCGGCTCTTGATGAGGTTCCCGTCCTTGACGTTCCACGCGCCGATTTCGAGGTTCTCGCGCACGGTCAGCAGTGGGAAAATGCGCCGGCCTTCTGGCACGTGCCCCACGCCCAGCGCGGCGATATCGTGCGGGCGGCCGCCATTGATGTCTTTGCCCGCCAATTTAACCGTGCCTAACCGCGCCTTGACCATCCCGCTGATCGTGCGCAGCGTGGTCGATTTCCCTGCACCGTTCGCGCCCACCAGCGTGACGATTTCGCCCTCATTGACGGTCAGATTAATGCCCTTGAGCGCGTGAATTTGACCGTAGTAGGTGTGTAGGTTTTCCAGTTCCAATAAAGCTGTCATGCTAGACCTCCGCACCCGCGGCACGCCGCCCTAGGTAGGCCTCGATCACGCGCTTGTTCGCACGGATATCGGCGGGCGAGCCTTCCGCGATCTTCTCGCCGTAGTCGAGGACGCTGATGTGTTCGCTGATGCCCATGACCACGCGCATATCATGTTCGATCAGCACGACCGTGACTTTCCGCTGATCGCGCACGCGCCGGAACAGCAGCGTCGCGTCATCACTTTCCTGCGGGTTCATGCCGGCGGTTGGCTCATCCAACAGGATCAGCTTGGGATCACTCGCGAGCGCGCGCGCAATCTCGACGCGGCGCTGGTCGCCATAAGGCAGGTTGCGGGCGAGTTCATCGCCTTTGCCCGCCAGTCCGACAAACTGCAGGAGCTCACGCGAATACTCGCGCACATGGTCTTCCTGTTTCGAGAAACTCCGGGTGCGTAGCAGCGTCTTGCGCAGGGACACGTCAAGCCGTGAATGCATTCCGACCATCACGTTTTCCAGCACGGACATATTCCCGAATAACCGAATGCTCTGGAACGTGCGCGCGACGCCCGCCGCGTTGACCTGATCAGGACGCAGCCCGATCAGCGAGCGACCGTTGAACATGATCGTGCCCGAATCTGGCTTATAGATGCCCGTCAGCAGGTTGAACAGTGTGGTTTTGCCCGCGCCGTTCGGTCCAATAATCGAGCAGATGCTGCCCTCGGGAATCGTGATGCTCACGTCGCGCACCGCGCGGATGCCGCCAAAGGATTTGACGAGCTTGTTGACTTCAAGCAGCATGGTCTAGTCGCCTCCGGAAGCAGGTTCAGAGCTCTTGATGATCGGCGTTTCCATCGTTTTGGTGCGCCGTTTCTCATCCAGCTCCATTTTGCGCCGTGGTTCGGGCAGCAGGCCCGCCGGACGGAACAGCATCATCAGAATCAACAGCAAACCGAACACCAATCGTTCATACTTGGCGGGCTCAAGCTGCGTCGGCCAGTCTTTGATATGGAAGTTGATGAGCGGCACGACATAGTCGATGTTGCGCAGCGCGTTGAGCTGCAGCGACATATTCTTGAGCACTTGCAGATTGAGCAGTGTCACGATGATCGAACCGAGGAGCACGCCGCGAATCCCGCCCATGCCGCCGACGATGACCATCGCCAGAATACTGATCGACTGAATGAGGCTGAAGCTCTCTGGGCTGACAAACGTCTGCTTAGCCGCGTACAACACGCCAATCGCACCGGCGAACGACGCGCCTGTCGCAAATGCCAGCAGCTTCATCCGCACCAGCGGCACGCCCATCGCAATCGCCGCGACTTCATCTTCCCGGATCGCCGTCCACGCGCGGCCAATCGCGGAGTTGTCCAGCCGCCGCGCC
>JAYRZU010000055.1:0-35807 GCA_041916315.1 Anaerolineae bacterium
CGCCTGCACGGCGGCCAGCGCCTGCAAGACGGTGAGGTTGCGCATCGTCGTACCGTAGGCGAGATTCGCCGAGTTGAAGATTAGTGTAGAAGTAGGCGCGCCGGGTGGTTCTGACAAGTGGATGCCGTCCGCGCTCAAACCCTGATTCGGCAGCGGCAGCAGCGCGGTATAGAGATCCGTGATCGGCAACCCGTAAAGCTGTGCGAGCTGGGTGATGACCGCGTTGTATTCGAGAATGCGGTCATTGTACTGGGTGCGCGGCGGCAGCGTGCTCAAAATGGGTACAACGCCGTGCGCGATACTGATCTCGATGATGCGCGTCATATTGGCGCGATACGCATCCGCCGGAAAAGCGGGCGCGTCGTTCGTGCCAATCATGACAATGGCGTACGCTGGCCGCGTGAGCCGATACTCACAATCCAGCGCAAGTTCGCCGGGATTGCACGTACCCGACAATTCCGGGCGCGCCTCTACCACGACGCTAAAGGTGCTCCAACCCGCCTTGGCCGAGATCGAGCGGCGGAGGAATGCATTTCCCTGCCCGGTGTCAACATTGAAGTAACTGATGACCGGCAGCAGGTAACCGTACTGACCGAGATCGTACCCGTTCACGATTTGGCGTAGAAAGTTGGGCGTGTCGGTCAGGCTGTCGCCGACGGTCGTGAAGACATTGGCACGATTGCCCAGCTGCCGCCCCGTCTCAAAGATGCTGCGCGCACCCCCACCGATCATGGTGACGGCGGGCGCGTTGGCAGGCGTCGGCGGCGTGAAATACGCGACAGGCTGCGGATTGGGGTTGGCCGTCACCGCGTCAAGCGTGATATCCATGAGTTCGACGTACTGCGCCGACACCCACCCGCGATAACCTTCCCTAAGCTGGACGAGCAGCCACGCATTATCGGTCGTACGCTCAGTCACCGCGAGTTGTGTGCCCGCCATGAGATTGAGCAGTACAGTCGCATCAACGTTGGGCGCTTGCCGGAGGCGCAGTCCGCCCGATTCGAGTTCGACGCGAGCGTTCATCTCCGGCACCGCGTTGATCACAACATCGCGGATATCCAATGAGGCGATTTCAAAGATGAGCTGCACGCCGTCGGCAGCTACCCACCCCGTCCGTCCCTGTTGATCCGTGCCGTGCAGCCACGCGTTGTCACTGGTGCGTGCGTCAATACGCAGCGCGGACAACTGATTGAGCGTGTCCTGTACAGCGTCGCCCGCCTCCACATAGAACTGGAGCGCAGCCGACGACACCAAGGCGACACGCTCATACAGACGTGATTCACCCGTCACAGCCAGCGACTCGAGCGCAACGGTGTGCGCATCCGGCAGATACACCAACCAGCCGACAAACCCATCGTCGAAGCGAACCTGCAGCCATTGGTTGTCTCCCGTGCGCCCAATGGCTGACCACGGCGCGACCACATTCACGGTGCGCGTAACCGGTGCGAGCAGATCCGGTTCGTTGCGCACGTACACCATGTCGCCCGAAACCGCGAGATCCCGCGGAATCAATGCGACGATGGGCGTCGGCGAAGGGATGGGCGTTTCAGTCGGGACGACCGTAGGCGTGGGAGTAGAGCTCGGTTCAAGCGTCGGTGTGAGGGTGGGTGTGGGCGTTGGGGTAGGCTGCGCCAGCGTACAGGCACTGATCAGCGCGGCGGTGAGGCCAGCACTGATCAGCGCACGCACTCCGGCGGGACGGAGGCAACTCATGAGAGAATAGACGCCGTCCGTTAATTCAAAGCGGACATGATATCGTAAAGAATTTGCAGCGACTGCAGTTCGCGGTAGGTGCGCCCATAGGTGAGCTCGTCGCCGCCGAATTCGCTGCGTGTGGTGTCACGCACCGACAGGTGATAGCCATCCGGACCGGTACCGTGATTGTCGTAGTTGAACAGCGCCGCGCGGAAGTCGAGGAGCGGCACATTCAGCGCACGCGCCACATCGCGGATTTCTTCGTTGAAGAGCTGCGGACGGTTGTTGGTGTTGAAGCTGTCCGCAGTCGGCCACGTGCCCAAGATCGGCACCACACCGTTATCGCCGAGATAGCGCACGATCTCGCGCAGATTGGCGTTGTATTCGGCTGGCGTGAGGATACCTGTATCCGCTAGACCGATGTAGATGAAGGCGAACGACGCACGCGAGCGGCGCACTTCGCAGACCAACGGCGATTCGTTCGGCTGGCAGATGTCGGCGGGGGCGAACATCGGATCGAGCGCGTTGACGGTCGCGAAACCGTTCTGCGCGGAGGCATTCACGCGGCAGAACGAGCCCGTCGCACTGAAACCGTCGACGATACCCTGTAGATGGGTGTACGTGCCGAGGTCATAGGCGCGCCATTCGAAGTTGCATAGGTAAACCGTGCCCGCGGTGTTGCTCTCGCCGACCTTCATCAGCACCCACGGGTCGTTGCCAAGCTGGCGACCACGCGCCCAGATGTTGCGCACGTTGCGCCACACTGCGTCCGGCATGTAAACGGCAGGATAATCGATGTTGTCCGGGATGATGGCGACCGGAGCGGCCTCACCGCCCGCGGGCGCGCCATTCGCATTCATGGTCGTCGTGTTGACCTGCTCGGTCGACACGGGAATTTCCTGACTCACGCGCACTTCGCGCTCGAACGTGACAAAGCCGATCGCGATCCAGCCGCGCAGGTTGAGCGCGGGAGCGGTCACGAGCAGCCAATCGGCGGCCTCGTTGCGGCTTTCAACGATGAATTCGGTGTGAGGAGGGAACTGGGCGAGCGCCGCGCTGCCCCGGTCAGGCAGTTCACGGACGTTTAAAACCTGTCCGCTCGTCGTACCGCGAATCACATCCTGCGCGCCGACCAGCGAACTACTCACCAACACCAGCAGCACAATGACGAAAAGCCCAAATCGCTGTTTAAGCATAACTATGATCCCGTCAAGCTGACACATTCGCGCCCATTATAGGGTAAACCTCCAGACCTGCCTAGTGTTCGGACGCTCGGCGAATACGCTATAATGGACGCGTTTTCTGGCTGGGAGAAGAACTGCATCTATGCTGAAACAACGATTTTTGGCGATCCTGGTCGCTGGCCTATTCCTGCTCAGCGCCGTGAGCTTATCTGCGCAAGAGCCGATCACGCCGCCTGAGCTCGGCGACTTTGACCCCGCCGCTCTGGAAGGCATCGATCCAGCAGCTTTCCCGCTGCTGCCTGTGCTGACGGAACGTGCCCGCGCCATTTTCGAGGCTGGGCAAGCGCTCGATGTGCCGCGCGACCCGCATGTCTTCTCGAAAGTCGGCGACTCGATGACGGCGTCGGAACACTTCCTCGTGGATTTTGGAAACGGTGAGTACGACCTCGGCGAGTATACCGAGATGCAGGGCGTGGTGGATTTCTTCGCGGTGGAAGAAGTGAATGCGTTCAATCGTGAGAACTATGCCAATGCCCTCGGCTTTTCGACCGCCAGCGCGTTGGACACAACGTGGGCGATTGCCGACGTGTGCCAACCGAACGAAACGCCGCTCGCCTGTGAGTACCGCGAATCGAATGCCGCCTTCGCGCTGATCATGTTCGGCACGAACGACGTGATGGCCTTCGACGCGACTCTGTTCGACTACTTCATGCGGTTGGTGGTGATCGAGACGGTCAACGCGGATGTCGTACCCATTCTCTATACGATGCCGATTCGACCGGAAGCGCCGGAACTGAGCGCCACCTTCAACCAGATTATTCTGAAGATCGCGACCGATTACGATCTCCCCGTGATTAATCTGCTGGTTGCGCTCGAACCCATGCCGAATTATGGTGTCGACCTGAAGGATACGCTGCACCTGACGTCACCAGAAGCGCCGGACAATGCGGCGACGTTCACCGAAAGCGGTCTGACAGCGGGCTATACCGTGCGCAATCTGGTCACGTTGCAGGCGCTCGACGCGCTGCTCACTGAACTTGAACTGCTACCGAGTGAGGGATAACTATGCTCAAGCGTTTTTCTATCCTCCGCTGGCTGACCTATGCCCTGCTGGCCACACTAGCCATCAGCGCGGCCGTCGCGCAGGAAACTTGCGATGTGCCGCTGCTGGTCAGCGCGTGCTCTGAAAGTGCGACCGGCACCGCGTGTATGGCGGACGGCACCAGCGTGCCGCTCGAAGAAGCTCTCAACGCCACCGAACCGCAGGTGCTGCGCTTGAGCGACACGCTGACCGTGATCCTCATCGGCGCGCAGCTGACCACGTTCGAACAGGGCGAAATCGCCAGCGCAGGCGTAGAGATCGGCAATGCGGCCGGGTACAACGTCAATTTGCGCAGCGGTCCGGGCTCCAATTTCGATCAAGTGGGTTTCTTCCGCTTTGACGACCGCTTGACGGCCGATGGTCAGAGCGCGGATGGCGCCTGGCTGCGCGTACAGTTGGAAGACGGCACGGTCGCTTGGGTCGCCAAAAGCCTAGTCGTCGTCGATCCGGCGCTCGATACGCTGCCCATCGTTGACCAGGGTGCGACTGGCGGTGTGATCGGCTATGGGCTGACGCTCGAACCCGCTGAGACAGCCTGCGCGCAAACGGGCGCGCTTATCACCACGAGCGGCGACGCGCCGCAGCGGCTGACGGTCAACGGTTTTGAGTTGGCGAATACCAATGGCACGCTGTACCTCAGTGTGGGGCCGTTGGGCTTCACGACATACGTACTCGCAGGCGAAACGGCGGTCGGTACAGGTGAGAATCGGCAGGCGCTAAACCCCAGTGATGTGGTCGCATGGGTGAATGACGGCAGCGATCCGGCGTCTGATATCTTCGCGCCGTTCCCGTCACTCGCCCTGCTCGACAACCTAGGGATTGCGCCGGGTGTCTGCCTCATCAACGGATCCGTGGCAGCATTCGCTGAACCGGACATCAATGCTACTGTGGGCGCGAACCTGAACGGGGGCGGCAGCTATCCCGTGATTGAAACAAGCGGCGATGGTTGGTATCACCTGACCGAAGCCTTTGGTGGTGGTTGGGTGGAAGCGGACGCAGTGACGACGCTGGGACCGTGCGCAGATCTACCAGATGCCAGTGCCGCGCCCGCCGTATCCGTGATGGGCGCAGGCATGACGCCGGATCAGGTCATGTATGAGTATCTGCTGGCGCGGCTGGTCGCGGATGGCGCGCGCATGCAAGCGCTCGCGTGCGCAAGCTGGGACTCGCAGGCGCTGCTGCAATCGCAGTCATTCCGGGCAATGCGCGCGGAACTGCTCAACGTGGCGTGCTATACGGCTTCACAGAGCGGCGCCAACGCGACCGTGCAGTGCGATGGCCAAATCCAGACCGAGTACAACGGTGAATTCCGCCAGTGGGAACTCGGCGCGTACGCGATGAGTCAGGAAAATGGCGCGTGGCGCGTGTGCGGCGAAGCGCGGTAAAGATCAACCTCACCCCTAACCCCTCTCCTAAAGGAGAGGGGAATGACGGATGGGTCCAACCTACTGCCCGACGAATCCGGGGGCATCGCAATTGGTGCAGGTGACGGTGTTGAAATTGCGCCCTGCGGCGATGTCCGCGACCCAGTCGCGCAGGCGCACGCCGTTAACCGAATACGTATAGAATTCGCTGCGGGGGATCATGCAGTGTAAGTCACCGCCCTGCGTATACGACCGGAAATTGCGTGCGCGATTGGCGATGTCGCGCAGGTTCAGGCGCAGCGCCTCGCGGTAACCGACCGCGCTGAACCCGACAAAGTTGAAAAATGACTGCGTTTCGTCCCAGGCGGTGTTGTACTGCGCGACCCGGCTGTTCGGAAAACTGCGCGCCGTCGAGCTATAAAAGGTTTCGATGCTCAAGTTGTTCCCGGTGATGCCATTGTAGTTCGTGCCCCACAGCGTCCACGCCGCGCCGAGTCCACGCCAGCCGCCGCCAGAATCGCCGAGTAAGGCGGCGCGTTCGCCCGGGTAGTGTGTCATAATGTCGCTCGCCCAGTAGGCCGCGCCAACTGATCCCGCACTGCACCCAGTCACAAAGATAGAATCCGGATTGGGAAAGTTGTTGTACACCCAATTCAGCACCGCAGAGGCATTCACGACCCCTTTGTGCCGCGTCTCAAAGTAATTCCCCTCGAAGTTGTAGCCGACGACGGCGTTCCCAGTGTGAAAGTCGCCGGTACAGTAGTTGACATACACCATATCGTAGTTGAGGAATGGGTTCTCCGGGTTACTGAAGTCAGTGATGCCCACTGGGAACAGCGCCGGGTTATCGCTCGGGTCACCGGGGTTGATCGAGTCGTCGAAGGTGGTGGTGGAGACGTTGCAGGTCTGCGCGTTCCAGCACATGCCCCCCCCTTGGAAATTGATCAGCAGGTCTTCGCCGGGGCCTTCGCGGTAGTAAAAGCTGTAAGGTGCGCCATGTCCACAGGTGGTTTCGCCGCCAAGTGCGATCTGATTCCATGTGCCCGCGGGCAACTGCCAGCGCGCGGGCACCTCTTGGGCATAGACCTGCCCGCTCAATACGAGCAGCAAGCCGACGATCAAGGCGAGTCGTTTCATCAAGAGCCTCTATTCCAGTTTTGCGTCTATTGTAGCGTGTTCAGCTTAGATCGACTGGCGGGGAACCAACGCACATTCGATCTGATGCTGCACGGGCGTGGACGACCCGTTGTGAGCGGCCAGCAGATACTCAGCCGCCCACCGCCCCATCGCGTAGTGCGGGAGCTGCACGCTGGTCAGGCGCGGGTACATGGCCTCGCAGATGTCCGGCTGATTGTCGAAACCGACGACCGCCACATCGTCAGGAATGCGCAGCCCCAGCGACATCAAGCCGTTATAGCACCCGACGGCGGTGCGATCATTGCCGCAGAAGATCGCCGTCGGTGGTTGGGAACGTCCCATCAGCTCCAGCGTGATAGCGTGATTGGTCTGCGGGCGCTGATCGGTGTAGATCAGCAGCGATTCATCAAAGTGGAGGCCATAGTCTTCATGCGCGCGGAGAAAACCTTTGAGCCGTCCTTCCGCGGCGGGCGTGGGCGCAATCGGCGTGCCATAGGCGCGGTTCAGGTTGATGAAGGCGATCCGTTTATGCCCCTGCTCCAGCAGCGCGCGCGCGGCATTATAGCCACCGGAAAACTCGTCTGGCACCACCGACGGCAAATTGCGATCTTTGGCATAACAGTTAGCGAGCACGGTCGGCAAGCGCGACATCTGCGGTGGCAGTTCGACTTCACGGTGGAACATGGTCGCATAGATGATGCCTTCGACGCGGCGTTCGATCAGTACTTCGAGCGAGGACTGCGTCGTCTCAAAGTCATACCCAGCGCTGATGACGAGCAGCACTTTCCCATTCTGGCGCAAGGTCTCCTGCGCGCCGCGAATGATGTCGACGGCATAGGGGGTTGTGCTGACTTCGTCGGTCTCAAAGCCAACCATATTCGAGGTTTCGGTGCGCATATGACGGGCGCTGTAGTTCGGGCTGTAGTTGAGCCGCTCGATTACGTCGAGGACGCGGGCGCGGGTGTCATCACTGACGGCGGGATGGTTGTTCAGCACGCGCGATACGGTCCCACGGCTGACTTCAGCAAGGCGAGCAATGTCTTCAATCGTTGGTTTTTGCGTCATGAAGTGCAACCTCTAGTCAGCCCAAAACGATTTAGTCCACGCAACGTCGTTGCGCAATTATAGTTTAATTGAGACCTCTTGCAATTTCACAAACTTATGTTATTGTCGTGTGCATGTGATCGATCCCACGCAAACAGTATAGCGGATTGCTGGCGTTAATTATAGCTGTGATCGACGGGGAAGCATGGTTCCTTTCGGTCAGTTTTTAAAGAGATTGTAATTGGGATCGATCCCAAAACATAGATTGGTGAGATGATCTTGACCGATATTGCGCGTTCTTTCGTTGATCAGGCAGCGACCAAGCGCCAGCAACTGGCGACTGATATCCACCGCCCCCGGTTTCATTTCTTGCCGCCGTCCAATTGGATGAATGACCCCAATGGCTTCATACAGTGGGCAGGTCAATACCACCTCTTTTACCAATACAATCCCTTTGGCGCGACCTGGGGCAACATGCATTGGGGTCACGCAGTCAGTCCGGATCTGATCCACTGGACGGATCTCCCAGTTGCGATCGCCCCGACGCCCGACACATACGACGAGGCAGGGATTTTCTCCGGCTGCATGGTGAACAATAACGGCGTGCCGACCATCTTTTACACGGCGACAGCCGAACAGTGCACCGTGCAAACGCAGGCCATTGCGACGAGCGCCGATGGGCTGACCACATGGACGAAGCATCCGAATAACCCCGTGATTCACGACGTACCGACAGAAGCGGGTCAAACGCGTGACTTCCGCGATCCGTTCGTGTGGAAAGAGGGCGACACGTGGTATATGGTGGTCGGCTCGCGCATTCAAGATGTCGGTGGAGTCATCTTCCTCTATCGCTCAGCGGATCTGCTCCACTGGGAATATCTGCATCCCCTGCTCAAGGGCGATATCAAGCAAGACGGCGTGATTTGGGAATGCCCGAATTTCTTCAAGTTAGGCGATGAATGGGTGCTGATCATCTCGATGCACGACGGCCGCGCCACCGGTACCGTAATTTATGTCGTGGGCAGCTACGAAAATCAGCGCTTCACGCCCGTCTACCGGGGCGTGCTCGATCATGCAGTGTTATACGCTCCCCTCTCGACGCTAGATGAACAGGACCGCCGCGTGCTCTTCGGGTGGCTGCGCGAGGAACGGTCGGGCGCTGAGATGACCCGCGCCGGGTGGTCAGGTGCGCAGTCGATTCCGCGCGTACTGACGCTTGATGCGCAGCACCGCCTCCACATGGTACCTGTCCCTGAACTGAAGGCGATTCGCGGGCATCACCAGCAGTTGACCGCGGCGGGTACTGTGAATGTGAGCAGCGCAGCTGTTGACATTGAGGCGCAGATCGCCGTGGACGGAAACAGCGGAGTCAGCTTCGTGTACTCGTCCGCTACACAGGAACAGATCGACATTCGCTATGACGCCGCCGCGCAGCAACTGGTCATCACGCAGACCGTGCGCGGGGTCGATGGCGCGCCGCTAACGCACGTCAAGGACGTGCCGCACAGTGCTGCGGCTGCGCTCAATCTGCGCGTACTGGTCGATGGTTCGGTGGTCGAAATCATCGTCGACGAGATCACGAGCAGCACGCACCGCGTGTATCCAAGCGCCGCCGGGGATTGCTCCGTCCGGCTCAGCGGCAGCGGCACAGTGGATGTGTGGGAAATGCCGTCAATCTGGCAATTGAGCCAGTAAATAAGGTCTTGGGAGATCAAAAAAAGGAAAAACATTGGGACGTCGACGCTCATATCGTGAAGCTTTGCCTCTAGTCGTTTTTCTTATTTAAGGAGTCCAAAAATGGCTGAGAAGATTAGCCGTCGTGATTTACTCAAGATGATTGGTGTGAGCGCTGCCGCCGCCGGTGTCGCCGCTGCACCGCTGGTCAAGGTTTTCGCCCGCCCTGCCGGTCAGGACACCGTTACCCTGCGGTTCCAGGAAAATGCTGAATCGTACCAGGCCGTCGTTGATGCGTTCAACGAACTGTTCCCGAACGTCACCATTGAATTCGTGAACGTCACCGGCGTCGACCACGCCGAAGTCGCCAGCAAGATTCTGGCGCAGCTCGCCGCCGGTACGCCGGTGAACATCGGCTACGCGGCCACAGAAGCGACGCAGCTCTACGCCGGTGAAGGTCTGGCGATGCCGCTGACCGAACGCGCGCTGGCGGATGCCGACGAAATGGCCGAATACTTCGCCGATGTCAGCCCGACTCTCGTCGAAGGCATGATGTACGAAGGCGATCTGTACCAGCTCCCGCGTGACTTCAATGCCGCGCACATTTATTTCAACAAATCCCTGCTGGAAGAAGCGGGCATCGAAGTCCCTGGCGAAGATTGGACGAAGGATGACTTCCTCGCCATCGCGCAGGCGACAACTGGCATCGGCCCGGACGGCGACAGCTTCGGCTATGGCTGGACGAACCGCCTGTGGGGCAGTTGGACGCCCTGGTTCTTCGTCAATGACACCAACCTGCTGACCGAAGAACGCGCGCCCGGTGGCGAAGCGATTTGGTCGACCTTCTATGCCGATCAACCCCTGGCCGAAGGCCGTGGTGGTGGCTGGCGCTGGCCCGCCCCGCAAGCGAACAACCCCGCGATGGTTGAAGCGCTCGAATTCGTGGTCGGCCTGACCAATGACGGTCTTACCCCCGCCGTCGAAATCGGTGGTGGCGACCGGCTGCAAGGCTTCTTCACCAGCAACAAGCTCGCCATGACGATCGCGGGCGGCTTCTGGGCAGGTGCGCTCAATGCGGCAGGCATGGAACCCGGTTCGTTCGAAGTGCAGTACTGGCCGATGTGGAAGTCGCAGCGCCACCAGTTCGGCACCGGCGGCGCGTGGATCCTTAATGGCGGCGGCGGCGAAGATCAGGCGTGGGAATTCGTCAAGTTCAACAGCCAGACCGAAGTCATGCTGCTGATCCCGTGGATGGCGAATGCCTCGACGACGCCCGTGCGCCGTTCGATGAACACCGCCGAATACTGGGGCCAGACGGGTATGGAAAACTGGCACGTGTTCTATGACGCGCTGGATCAGCGCCCGGACACCGCGCCGATCCCCGCCCCGGTCTTCTCGATTGAAATGACCAACATCTACACCCGCTTCACCAGCCTCGCGACCAGCGGCGAAATGACCCCGCAGGCCGCGCTGGATGGTATGCAGGCGGAACTCGAAGCTCTGTACGCGCGCAACGCCTAAGCGTTTACAACTCCAGTAACTGTTGGGGGACTCATCTGAGTCCCCCAGCCTGATTATTTCGAGGTGGGGTATGGTTTCCAAGACCGCAACATATTCTGAACCGCCGCGCCGCAACTTCATTGGGCGCTGGTTGGCGGCAGACACGTTAAGCGGCATCAAGCGCCAACGTGCAATCCTCGGCTATCTCTTTTTGCTGCCGACGATTATCGGATTGATTATCTTCATCATTGGCCCGATGATCGGCTCGCTGGCTCTCAGTTTCTATAAATGGAATGTTTTTAGAGCGCCGGAATTTATTGGTTTTGACAATTTTGAACGTCTGTTTGCCGATGCCCGCGTGCTCGTCGGCTACCGTAACACGGCGATCCTCGTCGTGATGACGGTCAGCCTGCTGGAAGTGCTGGCCTTCACGCTGGCGATGCTGGTGCACAAAATAGGCAATCGTTTCATCTCAACCTTCTTCCGCACCGCCTATTTCCTCCCTGTGCTGCTCTCCGGCGCGGCGACCGCCGTCACGCTCGGCTACCTGTTCCACTACGACTTTGGCGTCATCAACTACTACCTTGGCTTCTTCGGCATCGACAAAATCAAATGGTTGACCTCCAGCGACGTGGTGTTAATCGCCATTTCGCTGACGACCGTGTGGCGTAACCTCGGCTTCACATTCATCATCTATCTCGGCGGCATCGCCAACCTGCCGACCGAAGTCCTTGAAGCGGCGGAAGTCGATGGCGCGAGCGGTCTGCGGCGGATCTTCCGCATTGTACTGCCCCTGCTCAGCCCGACGATCCTGTTTGCCACGGTGACCGACATCATCAAGATGCTCCAGTTCTTCGACGAACCGTTTATTATGACGCGCGGTGGTCCCGGCGATGCGAGCCGCACCGTCGTGATGCTGATGTATGAATCCGGCTTCGGTAATCTGGAATTCGGGTACGCGTCGGCGATTGCGCTCTCGCTGTTCATCGTCATCCTCGGCGTGACGGGCGTGCAGTTCTATCTCAGCAAGAAGTGGGTTTTCTACCGCTAACGAGGAATAGGAGCGAACAACATCATGGCTTCGACCAATGTCATGTCGGCGTCAGCGCAGCGCCCGGCCTCGCGGCGGAACTTTGCGTGGTATCAAAAGCGGTTGGGGCGGGCAGTCTCGTGGGCGTTCCTGATCTTCATCGCGCTGCTCACGCTCATGCCGTTTCTGTGGGTCGTGTCGACCTCGCTGCGCACACCCGCGCAGTCATTCAACCTGCCGCCGGAATGGATTCCGGTGGACATGGATTTCACCAACTATAACCGCGTGTTTGAAGAGATCCCCTTCTGGCAGCAGATGGCGAACAGCTTTTTCATCACGCTCTCGGTCGTGTTCGGGCAATTGTTGACCGCCTCACTCGCGGGGTATGCGTTCGGGCGTTTGAAGTTCCCCGGGCGCAACATCCTGTTCTGGATTGTGCTGGCGACGATGATGATTCCCGGTCAGGCGACGATCATCCCGGTGTTCATCGTAATTTCGCGCGTGCTGCACCTCAACGACACGCTGGGCGCGCTGATCTTCCCCGGGTTGGCGACCGCGTTCGGCACCTTCCTACTGCGCCAATACTTCATGGGCATCCCTGATGACTTCGAAGAAGCGGCCATCGTCGAAGGCGCGAACCAGTGGCAGATCTTCACCAAGATTTACTTCCCGCTGGCCTCGCCAGGCATGGCGATCCTCGCGGTGCTGACGTTCAACGCCAAATGGAATGACTATTTCACACCGCTGATCTTCATGAGCACGAAAGAACGCTTCCCCATCACGCTCGGCATCGTCGATTTGCAAGGGTACATGGCGACCGGCAGTATTTCGGTCGTGCTGGCGGGTATCGTGCTGTCGACCATCCCCGTAATCATCATCTACATCCTCGGACAGCGGTATCTCGTCGAGGGGTTGATGATGGGTGGCGTTAAGGGCTAATGATGAAAGGCAAGCAGAAACCGGGAGTTCTGTTTCAACCGCAGGTGCATCACTGTTTACAGCGCGGCATTCACCAGATGGTGAGCGCCATTCGCCCCACGCTCGGGCCATTGGGGGGCGGCGTTGTCATCGATCACTTGTACGATACCAAACCGCTCCCGGAGTTTATCGAAGATGCCGGCGTCATCGCGCGGCGCATCATCGAACTCCAAGACCGGGACGCGGATGTGGGCGCGATGTTGGTGCGCTCGATGCTCATCCGCCAGCATGAGCGGCTTGGGGATGGCACGGCAACAACCGCGGTGCTGTTCGAGGCGATCTTCAATGGTGGACTGAAGTATGTCGCCGCGGGCGGGAATGCCATGCAGTTCCGGAAGCATCTGGAACGCGCCCTGCCCCAACTGCTCGACGCCATCGATAGGATGACTTTTCCGCTGGAAGGCCGGGCGGCACTGACGAATATGGCGCGCTCGCTGTGTCATGACGCCGAACTCGCCGATTTCATGGGTGAAAGTTTTGACCTGCTCGGCGAGTACGGGCGCTTGGCGCTGCGCGAAGGCTATGGCCGCCGCCTGCTGAAGGAATATGTTGAAGGCAGCCATTTCTACGCGGGCGCGGTGGCGCGGTCGCTGCTGCCAGAAGACGCGGAAGCCACGCTGCGTCTCGAAAATGCGGCGATCTTCCTGTGTGACCACACGGTCACCGAGTATCAGGCGCTGTTTCCCGTGTTACAGGCGGCGAACTCGGCCAATGTCAGCGCACTCGTGATCGTCGCCCGGGATTTATCCGAAAAAGCCGTGTCGCTGCTGCACGCGCACAACCGCCTCAACCGCTTCCCAGTGACCGCAGTCAAGCTGCCGGGTCTGAACGCGGATGATCGCATGGCCGCACTGGACGACTTGAGCTTGATGACGGGCGCAACGCCGATCCTGTCTGTGACCGGAGCGACATTCGAGCACATCAGCGCGCGTGATTTCGGCGCGGTACGCCGTTTCTGGGCAAGCATCCACGAGTTCGGGTTCGTCGGCGGGCGCGGCGATCCGCGCAGGCTGCGCACCCACGTGCAGAAGCTGAAAACCCGCGCGCGTAAAGTCTTGGATGTAGACGACCGCAAGAAGCTGCACGACCGGATCGGCGCGCTGCTGGGCGGGTCGCTCACGCTGTGGCTCGGCGGCTACTCCGAACCCGAAATTAAGATGCGTAAAGCGCTGGCCGAACGTACGGCACTGGCGCTTCGCGCGGCGCTAGAAGAAGGTGTCGTACCCGGCGGCGGGATCGCGCTGCTCAACTGTCGCCAGGTGCTGATGAATCAGCCCGGACAAGACGCGGACGAACGCGCGGCGTACCGGGTACTGCTGGAAGCGCTCGAAGCCCCGGCGCGCACCATCTTCCAGAATGCGGGCTGCGACCCTGGCGACATCCTGGGACGATTGCTGTATGCCGATGTCAACGCCGCTTACGATGTGATGACGGAGCAGGTCGTCGACGCGCGGGCCGCGGGCATCGTGGACAGCGTGTCCGTGCTGAAGGCAGGACTGCGAAACGCGATCAGCACAGCGGCGTTGGCGCTCACCATCGATTCGGTGGTGCATCTGTCACGACCAGAAATGGTAGGCGAACCGGGATGACCCTGCAAACGAATCTCACTACCGACGCGGTGACCGCGCTGGCCCGTTCCGGTTCGACACTCTATGCCGCCCGCGCTTCCGGACTGTATCGTTCGACCGACGGCGGATCGACGTGGCAGAACACCTTCGCAAAACTGGATGAAAGCCTCGCGGCGACGGCCGTCGCCACATTCGACCGAACCGTATTCGTCGGCACGAAAGGCGCGGTCCTACGCTCAACTGATGCGGGCGACACATGGCACATCAGCGGCTTAGTCACGCCGCCGCCGCTCATCGTCGCGCTGGCGGTCTCGCCGAACTTCGCCGAAGATGGCACGGTGTTCGCAGGTACGGCTGAAGACGGCGTGTTCGTTTCGACTGATCGCGGCGACTCGTGGGTGCCGTGGAATTTCAGCCTACTGGATCTGAATGTATACGCGCTGGCGCTTTCGCCCAACTTCGCGCAGGATCACACGGTCTATGTGGGCACGGAGAGCGGCATCTTCCGCAGCATCAATGGCGGTCGCGGCTGGCGTGAACTGCCTTTCCCGATGGATGTCGCCCCGGTGCTAGCGCTCGGCGTCAGCGCGAACGGGACGATCTACGCGGGGACGGAAGAACACGGTCTGTATGCCTCGACCGATGGCGGCACGGCGTGGTCGCAGATCAAGGCGAGTGGTTCCGTGCAAACGCTGGATGTCAGCGCGGCACTGACCGTACTGCTGCCTGACCAACTATGCCAATCGACCGACGGTGGCCGATCATGGAGCGAACACCGCTTCGCGACCGCCGAATCGGCTTTGACCCTGCTCCCCGATGGCGATAGTGTGTTCGTCGGCTGGGTAGATGGAGCAATTGCCCGCGTTACTCCATAATGTGGTCCAAAACTTAAACTCGGTGCAGGTGAGCCCAAAACTCACCTGTACCTGCTTGACCCTAGCGGGCAGAATGGAGTTGGAAACATGTCCAAAATCTGGCTGCTCATGTTCGGCCCGGTCATCGTCCTCGTCATTTCAATTATCGGATTGTTCGCGATGCAAACGAGCGTTCCCGTCTATCAAGAAACGTTCCGTCCGCAGTATCACTTCAGCCCGCCCGAAAAATGGATGAATGACCCGAACGGGCTGGTGTACTTCGACGGGGAGTACCACCTGTTCTACCAGTATCACCCGTACGACGTCATCTGGGGGCCGATGCACTGGGGTCATGCTGTCTCGACCGATCTCGTCCACTGGGAAAACCTGCCCATTGCGCTGGAACCGGATGACAACGGCACGATCTTTTCCGGCAGCGCGGTGATCGATGTGAACAACACGGCTGGGTTTGGTGCGAACGCGATGGTTGCCATCTACTCGTACAACACGCAGACGCAGGGTGTCGCTTACAGCACCGACCGCGGGCGCACATGGACGAAATATGGCGGCAACCCCATCATGCCCGCGCTGGCCACGCCCGATTTCCGCGATCCGAAGGTCTTCTGGCACGCGGAGAGCAACCAATGGGTGATGGTGATCGCCGCCGGGCGCGAAGCTCAGTTCTATACGTCACCCAATCTACTGGAATGGACGTTCGCCAGCAGTTTCGCCGCCGGGCACGTCGTCGCGACATGGGAAGTGCCGGATATCTTCCCGCTGGAGCTGGATGGCGAGACGAAATGGGTGCTGCTGGTCAGTGTGGGCGCGTATGCCCCGGCGGGTGGCAGCGGGATTCAGTACTTCATCGGCGACTTCGACGGGCAGACGTTCACCAACGACAACCCAACGGGGACAACACTGTGGCTGGACTACGGCGCGGACAACTACGCCGGGACAACGTGGAATGACGAGCCGAACGGCGAACGGATCTACATCGGCTGGCTGAACAACTGGACGTACGCCAACAACATCCCGACCTCGACGTGGCGCGGCGCGACCACCCTGCCCCGCACCCTACGGTTGGTTAACACCGCGGAAGGCGCGCGACTGGCACAAGCCCCAGTCGCCGCGCTCGAAAGTCTGCGGACGCCCCTCGGCACATGGGATGATTTGACGATTTCCAGCACCGAACACGTCATCGACGAGGTGGCCGGACGCACGCTGGAAATCATCGCGGAGATCGAACCGGGCGCAGCCGAACGCTGGGGATTAAGAGTCCACCGGAGCGACGAAGCGGGCACGCGCATCGTCTATAATCCGGCGCGTTCGAGTTTGCTGATTGGGCGCGGAGACACCACCTCCGCCGGCCCCATCTACAGTTTCACTCCCGCGTTCGGCGCGCCGCTGGAGCTGAACGGCGAAACCCTGCGTTTGCACATCTTCGTGGACGAATCATCGGTCGAAGTGTTCGCGCAGGACGGACTGATCGCCCTTACCGCGCAGACGTTTGTCGAGCCGCCCGCGGATGGGCTGTCGTTCTTCGCAGACAATGGCGAAATCACCGTCAAGCATCTGGAAGTCTACGCGTTGAGCAGCATCTGGTCAGCGCCAGAATAACATGAACACCTATCCCGCCGCCGTGCAACCGCTCCTCGGCCACCTCGTGGCGGGTTTCCGGCGTGTCCTCGCTGCTAATCTGGTCGGCATTTACCTGCATGGATCGCTGGTGCTGGGGTGCTTCAACTACCGCACCAGCGATGTCGATTTCTTGCTGGTGATCGAGCACCCGTTGACGCCAGAGACCCGCGAAGCATTGATCGCGCTGACGCTGCAGCTCGCTGCCGAGGCCCCGACCAAGGGTCTCGAATTCAGCATCGTACTGCGCGAACACGCCGCACACTTCACCTATCCTACCCCATTCCAATTCCATTACGGGTTGAACTGGCATGAACGCTTTGTGGCAGGCGACGTCGATTACGGTGCGGATCCACGCGATCCCGATCTCGCCGCGCATTTCACAATCATTAAGGCGCGCGGTCGCTGCCTGTATGGTGAACCGATCGCCGAGGTGTTTGGCGACGTGCCCGACGGTGATTATTGGGCATCGATCCGCGCCGACGCCGCCGACATTCTCGACAATCTCGCTTATAACCCCGTATACAGCGTGCTCAATTTGTGCCGAGTTCTGGCGTATGACCAAGCCAAATTGATCGTCTCCAAAGCCGAAGGCGCGGCATGGGCCTTTGAGCATATCCCTGCCGCTTATCGTCCTCTCATCCAGCAGGCCCTCTACGCCTATACCGCCGAAATCGAGCCTGCTGTCGCGTGGGATGAGGCGGAACTGCGCCAGTTCGGCAGCTATGCCCGCGCTGTAATCTTCACCTAGCCTGCGACATTCGATCCATTCGTGCGATTCTTCAATAATGAATATGCACGCCCCTCTGACTAGACCCTAACGTCAACGTCTAACCAATGCTGGTGTACACTGTAAGCAAGTTTGTCATCATGAGGTTCCATCGATTATGCGTAGGCTGATCTTTTTGGTGTTCATCCTGCTGCTCACCACAGCGCTCTACCCGGCACTCACTCAGGAAGGCGAGTGCCCGGCATTCATTGCGACCGCGCTTGAGCTTGCCCATGAAACCTGCGACGGTACCGAGACCAATTTTGCCTGTTACGGCCACGCCAGTTTGGAAGCAGAGCTATTCCCCGCGGCCAACCGTGGCGACTTTGAGCACGCGGGCGATATGGTCGAATTGTCGGATCTGCGGTCACTGCGCCTGAGTGCGCTCGATACAGGCAATCAACTCTGGGGCGTATCGCTGATGCGGGTCGCAGCCGTGCCGCAGCTCAATCAACCGCTCGAACCGCTCACATTGCTGTTCTTTGGGGATGTATCCGTCGAAAACCGGGTCGCTGTGCCCGTCGAATTCCCAGTGTCGGTGGCGGGGCGCCGCAATGTGAATATCCGCTTCGCGCCCAACGGCGACGCGGTCGTCCTCGGCACGCTGAACAGCGGTGCGACCGCGCTAGCGCAGGGGCGCTTGGCCGACAACTCGTGGATCTACATCAAACAAGAGGCGACCGGCCTCACCGGGTGGGTCTCCGCCGCGGCGCTACAGATGGATGACGATTTGGAGGCGCTGCGCGTGGTCACAGCGTCCAATGCATACTTCGCGCCGATGCAAGCCTTCTATCTCGAAACCAGTGCCGCCGATAGCTGCTCCGAAGTACCAGACAGCGGCGTGCTCGTCCAAACGCCGGAAGGGGTCGCGGAGATCAGCGTGTGGATTAACGAAGTGAAGATCAGCTTGGGATCAACGGCCTATGTGCGCGCTCAACCCAACGGCGACATGACTATCACCATGCTCGAAGGTCACGCCAATGTCGAAGCCTTCGGCGTGACGCAAACCGCGATCGCCGGAACCGAAGTGCTGGTGCCGCTCGGTGATGACGGCCTGCCGGATGGCGTTCCGGAGATACCACGCGCGCTCACTGCCGAACAGATCGCGAGTCTCCCGGTGACTCTCCTCCCCCGGGAAATTCCGCCCGTGCAGCCCGTCACCCTGCCCCCGGCAAGTCAAGCGGGCGGCGGTGAGGCGAGTCAAGACGGTGGCAATCAAAATAATCCGTGCCCCGGCAACAGCTGCAATGCTCCCGGTCAAACAGACTGTCCCGGTAACAGCTGCAACGCCCCGGGTCACGATGACTGCCCCGGCAACAGCTGCAATGCGCCGGGTCAGGGGGGCAGCGGCAATGGCAACGGTAATGGCCGAGGCGGTGGCTAAGACAACTAACCATCTCCGGTGTATAATGTGAACTGTCATACACATCACCCCATCCTAGAGCCATGCTCCGAACGCCCTGCACAGACGGGGCGTTCGTCTTTTTAGCCAACTGTGTAATATTCTGAAATCTAAACACAATTTGTAACAATGAAAGGAGCTGGCTGAATGAAGCACCGCTGGATCGCCCTATTGTGTGCATTAACGCTGCTTGTGGTCACGGCGATTAGGGCGCAAGACAGTTACCCTCCCGAAGTGGACATCGCCATGGATGATCTCAACGCCCGTCTGCGAACAAACTATCGATTAGGAGCGCTGGTCAACTGGTACTGGGAGGAGCGCGTCTTCCCAGATGCGAGCATGGGCTGTCCCGTGCGTGGCGTCGAATATGCTCAGGTCGAAACGGGAGGGTTTGCGATTTTCCTCACGCTCGGCAGTCAGATCTACGAATACCGCGCGGCAATCAACAGCAACGCCGTCTCCTTCTGCGGTTCGCGCCGCGCCCAACCGCAGCCAACGCCTGTGGGTCGCGCCACCCGTACACCGGGCAACTGGGAATATTCGGCGGTGCGCGGACAGTATTACCCGGCGCTAGCCTGGTCACCGACAGGGAGATGGATCGCGGTCGCCGGAGCCGCGAGCGGTGCCACGGGCACAATCTATCTCTACACACCTGACGATCTCGACCTCACGCCGACGGAACTGACCTTCGCGCAGCCGGTCACTGCGCTGGACCTATGGGCAGGGGCAAATGGCGTCTACCTCGTGACGGGCGGTGCTGGTGGCGCGCTCGGCCTGCTGCCAACCGACCCGACCGGCGGCGCACTAATTGAGATGCGCACCGAGGCGCTAACCACGCGTGTTAATGCGGTCGGCATCAGCCCGGATGGCAGCGTAATCGCCTCAAGCCATCTCGCCGCTGATCCCGCTGCCCCTGCCCAAATCAACTTATGGAACGCGACAAACGGCGAGTTGCTCACCAGCATCGAAGCGCCATCCCCCATCACGTCATTGGATTTTGGCGGCGCCCTGCTGGCAGCAGGCACAGCGACGGGTCGTCTGCTGCTGGTGGACTACGCGACGGGGACCACTATCGCGGAAATCGGCCAAAGCACCGACGCCGCGGCTCTGGTCAGCTTTAGCCCGGTTGGAACACCGCTGGCCGTCGCCAGCGGCACGCAGGTAACGCTGTGGGATGTCACCGATCCCGCCAATATCAACGCGCAGCAGACGTTCACCGCCGACTATCCGATCCACACGTTGACGTTCAACCCCGACGGAACGCGGTTGGCCACAGCAGGTGGCGATGACAACCTGCCGAGCGTCAGTGCCAGCGTGATTCGCGTGTGGGACGTCACAACTGGCGAAGCTGCCGCGACCCTGCGCGCGCACACCAACACGGTGAACGCCATCGCCTACAGCCCAGACGGCACGCGCATGGCCTCCGTCAGCGCGGACGGAACGCTGCGCGTGTGGCGCTTTGGGCCAATCCCGTAGACAGCAGTGTGGGCGTTGGGCTCGTCCGTAGGTGCCGGGCGAGCGCCATGCCTGTGTTCGGCAAACTGCCAATACAGACTCGGGGATTCCGCTGTTATCATCTTCTATCTCACCCGTCGCGGCATTCACAAGTGAGGCAGCTATGCACATGCAGTTCGACGGCACACTAACGCACCAGCACGATAAATCACACATACCCCACTCGTTCGCCGTACCCGACGGGACGACGGCGATCAGCATCACGCTTGACTACGACTGTGAGAGCCAAGCCGTTGCCCCGCCGCAGATTAGCCTCAGCCTGTTCGATCCGGCGGGCGCGCGCGGTACCCGGCACAACAATCGCGATCAGTCGATTCGGCTCACGCAGATGACGGCTTCGCCGGGCTATGTGCCACGAGCGATCAGCTCCGGGGAATGGACCGTGTGGATCGATGTGCATCGCCTGCTGGAACCCGATGTGATCACCTACTCCATCAAGGTCGAGTTGAGCGCCGCCCCGATTGACGAGGCTGCAGTCGCCTTCACTCGGACACCCCCTGCCCCGCGGGGTCGTGGTTGGTACCGCGGCGACTTGCATGCTCACTCGCTCCACTCCGACGCGCGCTTTGAAGTGGCGGAGTTGGTGCAGTACGCCCGTGACTATCACCTCGACTTTGTGACGCTGACTGACCACAACACGGTCTCAGGCTTGGCCGAATTCGACAGCCTGAGCGCCGCTGATGTGCTCACGATGGGCGGCGTCGAACTCACGACGTACTATGGGCACGCTCTGGCGCTCGGTGTGCGCGAATGGCAGGAATGGCGCGTGGGTTTCAACGGACTGACAATGCCCGACCTGGCGCAGCGCGTCATGGACGCTGGAGCGCTGTATATCATCGCGCATCCGACCAGTGTCGGCGACCCGTGGTGCACGGGCTGCGACTGGCAGTTCACTGATATGCGTCCGGGCAGCGCACGCCACATCGAAATCTGGAACGAGTCGTGGAGCGGTATGGGCAGGAATGAGCGCGCACTGGCGCTCTGGTACCAATGGCTCAACGAAGCGTACCGGATGACGGCTACCGTTGGCACCGATCTCCATGCCCCGCTGACCGATCCCCGTCCCGGATTCAATCTGGTCTATGCGGATGAGCTCAGCGAGCAGGCGATTTACGCGGCACTGAGGCAAGGACATGCTTATGTCAGCGCTGGGCCGCGGCTGGAATTCACGGCGACCAACGAACACGGCGAGCGGGTCATGCTGGGTGATGTACTGGCAGGTAAGGCGCTCACACTCGACCTTGTGTGGTCACAGGTTGAAGCAGGCGCGCGTCTGCGCTTGATTCAAGATGGCGAGATTGTGGACGAACAGATGATCGAGTCCGAGGGTCAGCGGGCGTGGCAGCGCACCGACGGGCGTTGGTACACCGTCGAAATCCGCGCGGCAGATGGCGATCTACTCGCCGTGACCAACCCGATTTTCCGCGGTGCAGAGGACGACTGGCGCTAGAGTTTGCGCATCACGAGGACGCGTATGCCAAACAAACGGAACAAAAACGTCGGCGTAAGTTTGATTTTGAGTGCAGTCGGCGCGTCAATCCAGCCAATGGTCTGATAGCCGAAGCGCTGGTAGTAGGGTTCCATTTTGCTGGCGCACAGGAGATATAATGGTCGTCCGGCCTTGGCTTCGAGCGCAGCGATCAACGCGGAAGCAATGCCTAGCCCACGATACTCGCGCAGGGTGATCAGACTCCCTAGTTCCTGACAGCCGGGATACTCTTTCACTTGCCCGATGCCAACGATCTGACTGCCGATCTCAGCAACGAGGAAACGCTGCCAGTGCGTGCTGGTGGGGTCAAGCTGCTCCTGCCGGATGAGGCGACGAATGGTCACCTGATCAGCGGCGGTTGCCGGGCGGATAGTGTAATCAGCCATGATCACCCCTGTATAGAAAAACAAAAACGCTTCGTGTACACGAAGCGTTTTCAGAAGGGTGGGAGAAGGGACTTGAACCCTCGACCTCTTGTTCCACAGACAAGCGCTCTAACCAACTGAGCTACGCCCACCATGTTGAAGTGAGGGGAGTATAGCATAGGGCAAAAATGATTTCTAGCCCCTTTTTTGCGCGATGATCACCGTAACAGCGCTGTTTGGACATGCCGCTTCGACAATCTGCACGGCGAAACCGTGCGGTTCGAGCAGGCCGATCCAGATCGATTGGTGCTCGGCGCTGGCTTCACGCTGACCGGTGGCGGCGTAGAGCGCGTCAATCAGCTTGGCGACGAAGCCGCCAGCCGTAAAGCGCGACGTTGGCACCATGACGAAGCGTCCGCCCGGCTGCAGCACACGATAGACTTCGCGCAGCGTCTCTGGCGCAATGATGAAGTCCGTCGGAAAGGTGCTGATCACGGATGCGAAGGCGGCAGCGCGAAACGGCAGCGTTTGTGCCTGGCCCCGCACCAGACGCGGACGGATGCCTGCGCGGGTCAGCTTTCGGACGGCGATCTGCCCCATGGCAGGTGACAAGTCGTAGCCTATGGCTTCGCGACCAGCGGCGTGCAGATCAAGCTGGAGGTTGCCTGTGCCATGCGCCAGCTCGAGGATTACGCCGTCTGGCTGGATGTGTTGGAGCGACGCGCGCACCCAGCAGCGCCACGCACCGAGCGAAACGATCCAACTGACGAGGTCGTAAGTGAAGGCGAGTTCGTTATAGAGCAGGCGAAAGCCAAAGCGGACGAGGTTCCACCACCACCGCATAGCTCTAGCGTTTCACCTTGCCGATTTGCACGAGGTCACCGTCGACGCGTACGGGAAACGTCTTCACGGGCGAGACGGCAGGCGGACTCAAATGCTGACCAGTGGTGATGTCGAAGGTCGCGCCGTGTTTATGGCATTCGATCTCGCACCCGTTCAGCGCGCCTTCGGAGAGCGGCACATCCTCATGTGAACAGCGATCTTCCAGCGCGTAGAACTGTCCATCCACATTGAAAATCACCACCCAGTCACGCCCGATTTCAACGACGAGGCGATCACCCGGCGCAATCTCATTGACCGCAGCTACACTAATCCAATCAATGGTCACGCTCACTTAGTCATCCTCGAATTTACGCCATTCGGCGACGCCATACAGCCCAGTCTTCAACACTTGCAGCGACAACAGCGCACACTTGATGCGATTAGGCGACAGGTGAATGCCGAGCATCTCAAAAATGTCTTCCTTGTTGATCTGGCGAATTTCGTCCAGCGTCTTGCCAAGAATTTCTTCGCCGAGCATCGACGCGGACGCCTGACTGATCGCGCAGCCCTGCCCATCCCAACCGACTTCCGTCACACGGTTGTTCTCATCAATACGCAGTGTCAAGCGGAGGCGATCACCACACAGCGGGTTATGAGCCTCGTGGTCGACGGTCGCCGGATTCAATATGCCCCGGTTACGCGGATTCATCCCGTGATCGAGAATATTCTCGCGATACAGATCATCCATGATTACAGCCTCTCAAGGGGCGAACGCTGTGCTTCGCCCTGCATACGTCATACCTCTATTATAACAGAGGGGCATGATGGTTCTGACAAACAAGATCAACCGAATTGCCTTGTTCGCCAGTGGACGCAATAATGCACTTAATTTATGAATACGGAGATCGTAGGGACGAGATATATCTCGTCCGTTTTGGCAAATTAGGCAGTGGACGCCATGTATGGCGTCCCTACTAACACCGTGTTCTTTTCTTAAACTGCATAATGCGTCCCTACGAACAGTCGCATATATCGCATGGACAGCAGATCGCTGACTAGACCGAAAACTTCTTCTTCGCCTTGTACAGCGCGTCGATGAGCGCGTCAACTTCGGCGAAGGTGTTGTACAGGTAGAAGCTGGCGCGCGCCGTCGACGGAATGTTCAGACAGTCATGGAGCGGCATGGCACAGTGATGCCCGGCACGCACGGCGATACCGTCGGCGTCCAGAAGCTGCGCGATGTCATGCGCGTGAATGCCCTTGAGCGAGAACGCCGCGACTGCGCCCTTCTGGTCAGCGTCCGGTCCATAGAGCGTCAAGCCGGGAACTTCAGACAAACGATCCAGCGCGTACGATGTGATAACTTCCTCGTGCATACGAATCTTATCCATGCCGAGATTGGTCAGGTAGTCCACCGCCGCGCCGAGGCCGATGCCTTCGGCAATCGAAGGCGTGCCCGCCTCAAACTTATAGGGTAGTTCGTTCCAGGTGCTGCCCTCCAGTGTGACGCGGGCGATCATGTCGCCGCCGCCCATCCATGGGGGCATCGCTTCGAGCAAATCGCGCTTGCCGTAGAGGATCCCGCTCCCCGTCGGGCCGATCATCTTGTGGCCGCTGAACGTGAAAAAGTCCGCATCCAACGCCTGCACATCGACGGGCATATGCGGCACAGCCTGCGCGCCGTCGACCATGATCAGCGCGCCGACCTCATGCGCCATTTTGGCCATGTGCGCAATCGGGTTGACGGTGCCGAGCACGTTCGAGACATACATTACGCTGACCAGCTTGACGGGTTCATCACGGAGGAGCGCGCTATATACTTCGAGATCGAGCGTGCCATCGGGCAGCACGGGTACATAGCGGATAGTAAAGCCCTTTTCCGCCGCGAGAATTTGCCACGGTACGATATTGGAATGGTGCTCCATCTGCGTGAGCACGACCGTATCGCCCGCCCTGAGGTTCGCCCGGCCCCACGTCTGCGCGACGAGATTGATCCCCTCGGTCGTGCCGCGCACGTAGATCACCTCGCGCTTGTTCGCCGCGTTGATGAACTTCTTGACTTTGATACGCGCTTCTTCGTAGGCCGCTGTCGCCTCTTCGCTCAGCTTGTGGATGCCGCGATGCACATTAGCATTGTAGCGGCGGTAGTAATCGTCGATGGTGTCGATCACCTGCCGGGGTTTCTGGCTGCTGGCAGCATTGTCAAGATAGATCAGCGGGACACCCGCGTGATGTTCCTGCTGCAGAATGGGGAAATCTGCTCGCACTGCCTCGATATCATAAGGCAGGGTGTGATCAGTCATGGTGGACTCCTAACAAAAAGGCGCGGTGAGATACGCCGCGCCTTGATCATAGCATGAGAACAACCTCACCCTCCAACGCCCTCTCCGGGTGGAGAGTGGGTCAAGGGCAGAGGTCGCTGGTCTACTTCAGCGTGTTCACGCCGACGATCTTCGCTTCGAGGGCGGCGCGCAACCGATCCTGCACGCGTTCGAACGGAATGCGTTCAAGCAGTTCTTCGAAGAAGCCTTCGGTGACCATGAGCTCGGCCTGCGGGCGCGGAATGCCACGGCTCATCAGATAGAACACGGGCGCTTCTTCCAGCGTGCCGAAGGTCGCGGCATGGGTGCAGCGCACATCATCCGCTTCGATTTCGAGGCCGGGGATGGCGTCCATACGCGCATCCGCGCTCAACACGAGGTTACGACTCGCCTGAAAACCATCGATCTTCTGCATCTGGGGCTGCGACTTGATCATGCCCTGCCACAAGCTGCGGGCTTCGTCTTTCGCCGCGCCCTTGAAGAGCAGGTCAGATTTCGTCATCGGCGCGTTGTGATTTTGCTGGGTATCGTGGTCGAACATCTGAATGCCATCGGCGAAGAACATGCCGGAGACCCGTCCCTGCGCCGCGTAACCATCGAGTTCAACTTCGATGAACGACTTGACGAGCTTGCCGCCCATCGTGCCGAGCACCCAGTCGAGGGTGGCATCTTTGCCGACGCGGGCACGCTGGTGGCTGATTTCGTAAGTCTCGCGGTTCCAGTCCTGCAAGCCGACATAGCGCAGATTGGCGCTTTCGCCGACGAGCAATTCGGTCGCGCCAATGTACGTCGACTGCGCGGCGCCTTCCGGCGACAGGTAGTCGACCAGAATCGTCGCGCTCGCGCCTTCAGCGATGGAGACAAGCACGTGACCGAGGGTTGCGCCCGGCTGCGTGTGATACATCACCACATGCAGCGGCAGTTCGACCATCTTGCCCCGCGGCACGTACAGGAACACGCCGTGCGTCCAGAGCGCAGCATGAAGAGCGGCGAATTTGCCATCGCTCGGCTTGACGGCTTGCGTCATTAGGCGTTCGCGCACGAGATCGGGATACTCACGGCACGCGGTCACCAGATCGGTGAACACGACGCCCTGCTTGCGCAAATCGTCGGTCACTTCATAGTGCACAACTTTGCCATCGACGAACACGAGCGTACCGCCCTGCTCATCGCCGATTAGAGGTTCGAGGTTCTCGCGCGGCACGACGTCGAGCGAGACGTTTGCATTGGTGACAAGTTGAGCTTCGTCCCAGCGGATGCCACGGTAATCGGTGCGCCGCCATTCTTCGTCGGTGCGTCCGGGCATCGGCAGCATTTCATAGAGTTCCCACGCCACATGGCGGCTTTCACGCAGCCAATCGGGTTCGTTGTTGGCGGCGCTCAGCGCATCGATGTCCGCGGGCGTGTAGATCGGCGCTTCCGGCGAGGCGGAGCGGCGTCGGACTGCAAAAGTCATAAAATCACCTCAAGCTGGTGTGTGGGTGTCGTTATCGTGTATGTCGTGACAAAAGCACCCCTCTCCCCTGCCCCTCTCCCACGCAAGCGGGGAGTGGGATGAAGACACTGATCTTGCTCCCCTCCCTGAATTCGGGGTGGGGTCGGGGGTGGGGTGACGATTTAACCGATTGAACCTTCGAGCTGAATCTGGATCAGGCGGTTCATTTCGAGCGCGTATTCCATCGGCAGTTCCTTGACGAGCGGCTCGATGAAACCGTTGACGATCATCGCGTTGGCTTCGTCTTCGCTCATACCGCGCGTCATCGCGTAGAACAGCTGATCTTCGCCGACACGGCTGACCGACGCTTCGTGCCCCATCGTGACGTTGCGGGCGTCGCACTCAATCGTGGGATACGTGTCCGAACGGCTGCGGTCGTCGAGCAGGAGCGCGTCGCACACCACATTGCTCTTGACATTGTCCGCGCCTTCGACGATCTTGAGCAGACCGCGATAGGTGGCACGCCCGCCGTCCTTGCTGATCGACTTGCTGATGATCTGGCTGGTGGTGTTCGGGGCGAGATGCGTAATCTTCGCGCCCGCGTCCTGATGCTGGCCGTGTCCCGCGAACGCGATGGAGAGCACTTCACCATGCGCGCCTTCGCCTTCCAGGATGACGGCGGGATACTTCATCGTGACTTTGCTGCCGAGGTTGCCGTCGACCCACTCCATGGTGGCGTTCTTCTTGGCAACCGCGCGCTTAGTCACGAGGTTATACACGTTGTTCGACCAGTTCTGGATGGTCGTGTAACGGCAGCGACCGCCGTCCTTGATGATGATTTCCACGACCGCGCTGTGCAGGCTGTCTGAGCTGTAGATCGGCGCGGTGCAGCCTTCAACGTAGTGGACGTAGCCACCCTCTTCGACGATGATCAGCGTGCGTTCGAACTGACCCATGTTCTGCGTGTTGATGCGGAAATAGGCTTGCAGCGGCATTTCGACGTGCACGCCCTTGGGGACATACACGAACGATCCACCCGACCACACCGCGCTGTTGAGCGCCGCGAACTTGTTATCGGCGGACGGGATGACCGTGCCGAAGTATTCGCGGACGAGGTCCGGGTAATCGCGCAGCGCCGAGTCCATGTCCGTGAAGATCACGCCCTTGCTTTCGAGATCTTTGCGGATACTGTGGTACACGACTTCCGATTCATACTGCGCCGTCACACCTTGCAGATACTTCTGTTCCGCTTCGGGAATGCCAAGGCGGTTGAAGGTATCCTTGATTTCCGGCGGGATTTCATCCCAATCCTTGCCCTGGCGATCGGTCGCGCGGACAAAGTAGAAAATATCGTCAAAGTTGATCCCGCTGAGGTCAGCACCCCAGTGCGGCATCGGTTTGGCGAGGAAGAGTTCATACGCCTTGAGGCGATATTCCGTCATCCAGTCGGGTTCATTCTTCAGTTTGCTGATCTGACGCACAATGTCGGCGTTCAGACCCTTCTGGCTCTTGAAGGTGTAGTTTTCCTCATTGCGGAAACCATACTTCTCTTCATACGAGCCACGGACATCTTTCAGCGCCGCTTCTTCAGCGGTTAGCTGCTTCTCGCTCTCGACAAAATCGGTCATTCCGACTACTCCTGCTCTACGTCGTACTTTTCGCGTACCCAGTCATAGCCCGTTTCTTCGAGGCGCAGCGCCAGATCCGGACCGCCGTTCTCCACAATGCGTCCTTGATACATGATGTGCACGTAATCCGGCTTGATGTAGTTGAGGATGCGCTGGTAGTGCGTGATCACGAGCACGCCAAGATCCGGCCCCCGCAGGCTGGCAACGCCTTCCGAAACAACGCGCAGCGCGTCAATATCGAGGCCGGAGTCGGTTTCATCCAGAATAGTGATCTTCGGGTTCAGCACGGCCATTTGCAGAATTTCGGCGCGCTTCTTTTCGCCGCCGCTGAAACCTTCATTGAGGTAACGACCGGCGAAGCTGTGATCCATATGAAGCGAGTCCATCTTGGCGCGCATCAACTTGCGGAAATCGGACACCGAAATGCCCTTGCTGTCGGGATTCTCAGCCTTCATGCGCGCGTTGATCGCCAGACGCAGGAAGTTCGCCAACGTGACGCCGGGGATGCTCACCGGGTACTGGAAAGCGAGGAACAAGCCCGCGCGGCTGCGTTCGTCGGCTTCCATCTCGAGCAAATCCTGACCGTCAAAAATGATCTGGCCAGCCGTGACTTCGTAGGCGGGGTTGCCGAGCAGGACATTGGCCAACGTCGACTTGCCCGAGCCATTAGGTCCCATGAGCGCATGGACTTCGCCCTGCTTAACAGTAAGATTTACACCCCGCAGGATGGGTTTGTCTTCAACCGTGACGTGTAGGTTCCGAATTTCTAAAGCAGCGCCCATTCCGGCGTAACCTCCGCTAAGATCAACAGCAGTTAAATTTACTCTGTACCCAGAGTAGAAAACATAGGGGTAGTATACCAGCGCGGAACCCCAGAGTCAACATTTTTATGATAGCTATTATAAAAATTGACTTAGAAAAATGGCTATGCTACGATTCGTCCACACTGGTCAGAAATTGCATGAGGAACTGGTATGACCCAGCAGACGATGAAAACGGAAGAAGAGCTGCGCGAACATCTCCGCGTGGTCGTTGACCCGGAAATTGGTATGAATGTCATCGAACTTGGTCTGGTTCGCCGTGTCGAACTGGACGATAAGCACTGCCATCTCGTCATGATTATGACGACGCCCTTCTGCCCCTACGCGCCGCAGCTGCTCGAACAAACACGCCGCACGGCGCAGGAATATGCCGCCGTCCCCACCACCATCGAAATGGGCATGGAGATGTGGGATCCGACGATGATGGAAGAAGGCGCCGCCGACGATTGGGGTCTGTTCTAGCGAGATGTCCTACCATAGGGGCATGGCGCGCCATGCCCCTACCGAGCACCGTTACTTCGGGCGATTCGCGAGAATGAACTCTTTTGGATCAACGTAGTTGGCGAAGGTTGCGACCTTGTCACGCGCCGGCCAATGCGACGGATTAGCCTCCAGAATGTTGGTCGGGCTGAGATCAAAATGCAGGTGGTAGGCGTACCGTCCAAACGCATTCCCGACCCGCCCGATTGCCTCCCCGCGTTTCACTTTTTGCCCCGGCACTACTGCCATCGCTTCGAGATGCGCGCTGCGCGAATACATTACGCGCAGGCTGCCCGGCAGCGGATCATGCTTGATGATGATCACATTGCCCCAAATCGGTAGCGCGTTCGCAAACGTCACGATCCCATTCGCAGGTGAGTAGACGAGCGCGTGCGCGTCCGCATCGCTCGGTAGATTCAAATCCGCGCCCGTGTGATAGGCTTCCTGTGGTGACCCGATGAAATAGAGCTGGCCAAAGGGACTCGCGTCGAGCCACTTGCCGCCCCATACGGCCGCGCTGCGCCGTTCCGCCTCAGTGCCGACCGGTTGATCGTAGCCATCGCTGAACACGTCGCTGGGCAGACCGCCCGTCGCGGTCAACACGCGCCGCCAACGAATTGCATCGAAGGCGATCTCTTTGCCCCCCTCGCCCGTCAGGTCGTTGAGGAAGATCGATCCGGCATTGGCGAGATTTTTGTCGATGTCGAAGACGCCGAGCGTCACCCACTGATCGCGGAACCGCGACTGATCGACCGGGATGATAGTTTCCGAGGTCGTGCCCTTTACACCGTGCAGCTTAAAGCGCGCATTGAGCGTCGTCGCATGGCGGGCGGGGACAAAGACGGCGATTTCATGGCGTCCGGACTCTTTGATGGTCGGCGTCCAGCGGGCGACCGCTTTGCTCGTGCGCGTTTCGGTCGCCTTGTAATAGGACGTCCAGCCCCACGCCCCGGTGAACGGTATAAACTCCTCTTTCCCGGTGTAGGAGAAGCGCCGGAACCCCGTGTCCGTCGGCTTGATGATTTGCTCATCACCGTAGACCGAACCGCCGCCCGTCGACTGATCTGTGCTGTACATCGACTTATTGATCGCCGCCCATTGACTCACCACACCTACGCGCCACCAACTCACGCCCGGCGCTTTATGCCGCCACGTTGCCAGCGCCTGCGCGGCTAACATCGAGTCGCCGGTCGCGTCCGCTTGCAGCGCCGGGATGATCGGCTTGCCGTAGCTGCCCCATACCTGATAGGTTTCGCGCAGCACATCGTCGGGCGTGCGCACCATCGCCTCCCAGTAGACCATCGGGTGAATCGAGTTGACGAACGGCTGCCATTCGAGCGGATAGATCGAGTTGTAGTGCTGGATACGCGGGTCGACGCACATGCCGACGTGAAACGTGCTCGGAATCCCCCGGCGCAGCGCCACCATGAACGGTCGCACCGTCTCGCGACTGCCCAACCAGAAACCCGCATAGGGCTCCACATCGAGAATCAGCGATTTGACGCCGGGACGGGTGCACGCCTGAATCAGCAGACGCGTCTCAGCAGCAATGTCGGCGCCGCGCGGCACCGCCCACGCATGAAACTCCAACCCATACTGACCGAGCACCTTCACCCAGCGGTCGATGCTGGCTGTGCCATCGATGGCGAGGGCGCGTTTCGAATCCCAGTAACCCTGCCACTGCGCACCGGATTCGCGCGTGTAGTCGCTCACCTTGACCCAGACCTGCGTTACGGCAGGCGCGTTGGCCTTCAAGCGCTGCGCGAATTCCTCGATGCTGTTTTCGGCAATCGAATCGCCACGCCAGTGCCACACTGCGACTTTGCGCGTGTAGGGCGTCGCCGGAAGGCTGGCGGGCACCGAAACTGCCTCGAATGTGACCAGCGTACTCAGCACCCAGCCCTTGACCGAACCCTGCTCGATCCACACCCAACCGTCTTTCGTGCGGGATTGTGGATAGTAAGTGCACAAGGTGAATTTCAGAAGATCGCCGATATCCCGGTAGCTCGTGCCGGGGCCAGTACGAATATTCACATAGGCTTGAGCCGTGCCGGCCAAAGAAAGCTGCGGTGTGCCTAAGGTTGCGGGCAGAACTGGTGTATCTGTGGTCATGAATCCATCGCCTGATCAATTAGAGTCCAAAAGCGCTGTACTTCAGACGGCCCCAGTTGCACCGAATAGGTGCCGGCGCTGGTAGAGCCAACGATTTCGATACCGCCCGTGTTGAGCGGCTCGATGAGCATGTGTTCCGTGATTGACGGGACATTGACGCCGCGAAACAGCGCGGTTGGGAGCCGGGCCGTCACATCATCGGCGTCATCAGGGAATAAGTGCCGAGCCAGATGAAACCAGAGCATGTGCGCGGCGCGTTTCGAGAGGATGCGCGTCCAGCGGCTGCCATCCTGACTCCGACCGCCGAAGACATATGTGTCTCCGACACCCCGGCGAATCAGAAAGGTGTCTTGCGAGTAGCCGTAAACGCGGTTCGCCGTCATCGAATGATTATCTCTCCATCTCCGGGCAGCACTGAACCGATCAGAGCCGCCGCTTCGCCGGATGCCAGCAATTGGTCGAGCAAGCGCGGCGCGTCCGCGGAGGGCAGCGCAATCAACAACCCACCGGATGTCTGCGGATCATACAACAGGTCCGCCTGATAAGACGCCAGGTCCGCCTCAAGGGTGACCCAGGCTTCGTAATATTCGCGGTTGCGGCCTAATCCGCCCGCGAATATCTCCTGCTGACCATACACATGTGCGCCATCAACCCACCGCAGCGCCGTGTAATCGAGCGCCAAACGCACGTGACTGTGATGCGCCAGCTCATGCGCGTGACCGATCAGACCGTAACCCGTGATATCGGTCATGGCGTGCACGCGGTACGCGGACGCTAACTGCGACGCCGTGCGATTCAGCCGCAGCATGCTGGCGACCGCCGCCTCGACATGCGCGGGGTCCGCGACGCCGCGTTTCAGCGCAGTGGTGATCGTGCCAATGCCGAGCGGCTTGGTCAGGATGAGCTGATCGCCCACCTGCGCGCCGCCCTTTGTGCGAATCCGGTCGGGATGGATCAAGCCCGTGACGGCTAACCCATATTTCGGTTCGCGATCCGTCACCGTGTGTCCGCCCGCAATCACCGCGCCCGCTTCCCGCACCTTCTCCGCCCCACCCCGCAAAATCTCCGTGAGCATTTCATAGCCGTAGCCATCCGGGTAAGCGACCAGGTTCACGGCAAACAGCGGTTCGCCGCCCATTGCGTAGATGTCACTCAGGGCGTTGGCGGCCGCAATCGCGCCGAACTGGTACGGATCATCGACGACAGGCGGAAAGAAATCGACCGTCGAGATAACCGCCTGCTCAGCATTCAGGCGATACACCGCCGCATCATCGGGCGATTCCAGCCCGACAATCAGCGCGGGATACAATTGGGCGGGGAACATCCCCTTCAGCGGCGTCAGAACCTGAGCCAGATCGCGCGGGGCGATCTTCGCCGCTCAACCAGCGCAGGACGCAAGCGCAGTCAGCTTGATGTCCATCACCTACTCCTTGGGTAACTAACAATCTTAGTATAGCGAAAGGTCAGCCGTGTCTCCAGTAAGGATCCGGTGAGCCAACGGTCACTTGGCACTTGAAAGTCATTCAGGGGTGCTCTATACTTATTTTCATTCCGGCGTATGGCGCAGCTTGGTAGCGCGCTTGCATGGGGTGCAAGAGGTCGTGGGTTCAAGTCCCGCTACGCCGACACCTAACCTCTGAAGCTGTCACAAATAGCTTCAGAGGTTTTTATTTTTTAGTGACAAATCTCCTAGATATTTCCCTTGCTCCTTGCTACACTAGCCCGTGTGGGAAAATCCCTCAATTTTTGAACCTTCTCCAAAACGTGTGTGTATTAGTTGTGGACGAAGTACACGCAGGTAAGTAGCGGGTTCCATCAATACTTGTAGGTGTATTACAAGGAGTGACGTACATGAAGATTTTCCGTAAGTTCTTGATGATCGGAACGGCAGTCGCCCTTCTCGGCGGCGTGCTGGCTCCGGTCGCCGCTCAAGAAGGTGGGCAGGGCGGGATCATCATCGAAGGTAACATCAGCGCTGATGTTGCGACGATGAACCCCATCATGTCCAGCGACACCGCCAGCTCGCGCGTTATCGGTTTTATGTTCCCCAGCTTCATCGGTGCCGACCCGGCCGCCGCGGTTCTGGCTGAAAACCAGCCGAATTCGCTCGCCGCGACCTGGGAAATCAGCGAAGATGGCCTCACCTATACTTTCCACCTCCGCGAAGATATGACGTGGAGCGATGGCACCCCGATCACCTCGGCGGATGTACTGTATTCGTGGGAAGCGATCAAGGCGGGTGCTGAAGGCCTGATTGACGTGCCCGGTAGCTACATCATTGACCCGACCGGCGCGACCGGCGTGCTCGATGTCCAGGCTCCCGATGATTACACCGTTGTGGTGACGTTCGCGTCGCCGGAATGCACGGCGCTCAGCTATGCGGCGTCGATCGTCCCCGCCCCCTCGCATGTTCTGCCCGAAGATGTGAGCACCCTCGGCGACAGCGAATTCAACCTGAACCCGACCGTTACGCGTGGCCCGTTCACCTTCGGTGAATTCCGCCCCGGCGAACAGGTCAGCCTCGTCAATGACCCGACGTACCCGGCGGTCGATACCGTCCTCGGCTACGTTGCGCCCGAAGGCTTCATCTATCGCACCGTGCCGGATCAGACGGTCATGGTCGAACAGTTCCTCGCTGGCGAACTGAACGTCATCGATGGCCCCGCGGTTGCGCGTCGTCAGGACATCCGCAACAGCAGCGCGACGGTTTACAGCTACCCCGGCAACGCCTGGGATTACCTGGCCATGAACCTCGCCGACCCGAACAACCCGCAGAACGCGTTCGACGAAGCTGGCAACCCGATTGACCAGGGTCACCACCCGATTTTTGGTGATGTCCGCGTCCGTCAGGCAATGGCCCGCGCGATCGACGTTGAATCGATCATCGACGCCGCCGTGTTCAACGAAGGCGAACGTATGACCTCCTTCCTCATCCCCGCCTCGTGGGCGTATGCGGACGACCTCGCGCCGATTCCGTTTGACCCCGCAGCTGCAGCCGCTATGCTCGACGAAGCTGGCTGGGTGGATGCGGATAACGACCCCGCGACGCCGCGCGTTGCGCAGGGCGCCATGTACGCTGAAGATGGTACAGAATTCGTGTTCACCCTGTACACGAACGAAGGTAACACCCGCCGCGAAGCGATCGGCACGCTGGTTCAGGATCAGCTCGCCCAGATCGGCATCCGCGTCGACTTCCAGACCATCGACTTCAACACCCTGCTGGACATCATGGACAGCCAGACGTTCGACACCATCATCCTCGGCTGGCGCAACGGCTACCCGGATGATCCCGATGCCACGCAGCTCTTCACGCCTGCCAGCGACGTCATCGGCAGCGGCAGCAACTTCACCTCGTTCAACAACGAACGCTTCACCGAACTGAACGCTCAGGCGAAGTCGCTCCCCGGCTGCGACCCGGCGGAACGTGCGGCGATCTACGGCGAAATGCAGCAGATCATGCAGGAAGAACTGCCCTACATTTGGCTGTTCGCCACCAACGGTATGTACGCTGCCAACAGCATCGAAGGCTTTGACCCGTATCCGTCCCAGCTTTACTGGAACGCAGACGCGTGGTCGGTTAGCACCCCGTAAGTTGTAGGTAGCATTACCTCATCGCCCCCTCGCCGTGTGTGAGGGGGCGATTTTCAACAGAATCAACTTAGATATGCTTTCTTTGTAACTTGCAGGCTGCATCTACCAGACTCATAGCGAGCCTAGTTTCGGATACCCGCAGGTTTCCCGATGTACCTGTTTTGTAAAAACATCGTTCTCGTGATCAGACATGTTGGGGACTTAGTCCATGATCAAATACACACTGCGTCGCTTAATTCAAGCGATTCCCACCTTCTTTGGCATCACTATCTTCTCGTACTTGCTGATGTCA
>JAYRZU010000056.1:0-196605 GCA_041916315.1 Anaerolineae bacterium
CCCCCCCCCCCCGCCACCCAGCACCTCGGCTCAGAGTATATGAGGGAGAAACGATGGATATTCAGGCAATCCGCGACCTGTTTGACTACAACTATTGGGCGAACCGCCATCTGCTGACGCTGGCCGCCCAGCTCACGCCCGTTCAGTTCACCGCGCCGTCGGCGCACAGTTGGGGCGGCGTCCAGGGCACGCTCGTGCACATCCTCGACACCGAAATGGGCTGGCGGTCACTGCTGCGCAGTCAACCGGCGGCGCGTGATCTGAAACCGGAAGCCTTTCCCACCGTCGCCGTGCTGAGGCAGTATTGGCAGGCGGATGAAGAGGCGATGTGGGCGTACCTCGACGGGCTGAGCGACGCCGATCTACACGGCATCATCCGTTATCACACGGATACGGGCGTGCTGCGCGAACGCGTCCTGTGGCACTGCCTGTTCCATGTCGTGAATCACGGCATGCAGCATCGCAGCGAAGTGGCGTATATGCTCACGGGATACGGTCACTCGCCGGGCGATATTGACTTCACCGTCTTTTTGAACAAACGCGCCGGGTTGGAATAACGAGGATCAGCAGGCGAAAATTCGATACGCGGCATAGAAATGTAGGGGAGAACAAGCGGCTGCTGGATAAGGTTTAACTCTGACCCCACCCCCGGCCCCTCCCCGAATTCAGGGAGGGGAGCAAACATTGCTTGCAACGTCTCCCCTCTCCCACGGGTTGAGGGGCTGGGGGTGAGGGTAACCTACGCCTTCTTTTTCTCTTTGCGGGCGTAGATCTTCTCGATGTAGGCAATGGCATCCGGCGTCTTGCAGTCCGTTTGACCGTGGTCGACCTTGACCTTGCCGACCTTGCGGGCGAGGTCTTCAACGCGTGAGCGCAGGATTTCATTCCGCGCCCCCACGCAAATCATCAGGTTGTTCATGCCGTGGCGAACGCGATTTTTCGCCGTGTGAATTTCGTTCTCGACACGCTGCAAGTAGGGGTCAAAGAAGCTGTCCGGCAGCGCCATATCGTTGAGCGCCAGATGACTCAGCAAACCCCAACCGGCGTACTCGATCCATTCGTTGTCCGCCACAATCCATTCCAGCATCTTCGGCATGATGAACTTGGTTTGCGCGACCACGCCCGCCAGATAATCGGTATCCGCGTAGTTGTACAAGCCACTCGCCCAGCGATCAATCTGTTCCTCGGTGATTTGCGCCGGGTCGATGATCATGGTCGCCAACGTGCGGGCGTCATAGTTGCCAGACTCCCACAACTGCACGGCCAGAGCGTGATCCTTCTTGATCTTTTTCTGTAAGGCTTTGAGATCGCTGGTCAGCACGCCGAAGATTTCGCCTTGAACGCCGTGCCGCATGTAGGTTTTTCGCGTCTGCGCCGTCCCCGCTTGCTCCAAAGCTTGCATCACTTCCGCAAAGTTCATCGCTCACCTCACCACTCAGACTCTATTTACGAAACTGAACCTCTTACCCTTAAGCTGCTGAGGACAAGGCATGCCTCGTCCCTACAGACCAATCTCATCTATCTCCCCTCCCTGAATTCGGGGAGGGTCAGAAACTGCGGATGCGCAGAATTCCCTATAAGAACTCTAGCGCCAGCCGACATCAGGCGTTAATCGCCTCCCAACCCTTCGGAATACGGTCGGTGTACGTGATCTGTTTCGCTTTGAGGAACGTCCCCAATTCCTCAATCGCGCCTTTGACCGCGCGCACGGTAGTCTTGTTTTTGGGTGCATCCGCTTCAGCATACACCGCATTGATTCGGAGCGTTTGACTTTTCTTGTCGAATGTCGGGTCGATGCGCCCGATGAAGCGGTCGCCCTGCAGAATAGGCAGCACATAGTAGCCGAATTCGCGCTTGTCAGCGGGCACGTAAATTTCGATGCGGTAGTAGAAGTTCCACAGTTCTTCGGTGCGTTTGCGGTCGCAGATCAAGTTGTCGAATGGGGAGAGCAGCACGGTACGCCCGCGGAAGTCGCCATCCTCGACTGCGCCCAACAGCGGCAGATCGGCGGTGTGCACGTACCACGTGCGTTTGTCACCGTCGACCTTCACGCGCTGCACCAAGCCGTCTTTTTCGAGATCAGTCAGCACGGCAGGCAGATCAGGATAGCGCCCGCGAATAAAATGCACCTTGATCTGCTGCGGGGTGGCGACGCCCAACGCGCGGATTGCCCGCTGCGCCGCCGCATACGTCACCTGCCGCTCGTCCCATTCGTCTTTGGGCGTCCAGTCCGGCAAAAAGCGTTCAGTCAAATCCCATACTTTTTGACCGCCTTTGCGCCCCGCCACCATGATCGTGCCGGACGACCACAGGAAGTCGAGCATACGGCTGACATTGCGTCCACCCGTCCACCCGCTCGACACCCACCCTTCCGGATGCAAACCGTCAGCTTCCAGTTCGCGCGAGAGGCGCGCGCCATTCACGGTGATATCCTGCACGATGAAGTCGTGCAGCGCCTGATTCGACTGCATCCAATCACGCACCGTCTTCGACCAGCCATCCTCGCCAACGCAGTAATTGCGCATCCGGTGATGATAAATCGGGAAATCCTCGGTCAGCACAATCGAGGCGACATGCGCCCAATATTCAAAGAGCGCCCTGTCTTCCCATTGCAGCTTGTCGAGCAGGGCAAGGTCATACGGGCCAACACGACTGAACACGACGAGCGTGTGCGAACGCGCCACCGCGCTGATTGGATCAAGCTGTAAGCAGCCGAGGTCACGGGCGACGCCGAGAATCCCTTCAGCGGTGGCGGGGGAACGATCGGCAGAGAGGTGTTGGCGGCGAATCGCGAGCCGCCGCACGGTTTCGGGCGTGATGGTACGCAGAGTCATACGGTGTCTCCGGCCTCAAGTACCGGCGGACGCCCAGAAGAGCGTCCCTACACCAACCACCGTAGGGACACGCGTCTGCGTGTCCGGCTAACCCGCTGGTACAAGCGGGTCAACGCTGAGGCAAATTGTTTGGAATCAATACGGAGAGGATACCAAAATTCGCACAAATGTGCAACTTTATTGATAGAGGGGAATACGAAAACCGAAGATGCTGCCGACCTTATACACGCTGTTCCACACGAGGTCGCCGCGATGCCGCGCCACGATTTTGCGCACGAGGTACAGTCCGAGGCCGTTGCCTTCGATGCCGCGCGCTTCGCTCATTTTGATGCGGGAGAACGGCTCAAACAGACGGGCTTGTTCGCCTTCCGGAACGCCGAAGCCGTTGTCCTCAATTTCGATCTGCCCGTAGCCCTCGGTGATGAGCAGGCGCGCGCTGATGCGGCCGCGTTCCGGCGTGTATTTGATGGCGTTGTCGAGCAGATTGTTGATCGCCTCGCGGAGCTGTCCCTGATCGCCCGTCACATACACCGGGTCGGAGGGGATGCTCAGAGTAAGCTGCTGGTTCTTGTCGCGGCACTCGTCATAGTGCTCGTCAACCGCGGTTTGCAGCACCATTCCCAACGCGACGATATCTTCAGGCAAAGTCGTGTCCGTCTCCAACCGTTCGACGGCGAGGATATCCGCGGACATGCGATCAATGCGCCCAACTGACTTGCGAATCGTGCGGACGGCGTTGCGATGATGCTCAGTCATGCACGGGTCCAGGTCTTGATTGAGCAGATCGATGTACGAGTAGATGATCGCGAGCGGGCTGCGCACATCATGCGCGACCACGCGGATCATGTCGGTTTTGAGCTGTTCGAGCGTGCTCAGTTCGTGATACAGCCGCTGAAGTTCGCCAAGCTGCCGCTGCGACTGCTCGTACAACCGGGCATTTTCGGTCGCGCTGGCGCTGCGCGCTGCCAGCAGACCCGTGAACTCAAAAACCTGCGGTGTGAAATCATCTGCCGTATCGGTTTCCATGTTGAGCAGGCCGATGATTTTGTGATGGGCCAGCAGGGGCAGCACCATCTGCGCGCGCGTTGCGGGGATGACCGCCGCGTATTCAGGATCGGCACTGACATCCGGCACATATTCGGCGCTGGCCTGCCGCAGCGCCCGCGCAGGCACGCCGATCTCCGGCAGCAGCGGCAGTTCCGTGTAGCCGCCAAAACCGCGGCTCAAAGTCACCTCGCCGTTGTCGTCCAACAGGGCGATGCAGCCGGACTGGGCGCGGCTGACAATTTGCGCGGCATGCAGTGCGATCTGCAAGACCGAGTTCAGTTCAAGCGCGTGATTGAGTTCAGCATCGACTTCTTGCAGGACAGCAAAGAAATCAATGCGCTGGTTGAGCAGCGCGAGCGCCGCGGAATCGCTCAGGGAGTCGTCGGGTTGGATGGCAGGGACGGGGGACGGCATACAGACTCTACTTAATACTAACCAAATTCCTACGCCGCGATCCTAACACGAAAGCCGCCGAATGTAATGTTCACAAATGTCTGAAGATTGTTAGGTTTTGCTGGAGGTGTCCAGGGTCAGCCTAGGATCAGAAGACCAGCGCCGAACCGAGTGGACGAGTGAGTTGTGGAGACGACCGTTGGATACGAGGCGAAAAATGTAGGGGAGGGGCTTGCCCCTCCCGTTATGGGGCGAGGCAAGCCTCGCCCCTACCGATGCATCCGGAAATTCGATTATCACCCCTCTCCCGTGGGAGAGAGGATTTAGGGGTGAGGCTAAGGTGAGGTTGCTCAGCCAGCGCCGCGCAGCGAGCCGATGGCGTCGCACGCGGGGCACGAACCGTCCGGACGGATAATCGCGTAGCCGCCCTGCGGGTCACCGTCGACGAAGCGCGTGAAGTTGACGTTGAAGACGATGATCAGGCGCGTTTGCACGTCGCTGGTCTCCGCGGCGATCTGAATCGCATCGCGCAGCCATTCCGCCTGTTCCTGCACGCTGGTGTTCGCGCCCCAGGCGAAGCCGCCCGGAAGTTCGCCGTAACCATCCGGCGACAGGTAGCCCATTTCGCTGAAGCAGAACTGGGTCGGCGTGCTGCGGAACGGGAACGACGCGCGCTGGAGCATCAGCGGGAAGTAGTAGGTCGGGTAGTCGCCGCGCGGGTCGCCGCCCTGCTGATTCGGCGGGATGATGCCTTCGTTGTAGTGAATGCCGATGCAGTCGGCGAAGTTCGCCGCGCCCGCATTCGCCATGCCGAGATAATAGCGATCATCGTTCCACACGCGATCCAGCCCGAACGCGCCTTCCGCGCCCGTCGGCGAGGGCGCGCCCGTCACCACGAGGATCGACGGATCGACGGCCTTGATGGCGTCGTGCGCCTGCCGCAGCAGTTCAACATACTGGCGCGGATCGATCTGCCCCTGCGGCCATTCACGGTCGAGGTTCATTTCGTTCCACACCTGAATCGCATCCGGCTGGAGCGCGGCGATGCGCCCGACGAAGTCGGCGTACTGCGGGTAGTAGGCATCGCCTTGCGCCGCGAGTTCGTCTTTCAGCCCCTTGATGCTCAGGAAAGCGAAGAAGCCCTGTTCATGCGACCAGTTAATGCGGTCGCGCGCCACGTTGATCAGCGAGTCATCGCCGATCACGTAGGGGATCTGCCATTTCATCCACGTCATGCCCGCCGCGCGCATCAGTTCAGCGGCGCTTTCGTCGAAGTCGTCCATCTGCCCGCCGACCGGAATCGGCAGTTCGTTGACGACATTCGGGCGCGGGACAATGGTCGGCTCTTGCGGCTGCTGTGGCTCGACCAGCTGCGGTTCGGCGGTCGGCGCGACCACGACAGGCGCGGTGCTGCCATCGAGGCGCACGAGCTGGTTGGCCACACGCAGCGGCCCGACCACGTCAAATTGTTCGGTGAAATCGGTCAGAATCACGTGCAGGCGCAGGTTGTACAGACCATCCGGGACGACCGTCGTGTCCCACCGGGCAATCACGCCGCCCGTCACCGGGTTGCGCGACGGCAAGGTGATCGGCGTCCACAACGCCGAGTCCACGGGCTGGGCGTAATCCGCAACTTCGAGATAGTAGCTTTGCAAGTTGGGCAGGTTGACCGTGCCGAACACATCTACCGCACCCGCGAGGTCATAGACCGCATACGGGAAATCAATGCTGACCGTCGCGTCTTGCGCGGCGGCGGGCGCAACCATAAGCAGCACCAGCAGCAGAATAAACCATCGACGCATATAAGCTCCTTAAACACAGTTGAAAGTTAAAAGTCAAAAGTTGAAAGTGGGTATGGTGTCATGGGGAAGCTGCACCTGCACCAGAAAGCCAAAAGTTGAGCGGCGGGCTGCCACTCAACTTTTAACTTTCCCCTTTTAACTTTTAACTCAGTTTACGGGCACGAACCCTTTTGCAGGACGTATTCGACCACGCGCTGCTGATCCGTTTCGTTGTTTTCCGGAATGGCGTTCGACGGGTCGATGATCAACGTGATGCGGTGGGTTTCGTTGTACCACGTGCTGACCGTCAGCGGCATGACCACGCGGAAGGTCTGGCCGGGGGACAGAATCGGGAAGCCGCCGATGGTCGTGCCTTGTGTCGAGCCATCCGCCGCGCGGACATCGACGAGCGAGACCGTGCCGCTGGCGCTGCTGGCCGTCGAACCGAGGTTCGCCACGTCAAAGCCAACGTTGAACGTCTGGCCGCAGGTCGGGGTCGCCGGTTCGAGCACAACGATGCCCGCGACGAGGTTCGCGCTGCTGGTCGGCGTGGGCGTCGCCGGGACGGGCGTCGGAACCGGGGTAGCAGGCGGCGGCGGGGGCTGAACGCGCGGCAGACCGCCCGTATTTCCACTCACCGTGACGATGCTCGGCGCGACCCACCCCGTGCTGCCGTTGGGCAGGCGGACGTTGTACCAACCGGAGCCGGTGGTCGAAATGCCGACGATATCCAGCACCGTGCCCTGCGTCAGCGTGACGATGATGTTGTAGTTCGTGCCATCGCCCTGCCGAACGTTCCCGGTCGGCGTGCTGATGGTGACGCGCGGCGTCGGGTCTTCCGTCGGGATGGCGGTCGGCTGCGGCGGGGTCGTGGGCTGGACAACCTGCGGGACAGGCGTATTGGTCGGAATCACGACAGGCGCGAACGGCGGCGGCGTGTTTTCGAGGCGCACCGGGCCGACCGCATCCGTGATCGCCGTGCCCCCGGTCACATTGACCGTCAGACGCAGTTCGTAGATGCCATCGGGAACCACCGAGGTATCCCACACGGCGAGCACATCATCCTGCACGGCGGCAGCATTCGGCAGCGAGGCCGGGAACCAGACTTCGCGCCCCGCGGGGGGTTGGAGCTGTTCGTCCAGCGGACGGAATTCAATGAAGAAATTGGCCATATTGGGGACATTGGCCGAACCGCGAATTTCAAATTCGCCACGCAGCACATAGACCGGCGGCGGCCACGTAATTTGCGCATTGGGGTTGTCTTGGGCAGGATCGCTTTGCGCGCTGATCGGAATACCGACCGCCGCAACGATCAGCGCCAGCACCAGCAAAAGCAGTCGCTTTTTCGTCATCACACAATAACCTCTCGTGCATAACCGTCACACTTTCCATTGTAGCGAATCTAATGGGAAAGTTGCGAACGCTTACCCCACGGAAGCTGTACGCTGCCTGAGCCTTTAGTCCCGTTGGAGTGCCCACGCGGTCAGGCGCAGCGCCACCAGCGTGATGATGATGGGCGCGATCAGCGGGAGGATGGTCTCGACGAACAGGCGCAGCGCCGGGTCGAGCGGCAGCAGGCGCAGCAGGTTGAGGGCGAAGAAATAACCGCTGGCGAGCAGCACCGTCCCGACGATGGCGGGGATGCGCGCCCACAGCGTTGCGCCCATCAGCAGGCCGAGCGCGCCGACCATGATCGGTTCCAGAAACACGCGAATCAACGCGGCCCCCTGCGCCAGAATGAGCGCCCCGCGCATCAAAATCGGGCTGTCTTCCATCGAGAACACGACATCATACTGGATGATGAGCAGCGGCATGCTGAACAGCACTACAGCCAACCAGATCAAGCCGAGGTTTTCGATCTGCCGCCAGATGACCGCGGCGAGTTTACTGTAAAGCACCTGCATGAGCGGGCGCGGGATGATCAGCATGAGGGGCAGAGTTTCGTTGCGGCGTTCGCTGACGATGCTCGTGGTGCTCATGATGGCGACGCTCGCCAGTACCTGCAAATAGATCAGCGCGGCGGCAGGGAGCAGCACCAGCGACACGGTCACCGTGGGCATGAGCACGGTGAACAGCAGCGGCAGCACATACGACGCAGCGACGAAGGCCGCCTGCACCACAAACAGGCGCACGATCAATCCCATGTCGGGCAGCAGCGTCTTCCAATAGGGGCCGAGATGCCGACGCACAATCGGATTGTTGCGCCGCGCCCATTCGGGATACTGCTGATCGATGTCGGTGTTCTGCACGATGATGGGGATACTTCGTGCCGCCTTATCTCTCAGCACGCGCTGTGCCATATGCGCCCTTTCCGTTGCGTTCGTATCCATATAATAACCGCAAATGGGCGCAAAAGTTCAAGTGGCGATTAGCCGTTAGCGATTAGGGGGTTGGCTCAAAGCGAAAAAACAGCGAGTTTTTCTAGAGAGGAACAAACCGGGACAAGGTATGAGGCTATTTCAGAATCGATAAGCTACACATCTACCCCACCCCCGCCCCTCCCCGAATTCAGTTGAGGACAGGACACGTTTAACAATCGAATCAATGTAGGGACGCCCAACGGGGCGTCCGCCGGATTGTGGGCAAAACGGACGCGCCGTTGCGCGTCCCTACACAATCTGTTCTCCCTCAAACCGGCGCCTCAAGGTTGCCAATGTTAAAACTGTCCTGCCGTGAACCGAACTCAGAGAGGGGAGACCGATTCCCACTCGCCCCGGTTGCCTGGGTGAAGGGGTGAGGGGACATGATTCGGCAATTTCACCAATTGTGAAATAACTTCATGCCTTGTCCCTACAAACGCCTAACACCTCGTCTTTAAGCTAACCGCGAATGGCTAACCGCGAATGGCGCGCCTAGCAATTCGTGCAGTGATGATCGTCCACGAACACGCTGACTTCGCGCCCATTCTGCCACGTGACCAGCCGCTGCCCGTACAACTGCGAGAGCGTTTCGGCGGTCAGCACCTGCTGTGGCTCGCCATAGGCGATCAGCGTGCGTTTGAGCGCCAGCACCTTGGGGAAACGTCCGAAGGTGAGATCGAGGTCGTGGGTGGAGAGCAGAATCGTCAGCCCGTCGCGGTTGAGGCGGTCGAGCACGGCCATCAGATCGGCTTGCGCGCCGGAATCCACGCCGCTGAACGGTTCGTCGAGGATGAGCACTTCGGCATCCTGCGCCAGCGCCCGCGCGATGAACGCCCGCCGCCGCTGACCGCCGCTCAATTCGCCGATCTGACGGTGCTGAAATTCGCTCATGCCAACCCGGGCCAGCGCTTGATCGACGATGCGCTGATGTTCGCGCTTCGGCGGTTTGAACCAACCAATGCGCCGGGCGCAGCCCATCATGACCACGTCGCGCACGCTGACCGGGAAGGTCCAGTCGACCGCTTCATGCTGCGCCACATAGCCGATGTGTTCGCGCGGGACGTTCAGCTCAAATGTGCCGGAGGACGGGCGCACCAGACCGAGCAGCGCCTTAATCAGCGTGGACTTGCCCGCACCGTTCGGCCCGATGATCGCCACCTGATCGCCGCGGTCGATGCGGAAGCTCACCTCTTCGAGCGCCGTATCGCCATCATAGTGGACGGTCAGGTTGCACGCTTCGATCAGCGCGGGGTGCGCGCGTTCCTGCGGGATCTGGATGACTGCGGGTCGTTCAAAGACTGCCATTGTGATTACCTTCTAAAATGTAGAACGTAGGAGCGACCCAGTGTGGTCGCCCAAATACAGAGGACGAGGTATACCTCGTCCCTACGGCCTCACCCCAACCCCTCAACCAGAAACGGGCCGAGGAACAAGACGGCGAATCTGCTGTCTCCCCTCCCTGAATTCGGGGAGGGGCCGGGGGTGGGGTTGGGTTAACTCAGCGCGTCGACGATGGTTTGGGTGTTGGCGCGCATCATGTCGATGTAGGTGGGCGCGTCCGCGCCGAGCGCATCGCTGTACAGCGTCGTCACGACCGTCACGCCCGCTTCCTGCGCGATCAGTTCGGCGATCTGCGGCGTGGTCGTGTTCTCAGCGAAGATCGCCGGGACACCTTCCGTGCGTACCAGTTCGATCAGCGCGGCGAGGTCCTGCGGCGCGACTTCCGTCCCGGTGGCACTGCCCGGCAGCACGGTCGCGGCAACTTCAAAGCCGTAAGCATGCGCATAGTAGCCCATGAATTCATGGTTCGTGATCAAGACGCGCTGATCCTCCGGAATCGTACTCACCGCGGTCTGAATTTCAACCTGCAATGCGTCCAATTCGACGATGTACGCGTCGGCGTTGGCGCGATAAGTGGCGGCGTTGGCGGGGTCAAGCTCCGCGAACGCAGCGGCGAGGTTGTTCGTCCAGATAACGGCATTGGCGACATCGTGCCACACATGCGGGTCACACGCGCCGTGATCGTGTTCGTCTTCGGCGGCAGCTTCCTCTTCATGCGCGTGCGCTTCACATTCGAGATCGACGCCCAGCACGCCGAGATGTTCGTCCGCGTGATCGGCTTCCGGGGTAGCAGCTTCATCATGATGCTCATGCTCGCCATACGGGAGGATCTCGACGCCATTAGAGGCGACCACCACCGGGATGTTTTCGCCGACCGTGGTCAGCAGATCGGCGAGGAAGGCTTCGTAGCCCGCGCCGACTGACAGCAGCAGATCGGCTTGTGCGACGAGCACCGCTTCGGTGGTCGAAGGTTCAAAGGCGTGCGGATCCGTATCGGCGGGGATGAGCGCGGCGACGGTGAACACGTCCCCGGCCACATTCTGCGCGACATCCGCAAGGATCGTCGTGGTCGCGACGACGCTGATCGGGTCTTGCGCGCGGATCGCCCCTACAGAAAACGTTAGAATCAGAGGTAAAATGAGCAGTGCACGACGACGCATTGTTTTCCCTGTTGTAATTGATACGGTGTCTCAAGTGATACGGTATCTCAGTTAGGTCAGTTTGTCAAGGAAGAAGGCGCGATGTCAGAGGAGATTCTCAGCCCCCGCATACAGCGACTGCGCGACGCGGGATACAAACTCACCCACGCCCGCATCACCGTGCTGAACGCGCTGGAACGCGGCGGCGGTCACATGACCTCCACCGAACTGCTCGATCAGGTCGAAGCGCTCGACTCCAGCATCGGTCGTGCCAGCGTCTTCCGCGCGCTGGATCTGTTCACGCGCCTGTCGCTGGTTCGACCGACGTACATCGATAGCAGCGTCACGCCGACGTATGTGCTCATGCCGGATGGCCACCATCATCACATCATCTGCACGCAGTGCAGCCGCGTGATCGAATTTGAGGACTGCGGGCTCGGTGCGCTCACGCACACGCTCGAAGAACGGCTCGGCGTGCGCCTGACCGGACATCTGCTGGAATTCTACGGCCTGTGCAGCACCTGCAAAGATCAGCCCGTGCGCGAGGAATAACCCACCTCACCCCCAACCCCTCTCCGGGTGGCGAGGGGAGCTGTGCGGGTCAAATCCCCTCTCCCACGGGCGAGGGGAGTCAGTCTCCCCTCCTTGAATTCGGGGAGGGGCGGGGGTGGGGTTACCATCCTACCTAGTCGAGGTCACGAACCTATGCATATCGCTTTCAACGGCTGGTTTTGGGATCAGCCGAACACGGGCAGCGGACAGTATCTGCGGCGGCTGCTGCATGCTCTACGCCGGGTCGCACCCGATCTCCAGATGACGCTCGTGCTGCCACCGGGACTCACCAGCGCGGACGACCTCCCTGCCGACGTGAGCCTGATCACCACGACGGGCAGCCGCGGTAACCTCGGCAAAGTGCGCTTCGAACAGCAGACCTTCCCGCAGATGGCGGGACGCTGCGGTGCGGATATCGCGCATGTGCCCTACTGGGGCACGCCGCTCACCTCGCCCATCCCGCTGATCACCAGCATCCTCGACGTGATCCCGCTGGTCATGCCGGAATACTCCCCCGGCTGGCGCGGACGCCTGTATACGTCGCTCGTGAGCGCGGCGGGGCGCGGATCGGCGCATGTGATCACCATCAGCGACGCGGCAAAAGCGGACATTGTCCAATACCTGAACATCCCGGCGGAGAAGATCACCACGACGTACCTTGCTGCCGACGATCAATACAACCCGCGGATGGGCGCGGAACGCGATCCTGAGGTGCGTGCCAAATACAATCTGCCCGACCGCTATGTGCTGTACCTCGGCGGCTTTGACGTGCGCAAACGCGTCGATCAACTGCTGCTGGCGTACACCTACGTGATCGAAGCGGAGGGTGGCGACGTGCCGCTGGTCATCGCCGGGCGCGAACCACAGTGGGGATCGCCCATGTTCCCCGATCTGAAGAAGTACATTGCCGAACTCGGCATCGGCGAGTGGGTGCAGTGGCTCGGCTACGTGGATGAGGCCGACAAGCCCGCCATTTACCGCATGGCCGATGTGTTCGCTTTCCCGACGGTCTACGAGGGCTTCTGCCTGCCCGTGCTCGAAGCGATGGCGTGCGGCACGCCCGTCGTGGCGAACGAAATCCCCGTGCTCGAAGAGGTCACGGGCGACGGCGCATTCCTGACGACCAAAGGTGACGCGCGCAAAATGGCGGGCGCGATCATCGCGCTGCTGGAGCAGGAGCCGCTGCGCGAAACGCAGATCACGCGCGGGCTGTCGCAGGCAACGCGCTACAGTTGGCGCAAGACCGCCCGCGAAACGCTCGCGGTGTATGAGCGCGTCGCAGATGGTGTAAAATGAGCTTTATAGTCTCATGAGGTAGAGCAATGGTCGCGAACGTGCGTATCAGCGCCGCTGAATTTCTGGCGCAGCCCGAAACGAACCGCATCGTGGAACTCATCGACGGAGAAGTCATTGTGACGACGCCAACCGACTTACATCAGGCGATCTTGGGTTCCATTTACTTTGTGCTGCGTTCCACGTTTCCGATCGGCACTTACCGCCTCGCGCCGACGGGCATTCAGTTTGACGATTACCATGTGGTCGAACCGGACATCTTCTGGGTGAGTCCCGAAAACACGGCCTGTCAGGTGGTCGATGGGCGCATCTGGCATGGCGCGCCCGATCTCGTCATTGAGATCATCTCCCCGTCCAACGCACGGTACGACCGTGATGTAAAGTATGGCCTGTACGAACGGAACGGCATCCGCGAATACTGGATCATCGAGCCGGAAGCCGCCTACATCGAGGTCTACCGTCTGACTGCAGGCAAGTTTGAGCGCGCGGGCTTCTACGGCAAAGGCGAAACGCTGATTACGCCGACGCTCAACTACACGCCGATCAGCATGGATGCGGTCTTCGGGTAGAGCGAACCTCACCCCAAGCAGAGACGATCTGTAGGGACAACGCCTGCGTTGTCCGGTTTGCAGCGGACACGGCAGGCCGTGTCCCTACGAACATATGCTATACTCGCTCACATCAAGACACCTCGATGGGAGCGCCGCGCATGACCCAGCAAGTCCACAACACGGTCTTCATCAGCTACCGCCGCAGCACGAGCAGCTACCTCGCCCGCGCCATCTACATGGATTTGAAGGCGCACGGCTATGATGTGTTCATGGACGTGCAGAGCATCGACTCCGGTCAGTTTGACGCGATCATCCTGCGGCAAATCGAAGCGCGCGCGCATTTCTTGCTGCTGTGTACGCCAGGCACTTTCGACCGCATCAACGACCCCGGCGACTGGTTGCGCCGCGAGATCGAACACGCGCTGCTGCACGGGCGCAACATCGTGCCGATTCTGGCGAGCGATTTCAAGTTTGACGCGGCGACCACGCAGCGCTTTGTGGGCAAACTGGCCGAACTCCCGCGCTACAATGCGCTCAACGCACCACACGACTACTTCGAAGAGGCGCTCGAACGGCTGCGCGCACGCTTCTTGAAACTTCCGGTTGGCGTGAACCTCGCCGCCACGCCCGCCGCCGATGTACGTGCTGTCGCCGCGAAGCAAGCGAATGTTGAAAGTCAACCCGCGCCGACGTCGAAACAATTGACGGCGGAGGAATATTTCAGCCGGGGACTAGCACGCAATGATAACAGTGCCGAAGAATTGGCTGACTATACAGAGGCGATCCGGCTCAACCCGCACTATGCCGCGGCATACTACAATCGGGGAATCGTGCGAATTGCAAACGGCGATGTGGACGGAGCGCTGACCGACTACGACGAGGCAATCCGCCTCGATCTCCAGTACACCTCCGCCTATAACAATCGCGGGAATGCACGCAAGGCCAAAGGCGACCTTGACGGAGCAATCGCGGATTACACTCATGCGCTCCAGCTCGATCCAACCTACGCCATTGCCTACAATAATCGCGGGTTTATGCGTTACCAACTGCAGGACTATGCTGCCGCGCTGGCCGACTACGACAAGGCAATCCGATTCGATACGCAGTACGCCGATGCGTACTACAATCGCGGGCTGGCGCGCCAAACCATCGGCGATCTTGACGGGGCAAACGCCGATTACGACCAAGCCATTCACAACAATCCGCAGTTCGCGGATGCCTACAATAATCGCGGCAACGTGCGTAAAGCCAAAGGCGATCTTGAGGGGACCATGGCCGATTACACTTCCGCCATCCGCCTCGCCCCGGAGATGGCCAACGCCTTTTACAACCGAGCCAGCGTCTACGAGCTGCAGCAGAACTATGCGGCAGCGAGCAGGGATTACCAGCGCTACCTTGATCTAGGCGGCGGCCAACGCGATGGCGATCAAGCCGAGGTTGAACAGAAGATTCGCGAACTGAATCACAAAGCCAGCATCAAATAGGACGAGGCGAAGCTCGTCCTTACGAAAGCCGATCCTAACGCCTACTTCCCGTCGAAGGCGTCCTGCAAGGCTTGCAAGTCGAGCTTGCGCATGGTGAACATGGCCTGCATCGCCCGGTTGATGCCTTCGGTGTTGCCCGTCGCCATCATCTCGTCAAAGCCCTTCGGCACGACCTGCCACGACAGCCCGTACTTGTCCTTCAGCCAACCGCACATGCTCTCTTCGCCGCCGTCTGCGGTGAGTTTGTCCCAGAAGTAGTCGACCTCCGCTTGATCCGCGCAGTTGATGAGCAGCGAAATCGCCTCGGTGAACTTGAATTCCGGCCCGCCGTTGAGTCCCGTGAAGCGCTGCCCGTCCAGCTCAAAATCGACCGTGAGCACTTCGCCCGCGGGACGCGGCCCGGCGTCGGTGTAATGCGAGATGTTCACAATGCGCGAATTCTTGAACAGCGAACAGTAAAAGCGCGCCGCTTCTTCTGCCTGCGTGTCAAACCACAGGTTGGTGACGATCTTCTGCATGAGACTCTCTCCTCACATTCGTGTGTGGCTGTATGTCGGCAAGGGGACGATTTGTGAACGGATGTTCTTGGCCTCACCCCTGCCCCTCTCCGAACGGAGAGGGGTAAAGCAGAGTCGATTTACCTCCCCTCTCCCGTGGGAGAGGGGATTGAGGGGTGAGGCGAACCGGGGAGAAAGGGACAAGCGGATGAGCAGACGCGTGTCCCTACACAAATGCGTCTCCGCAATGCACATCAGATAGCCACGACAAGCCATGTCCGCTCCCCTCCCTGAATTCGGGGAGGGGTCGGGGGTGAGGTCAAATCGCCTCCCCGACCGCCAGTTCGATGCCTTTGGGCACGGGGTAAGGATCATTCGTCACCCACGTGAAGGTCTGCGTCTCGTCGATGTAGGCGAAGCCCGACCGCTTGAAGAAGTCGAGCGTGGGCTTGTTCTTGGCGGTTGGCAGGTAGACGGCGACCACCTCGCGCAAACCGAGCGTGCGCGCATACTCAACCGCCACTGCCAGCATCGTCTCTTCGACCTTGCGCCCCATCACGCGGCAGCTCAGCACGTAATCGACAATGTGCGCGCGGCTGCCTTCGATTTCCACGCTGATGATCCCCGTCAGGCCGAGATCGCCAAACTTGTCCGTGACGCTGACCGTCCACAGGCGATGATGCGGCGCGCTCGCCCACGCCATGAGGTCGGCATCGATCATCCGGCGCGTGGTGAGGTTCATCTGATTCGTCTTGTTGAACAACTGCGCGGTGCGCGGCAGGGTGCTCGCGTTGACCGGAGCGACGGCCACGCGCACGCCGAGCGTTTGCAGCCAGTCTTCCAGCGACCCAACCTCGGTTTTGAGCGCGGTGCGCTGGCGGTCGGTCACGTACATTTTGGTGCGTTCGGCGTCCTCCGCCGTGAGCGTGGGCGCGTCGAACACGCCGAGGCTCAGCAGCGTCTTGACGTACAGCATCGGGTCTTCGGGCAGTTCCGGGACGAGCACATCCGGCAGCATATCACGCACGCGCGCCCGTTCCGCCGGGTTGTCGTCGAGGAAGACGACCGAGTCGAAGCCGAGGTTCAGCTCTATCACCAGATCGGCGACGTTCTGCGCCTTATCGTTCCAGTTGATGCGCCAGCCCGCGAGGTCGTCCAGCGTCAGCACCATTTCGGGATGCTGGCGGATCGCCTCCAGCGCGACGTTCTCCTCATTCTTGCTGACGACGCCGAGCACAATGCCGCGCCGCGTCAGCGCCTTGAGCGCCCGCTGAAAATCGACATAGGCCTCGCCCGTCGCGTCGTGCCCGCCAAGGCTCAGGTTCTCCCAGCCGATGTCGCCGACGACGCCGCCCCACAGCGTGTTGTCCAGGTCGAGCACGATCAGCTTTTTGCGCTTGCCAGCGATGCCAACCAGCGCCGACTTGATCGTCTTGACCGCCTCTTTGAACACGTCGTTGCCAAAGGCGACTTTCGCCATGTACCAGAGCTTTGGCTGGTACGGCGTGCGGCTGCGTTCGATCCACTTCTGCGTGTTGAGCAGGTAGACGTTGGGCACATCGCGCAGATACTCCGCGAGGCGCAGATTCATGTGCATGAGCGTGTTGGCCACGCCGACGCCGTCGCGCATATCCAGCAGACCGAGCCCCTCGACCCACGTCGGCACGACCCACGTCGGGATGAACACCGCCTTGACGCGCGTCGACGTAACGGAAATGAGCGCGGCGAACTGCTCGACTTCGGCGAGAATTTGCTCCACGCTCACCTGTTCAAAGTCGAGCAACCGCTTAAACGAGGCGATGACGCCCTCGGGTCGCGTCCAGATTACGGCGACGTCCGGACGGGTCGCCCAGGTCTCGTGGTCGGGATTCATCAGAATTTGCGCGACCTGCCCGTAGGGCGGCGCGGCGGCCTCCACCAGCGGGGCAGAGTCATCGTTGCTCAGGTAGTTGGCAAAGTTGCCGAGGTTAAAATCGCCGATCAGCGCGGCAAGAAAGCGTTGGGTGTCCAAATCTATTCCCCCCAAGATAAATTGTGTGGGCAAGGCAGGCATAGGTTGAAAGCGTTCAGTTCCTGACCCCACCCCCAGCCCCTCCCCGAATTCAGGGAGGGGAGACAGCGGACTCGCCGTCCGCCCCTCTCCCCGCTTGCGTGGGAGAGGGGATGGGGGTGAGGGGTAGCAAGTAAGCTGCATTCACCGCGGCCCTGCAACCTGATTTCAATCACAGTCTGGTGTAGGGGCAAGGCGTGCCTTGCCCCGACGGTGGTATTCGCAGATTTGGCTGCGGCTAAAACGCCTCGTCGCTGCTGGTTTCGCCTTCGATGAGCGGTTCGATGTATTCGGTCAGCGTGGAGACGGTGCGAAATGGATTTTCGTCCGCGGTGGCGGCGACTTTGTCGGCGATGTTGATCGCCAGACCGAACTCGTCTTCGATGCTCTCTTCGACCGCGAGGATCAGGTTGACGAAGCCGAGCGAGTCGAGCACGCCGGATTTCGCGTAGAGCACGGTGTCGGGCGTTTTGCTCAGGCGCTTCTCCGCCGGGAGCTGCTGGTTGATCTCGTCAATCGCCGCATAAATGGCGTTCAGAATGCGTGCCGTTTGGTCAATCATCATGGTTAGTCTCCTTTTTCGCGCGGCAGCATGACGAGTCGCTGATTGGGGACGACCACTGTCTGCGCGGGGATGTCTTCGCGGATAACCGCGCCTGCGCCGATCACGCTGCCGTGCCCGATGTGCACACCATCCTGAATCAGCGCGCCCGCGCCGATCCACACATCATCTTCGATGATGGTGGCGCCTTTGGAATACAGTCCCTGCTTGACGATCGGCGTATCAGCATCGTCAGTCTTGTAGCGTCCACCGCCGAAATAGCACTGACCAGAAATGAGAACGTTGCTGCCGATAAATATGCCGCCCACGGAGGCGAGTTGCGTCTGACTGCCGATGGTCGCATGATCCCCAATCGAGATCGTTCCACCTTTGCACTGAATGATGGTGCTGCGGGCGACGAGCACATGATCACCTATGACGATGCCCGCCTCGCCGCCGCCTTTCGCGTCGAGCAGACAGTTGTCGTCAATGGCAACCTGACTGCCCACGCTGATCTTGTTGGGGTGGCGCAGCACAATGTTGCGCCCCCACATCACGTCTGCGCCCATCGATCGGAAGATCGACGGGTAGACGGCTTTCCTCAGCCCCAATCCGAGCGCGCCGGGCAGCCAACTGAGCAATGAGGCCGCTATTTCATAGCGCAAGATCGACCGCAGATCACGGCTGCCAACGTAGAAATTGCCGTAGCGCTGGAGCGCCGACGTGCTGCCCTGAATATCCTGCAGCACCTGCTCTTTGGGAACGGCATGTTCCCCTTGCGTCGCCAGCATTGATGTCTCCCTTATCTAGGCGATGGCTGCTTCTCGCCGAAACTGCTTGTGCAGATAGAACCCACCACCCAGCAGCGCCGTACTCAATGTGATCAGGCGGATGGTGAGCATGGCCGATAACCCGACCGAAGCCGGAACACCGATCAGCGGGAAGAGCAGCACGAACGCCCATTCCTGCAAACCGATGCCATTGAACGACAGTGGCACAATCGCCACGACCATCGTCAGGGGGATGATGGTCGCCAAATCCAGCAAGCTGATCGGCTGGTGAAAGGCGAGCGCCGCCAGCCACGAATACACAATCGCGCCTGCGTTGAACAGCAGCGACCACCACAGCGCCCGCAGCAGCGCTCGCGGTTGGTTCTGGTAGCGGTAAAGCGACGTTTGGAACTTGCCGAATTTGGCGAGGTACTTGTGCAGCGGCTTGGGCAGCACCCGCTCGAACAAAACGATCAGGCGCTTGTCGACGGCCAACCACACGATCATGATCAGCCCGAACGTCACGCCCAGCACAGCCAGCGTGAGCAGCATGTTTTCTACGAGGGCGATGCGTGTCAGCAGCGCGATCACCGCGAAGATCACGAGCACGATGAACCCCGTCAGCCGCTCGACAAACACCGCCGCCAGACTAGTCGCCGGATCATGAGTGGTCTTGCCGATCTCATAGGCGCGGACGAAATCACCGCCGACGTTGGAGGGCAGAAAGTGATTGAAGAAGACGCCGATGTGATACACCCGGAACAAATAGAAGAACGGCACGCGGTAACCCTGCGCCTGCAGCAAGCCCTGCAGCTTGAACATACCGGGCAGGTTGAGCAGTTGGGCCCACAGGAACGCGAGCAGGATGAAGAGTGGATTGGCATTCCGCACTGAGGTGATCAGTTCGTCGAGGCCGACTGATGAAATCACCAGATACATCAACAGCACAGTGAGGCTGATAGTAACGATGGACAGCAGTTGTTTGCGCAAAAGCTGGTTGTCCTCTTCTCCAGAGCTCACGCCGGGGATGCGCGTGAGTCACGAGCAATTACATTGGAGAGATTATAACGTTACCCCTTACACCTCCCTATCAACCGACCTTGATTCGCCGTCGGCTGCCTAAGCGATCCGTGAGTCCGGCAGGGTTTCGGTTTTGCGCGCCTTGACAATGAGCATGTAGCCGCTGGCGGGGATGAGCGCATCGAGCTTGCTGAACACCCACACCACCGGATAAATGAGCGAATACAGCCGGAACATCGACTTGTTCGCCTTGAGGTCGCTGCTCGTAACGACCAGCCCCTTCTCGCTGTGACCGCCGCCTTTCAGCGTGGTGACGGCAAACACGATCAGCGTGTCGATGAGTTCGGAGAAGAATTTGGAATACGTGTGGGCCGATTCGACGATGAAGCGGTCGCCGAACAGAGCGCGGAGATCGTCAAGCGTGTAGCCGGGGCGCAGATGCCCATGTTTCTCGTCGGTTTGCCCTAAACGGAAGCGCAAACGGCGCAGCGCAGTGGTTTTATGATGCGGCACGTTGACGATCAGCCAGCCGCCCGGCTTGAGCGTGCGGTACAGTTCGTCGACGAAACGGTGGTCGTCCGGGATGTGTTCGAGGAAGTCGATGATCGCTATGCGGTCAAAGGTTTGGTCGGGGAACGGCAGCGCCTCCCCGCTGATCTGATAGACTTCGTCGCCCACCAGCTCACGAATCGCGCTCACCGTCTGCGGGTTGAGGTCAGCGCTCGACCAGTCGCCGCCCTGCTGCCGCAGCAGGTAGCTGATTACGCCGTTATCTGAGCCCACATCCAGACAGCGCCGCCCGGTGAAGTCGCCTAACAGCGCGGTCACTTCCTTGTATTTGCGGCGCTTGAGCACCGATTTATTAAAGAGCTGCAGCGCCCACTCGGGCGCGGTTTTCGTCGCCTGCATTTGTCCTCCAACGGCGTTTCCGCCCCTGTTTTCATGGATGTGACGCTGGCTGTACCAGCGTCCGTCTGCGCCTAACGGCACCCCTAAATCCCCTCTCATGGCTTCAGTCGAAGCGAAGGCTGGGGCGTAAGGTTGCGTATTTCCTATGTGGTCACCAGCGGTAGTGCGCCTGCACCGCGTCGATTTCGCGCAGCACGCGCTCATTCGTCCAACCGAATTCTGCCTGCATCACCCGCGCGGCAAACCTCAAATACGACTCACCCGGCAGCGCGGCGGATCCGAGTTCTGTACGGCGGAACACGACGTCGGCCAGCGTCTGCGCCATCTCGCGCTTGACCGCATACCGAATCTCCGCGCGCAGCACCGCCAGCGCTTCGGGCAGCTCCGCGCGCTCCACGTAGCGCAGCACGTTGTGAACCTCCGTGCCGTAGTTCATCACCAACCGCTTGATGGTGTCTGGGCGCAGTCCGTGCGGATTGTGCGCGCTCTGCTCGGTCAGAAATTGATCGAACGAGGCGAACGCGCCCCCATAGAGCGGCGTCACGGCAGACACCGAGGGCGGGCTCGACCGTTCCAGACTCTTGAACAGCAGATCGACCGCCTGCTGCGCGACGCCGCGCGCTGTGGTGTACTTGACACCCTCCACGCTGATCAGGCCGCGCCCGGTGTCGCTGATGCGCGGGTGCTTGCTCAACTGAACTTCCCCGCGCATGTCCACGCCGTCGATGGGCAGTAGACCACGATGCACGAAAGTCACATCGTCGCGTGTCAGGCAGGCGGCTGGCAGCGCGCTGTTGACCGCCGCGAGCAAGCCGTTGATGTCGCGGTCCGTCACGCGCATGGTGGCCGGGTCGCCGACGTGCAGCGCATAATCCGTGCCGATCAGCGAGTGACCGCGCCACGGCGAGACAAAGTACAGCCGACCACCGCCCGACACGCCGACCGCGTGCGTCTTGAACAGCAGCCGCGTGATCACGTTGATGGCTTTCGCCAGCCGCGGCGGGGGCGGGTCAGCTTGCAGCCACCCGTTGACGACGCTCGTCCACGCACCCGCCGTGTTGATCACCCGCTGCGCGCGGATCTCGAACAGATCGCCCGTGAAGCGATCCCGCGCGCGCACGCCGAGCACTCGCCCGTCGGCACATAGTAAGCCGACCGCTTCGACATAGTTCGCCACCGCCGCGCCGATATTCTCCGCCGAGCGCATAAACGCCAGCGTCAACCGTTCGGTGTTGTACGCCTGCGCATCGTAGAAGACGCAGCCGCCGTTCAGGCCGTCCGGGTTGATGCCCGGCGCGAGCGCCAGCGTTTCCGCCCGGCTGATCATGTGCGCATTGGGAACCTGCTTGGCGGCGTCCAGCCCGCGGTTGCGGTCGAAGCTCAGCGTGTCATTCACGCGAATGGCGACGCTCATGGCCTCGCGGCCTTTCACGCCGTGACCATAAGTTGGCACGAGCACGGGCAGCACATGCACAAGGTGCGGCGCGATGCGTAACAGCGTGGTTCGCTCGTGGATGGAGTGGCGCATGCGCCGGAAATCGGCGCTTTGCAGGTAGCGCAGCCCACCATGAATCGTCTTGAGGCTGTTGGCCGAAGCGCCGCCGCCGAAGTCGCCGCGCTCGATGAGCGCCACGCTCAGCCCGCGCAAGGCCGCTTCCCAGGCCACGGCTGCGCCATAAATGCCGCCGCCAATGATCACGACGTCGTAAGTGGTCGCCGCTAGGTTGACAAGATCGCGCTTCATGCCGCCCCTCGCAGCCCGCTGGCCTGTTCCATCTCGGCCAGCAGATCGGTGATCGTTTGGTAGAACGTCTGATAGTTGTATTTGGTCGCGATCAACTGCGCGCCGGCCGCGCCGATCTGGTCGCGTAAAGCCGTATTCCCCGCAAGGCGCAGCAGACCATCGGCATAAGCGCGCGGCAGCGGATCGGTCAGCACCGCCGACTGCGGCGTGAGCACCTGCGTGTGCGTCCACAAATTCGTCGCCAGAATCGGCTTGCCGCTCTCCAGATACGAGTAGAGCTTCATCGGCGTGTTGCTGCCCTTGATGCGCGGCGAAAGCAGCAGATCGGCTTGCGCAAGGTACGCCGAGAGCAGCGCGACGGGCTGCGGGCCGAGAAAATGCACGCGCTCGGCCATGCCGAGATCACGGCTGATGGTCGTGAAGCGCTCGATATCCGCAGGCTTGCCGCCGATGATGATGAGGTCGAGATCGGCGGCATCCTGCGCCGCCAGCCAGAAGCTTTCCAACAGCAGATCAATGCCCTGATAGGCTTCGAGGTTGCCGACATACATGGCGATCTGTCCGGTCAGCCCGTACTTTGCGCGCACATCGATCACGGGGACAGCGCACACCTCGGCGGGCATCGGCACATCGTAGAGCACGGCGATCTTCTTTGCGCCCCAGCGCACCGCATCGTCCCGCAGCGCGTCGCACACGGGCACGACCGCTTCCGCCCCGCGAATCATGATGCCTTCCAACCCGCGAAACACGGGCAGGAGCGGCTTCAAGACGCCGATCTTCTCGGTCAACTGGCCGGAGAGCGACGAATCCATGTCGTATAGATACGGAATGCGGAACAGACGCCGGATCGCGTAGGCGATGAACGCGGCCTCTTCGACTGCGTGCACATAGTCGTAGCCGCCGCGCGCCGCCATGCGCAGCGCCTGCGGCAGCATGAGCGCATCGCAGGCCAGCTTCTTAGGCGAAAAGCCGGGGCGAATGTTCTTCAACCCCGGCAGCGCCGGGATGCGATGCAGTGTCACGCCCGGCAGCGCGATATCTTCACCTTCGTGAAAGGTGATCACGTCGACCTGATCGCCGCGCTGCGACAAAACCTCCAGCAGCAGCTTGATCGCGATCGGCGTGCCGCGCTCCTGATAGAACGGCTGCGGCGCGAGCAGAAGTATTTTCATCCCGACCCCTCGCGGATCATTTTGAGGATCACGGGCGAGCCCCAGCGTCGGGTCAGCCCGACGCCGCGGCACATGCGCTCCATGTGCTCCGACACGGTCGGCGCTTGCAGTTTCCGATGCACCACCATCGGCACGAAATACTGCGCGTAGCTCTCACCATAGATGAAGCAGTATTCGCGAAAGATGCGCAGCAGGTCAGCGCGGCGATAGTTCGTATAGTGGCGGGTATTGCCTTCCAACTGCTTCTTGAAGTTGAAGAAGAGCGGCACAAAGGCATTCACGCTGTTGACTTCGGGGTAGTCGAGGATGACGGCCTTTTCTGCCACGCGGCACAGTTCACCGATGAAGCGTTCCCATTGGGTGACGTGGGGCAGCAGTCGGTAGCTGATGACCACACCAAACGCTTTGTCAGGGTATGGCAGGTTGAGCATATCGCCCACTTCAAATGAGCAGCGGCGCGCATCAATGTAGGGCTGAATGCGCTGAGCGCAGAACGGGTCGCTGCCCACCACGGTTACATCGAACCCGCCTGCGATCAATGCCCCGGTGATCTGCCCGTGCCCCCCGCCCACATCCAGCACGGTTGCGCCGGGATACGGTGCGAGCATGCGCAGGGTCGCCTGTTCTTGTACACTCAGGAACCATCTGCCCACGCCCCCCGCAAACCGCGTCGCGTACCCGTCCGACGACGTTTCGATATCTGCTGTTTCAGTAAACTCGGCCAGGGTTATCATTTTTTGGTTTCCCACGTATTGTGTGTTGCTCTCACAATACGGGCTGTTTCCTTGCGCTGAACTTACGACCACAACGAAGTGAGATTTCAGGCGAGAATTACAAGTTAAGAACGTTTCCTGATGCGTGCTGACAGTTTCATGTTTAGGTTTATGTAAGGCGTAATATAGACAATCTGCCCATCGGTAAGCCCTGCGCTTGAAAGGTGAACCATGACGCAGACTGCTGAAAACCTGAGCAAAATTTATGCCTATCAACCGGAACGGTTCCAAACCCCTAGTTCCGAAATCAACCCGCGCCTGTCGGTCGTAATCCCGCTGTACAACGAAGTCGATAACATCCCGCCCTTGTACCAGGAACTCAGCGCCGCGCTCGATGCTCTCGGCGACACGTATGAAGTCATCGTGGTGGATGACGGCAGCAATGACGGCAGTTTTATCGAATTACGCAAGTTGTTTGAGACCGACCCGCACTGGCGAGTGATTCGCTTTCGCCGCAATTTCGGGCAGACCGCCGGGTTGATGGCGGGGTTTGAAGCGGCGCGTGGCAAATATGTGATCACGCTGGACGCCGATTTGCAGAACGATCCGCAGGATATTCCTAAGTTGATCGCCAAGGCGGACGAGGGTTACGACATCGTGAGCGGTTGGCGGATGGACCGGAAAGAGCCGTTTTTCAGCCGCCGTCTGCCGTCGATGCTCGCGAACCGCCTGATCTCGCGCTCGACGGGCGTCGCCCTGCATGACTACGGTTGTACGCTCAAGGTGTACCGCGCGGACATTGCCAAGCACATTCGCCTGTACGGCGAACTGCACCGCTTCATCCCGGCGATTGCCAGCGGCCTCGGCGTGCAGCTCGCCGAAGTCCCGGTCAGCGACCGCGCGCGACGCTTCGGCAAGAGCAAATACGGCATTATGCGCACCTTCAAAGTGATGCTCGACCTCATTACGGTGATCTTCTTCCTGAGCTTCTCTACGCGCCCGCTGCACGTGTTCGGCGGCATCGGCCTCGTGACCGGGGCGGTCGGCGTGTTGATCGGCGCCTATTTGGCGTTCGTGCGCCTCATCCTGCAGCAGGGCATCGGCGACCGGCCGCTGCTGCTGCTCTCGATGCTCCTCATCATCCTCGGCGTGCAAATCACAGGTACAGGACTGGTCGCGGAGTTCGTCATGCGCGCCTATCACGAGCCGCAAGGCCGCAAAATCTACGTGGTGCGCGAAGAACTCGATCACGAACCCGGCGCGCAACCAGAGACCGCCTAACATGCACGGCGACTCTCCACAATCTCTCATATTGGGGCGCATCAAACTACGCCCTTTTTGTTGGCAGGCGACCTCCCGCTCCGTTATGGCATCAGGCAGTTCGAGTTCCTCCATGAACCCTAGCCCCCTCTCCCACGCAAGCGGGGAGAGGGGAATCGGTCTCCCCTCCCTGAATTCGGGGAGGGGCGGGGATGGGGTAAAAGTGCAGGTTACCGCTTCTGAAATCGCCGCTTACCGCGCCCGCTAACGGGAGGGGCAAGCCCCTCCCCTACAGTCGGTCGTCTCCGAACGAACCTTCGCCCTTCATCCGAAAAGACGACAGAGGGCAGAGATGAGGTTGAAACCGCGTGGCGTCTTGGCGCGTTACATCTTGGCCGGATCTTGGGCCTGTTCCCGTTCGCGCACATCGCCGATGACCCGGGCGGGCACGCCCGCGACAATCGCGTAATCGGGAACATCTTTGGTGACGACCGCGCCCGCGCCGATCAGCGCGAATTTGCCGACGGTCACGCCGCCCAGAATCGTCGCATTGGAGCCAATGCCCACGCCTTCTTTGATCAGCGTGGGCTCGAGCGTCCAATCATCACCGCGTTTAAGCTCCCCAGCGGCGGTGACGGCACGCGGAAACAGGTCGTTGACGAACATCACACCATGCCCCACGAACACGCCATCTTCTAACGTAATCCCTTCGCAGATGAAGGCATGCGACGAGATTTTGCAGCGCCTCCCGATCACAACGCCGCTCTGAATCTCAACAAACGGGCCGATCTGCGTCTCCGCGCCGATGCTGCAGCCGTAAATGTTGACCATCGTCGGGTGAAAGATGCGCACATTCGCGCCTAACTGCACATTGTCGTTAACAGGCATCCGCTTTTCTCCAATTCCAGCCTTGAGAGCGATACCTCTAGCCTACGATTGCCCACCTGTAAGCCGCCTAACGTCAGCACGTTAGGCGGCCTGTTATAAACCTGGAAATCAACTGAAATCTAACATTTTTCTGAATGCCCGCTGAGAAATATTACAAATCGCATTGTTAGCCTCGTGAAAGGTGAGCCTTCTATCATGAGGGCGTCTTTATTGGAGAAGGAGCGACGACATGTTGAAGCGTTGGCAGTTACGCCTCTATTTTGTCATGAAGCGGCTGCTGGATATGGTGCTGGCTGGCACCGCTCTCTTCTTGCTCTCTCCGGTGCTGCTCACCATCGCGATCATCATCCGCTTGGACTCACCGGGACGGGCAATCTTCGCCCAAGAACGGGTCGGCGTGCGGGTGAAAGCGCGCAACGGCCAGAAGTTCTGGGAGATTCGGCCCTTCATTGTCTACAAGTTCCGCACGATGAAGCAGGACGCGCGGAGCGACATCCATCAGAAGTTCGTCACGGCGCTCATTCAACGGGACGACCAGACAATCACGGCGATGAACGGCAAGGCCAGCGCGGACACGAAGTTCAAGCTGCAGGACGACCCGCGGGTGACGCGGATCGGTAAATACCTGCGCAAAACGAGCATCGACGAGCTACCGCAGTTGTGGAACGTGTTCCGCGGTGATATGTCGCTGGTGGGGCCGCGCCCCGCCCTCGCCTATGAAGTGGACATGTATTCGTCTAAACACCTGCGCCGTCTGGAAGCGCAGCCGGGCCTGACAGGCATGTGGCAAGTCGCCGCCCGCAGTCAGGTCGATTTTGAAACGATGGTCGATCTCGACATTCAGTACGTCGAGAACCAATCACTGCTGAAGGATCTCGTGATCCTGTTTAAAACGCCGTTCGCTGTCCTTAAGGGCAAGGGCGCGGCTTAACCGAGGGAGATGGAATGAATATCGTGAACATCGGCGTAATTGGCGCCGGATATTGGGGGCCGAACTTAATCCGCAACTTCGTGGATCTGCCGAAGACGAATCTCGTCGCGGTCGCGGATATGAAGCAGGAGCGACTGGATCGGATCGCGCAGATGTACCCGTCGGTCAAGACGGTCAACGACTACCGCGAGCTGTTCAGCATGGGGCTGGATGCCGTCGTGATCGCGACGCCACCCGCCACGCACTATATGATCGCGTCGGAGTGCCTGCGTCACGGGCTGAGCGTGATGGTCGAAAAGCCGCTCACGCTGCGCGCCGAAGACTCCGAAGCGCTGATCGAACTGGCTGACCGCAAGGGTTTGACGCTCATGGTGGGCAATACCTTTGAATATAACGCCGCCGTCGAAACGCTGCGTAAGCTGATCGCGGATGGTGAGTTAGGCGAGATTTACTACATCAACGCCGTGCGGACGAACCTCGGCTTGTTTCAGCCGAACGTCAACGCGATGTGGGATTTAGCGCCGCACGACATTTCGATTTTGCTGTACCTGCTCGGCAAAGAGCCGACGAGCATCAGCGCGCAGGGCGGCAAACACGTCTTCAAGCACATTCACGATGTGGTGTTCATGCACCTCAAGTTTGGCGACAGCCTGCAAGCCCACATCCATGTGAGCTGGCTCGACCCGAACAAGACCCGCAGGATCACGGTTGTGGGCAGCAAGAAGATGGCTGTCTACGATGACGTGGAAAATCTCGAAAAGATTCGCGTGTACGACAAGGGCGTCGACGTGCCGCCGTATACCGACACATTCGCGGAATTCCAGTGCAGCTACCGCTACGGTGACATCGTCACACCGCACATTCACTTCGTCGAGCCGCTCAAGGTGGAATGCGAACACTTCGCCGACAGCGTCCGCAACAAGACGACGCCGCGCAGCAGCGGACAGGTTGGCCTACGCATCGTCAAGGTGCTGGAAGCCGCGCAGCAGTCACTCGATGCGGACGGTACGCCCGTCGGCATCACGCCAACGATCGACACACTCAATCCCGAAAACGTGGTCAACCTCATGCACTCGGTCGGGCTGCAAACGCCCGCGACCAATGGCAAGTCCCGGCACTTGAGCACCGTTCCGCGCCAGTAACCCACCTTCGCACCGCAGTTAACTGCGTTTCAACCGATTGTCTGTTGATCCCGGATGCCGTTCGCATCCGCACGAACCGACCTGAATCAGCCTCAAGTAGGAGAACCCACTGTGATGAAAGTTCCTTTCGTCAATCTGAAAGCCCAGCACGAACCGCTGCAGACCGAAATCAATTTGGCCATTGCCAACGTCTTCACCAATACCAGCTTCATTCTCGGCGAAGAGGTGAACAAGTTTGAAGAAGAATTCGCGGCCTACTGTGGCGTGAAGCACGCCATCGGGCTGGACAGCGGCCTCTCCGCGCTCAAACTCGCGCTGGAAGCCTACAACATCGGCGAAGGCGATGAGGTGATCGTCCCGGCGAACACCTTCATCGCGACCGCGGCGGCGGTCTCGTTCGTCGGCGCGAAGCCGGTGTTCGTGGATATCAAGCCGAACACGTACAACATCGACCCGGCCAAGATCGAAGCGGCCATTACCGAACGCACCAAGGCAATCATCCCCGTGCATCTGTACGGCGTCCCGGCGGACATGAATGAGATCATGGCGATCGCCAATCAACACAACCTGATCGTCATCGAAGATGCATGTCAGGCGCACGGCGCGTACTACCGCGGCCAGCGAATTGGCTCGTTCGGGCACGCGGCGGCCTTCAGCTTCTACCCGGCCAAGAATCTCGGCGCGGCCGGCGACGGCGGCGCGCTGGTCACTAACGACAGCCAGCTCGACGCGCAGATCAAAGCCATGCGTAACTGCGGACAGAAAGAAAAGTACGTGCATGTGACCACGCCGTACAACCATCGCCTCGACACCGTGCACGCCGCCGTCCTGCGCATCAAGCTGCGCCATCTCGACGAATGGAACGCGCTGCGCCGCCAAAAGGCCACGCTCTATCACCGCTTCCTGCTGCACAGCGGCGTGATCACGCCGACCGCGCATAACTACACTATTCCCGTGTGGCACCTGTACGTCGTGCGCGTGCAGAACCGCGCGGCGCTGCAAGCCCGCCTCAACGAGCAGGGCATCAGCACGGCGCTGCATTACCCGCTCCCGCTGCACTTGCAGCCCTACTACGAAAACCTCGGTCACAAGCGCGGCGACTTCCCCATTACGGAAGCCTACGCCGACCAGATTCTATCGCTGCCCATGTTCCCGGAACTGAGCGAGGAACAGATCGAACACGTCGCCAATGCGCTCAAGGTGTTTGTGGCGACCCAAGCACTGACCGTCACGTAGAGAGGGCTAACCCGTGGAACTGGCAAATTACCTGAAGGTCATTCAGAAGCGCAAATGGATCATCCTGCTCACGGCGCTGATCACGACGGCGATTGTCGCCGTGATCAGCGCGCAGACGCCGCCAACGTACGCGGCGTCGACGCGGTTGCGCATCGTGCCGTTCGGCATCACCTCGCCGGATTACGGGGCGTATGTGTATTTCGAGCGGTTGGCCAACACCTATTCGGACATCGTGACGAGCGATTTGATCGTGAGCCAGGCGGAAGAGATGCTCGGCTTGCAGGAGCTGCCGGACTTCAACATTGAGGTGATCCCGCAAACCGAACTGATGAAGCTGACGGTCATCGACGAAGACCCGCGCCTCGCGCAGACGGTCGCGAATACGCTCTCGCAGCTCCTCGTGCAGCAGAACGAAAGCTCGTTCAGTTCGGATATCAGCGGCGTGCGCTCCGAACTGCAAATCCAGATCGACCAAATGGAGACGCAGCTCAACACGCAGTTGGAAGAGCGCGAACGGCTGGAAAACACCGTCCCGCGCGACAGCGGCCGCATCGCCGACCTCGACCGCTCGATCACCACGCTGCAACAGCGCTATGAGCTGGTGCTCAACAGCTTCAATCAGGCGGCCATTCAACAGCTCAGCCGCTCCAACGCGCTCACGATCATCGAGAACGCTGTCATCCCCAGCGAGCGCGAAGGGCCGAAGGTGGTGCGTGACACGGTCGTCGCGGCCATCATTGGCGTGCTGGGCGGCATCGTGATTGCGTTCGCCACCGAGTATCAGAACCCGCGCTTCTACACGCTGCGCCAGATTCAGAAGGTGCTGCGCGCAGAAGTCATCGGCAAGATTCCCGGCATCAAACGCGGCCATACCGATAACGTCTTCGGCGGCGATTCGTCGGCGGCGGAAGCGTTCCGCCGCCTACGCGCCAACCTGTTCGCAGGCGCGCGCAACAAACCGATGCGTCTGCTGCTGGTGACAAGCGCCATCCCCGGCGAAGGCAAATCGACCGTCGCGGCGAATCTCGCGGCGGCGATCGCGCAGAACGGGCGCAAAGTGCTGCTCGTGGACGGCAACATGCAAGCGCCCACGCTGGATCGACGCTACCGCCTCGCCAACAATTCCGGCTTGAGCAACGTGCTCAAAGACGAAACCCGGCTGGAAGATGCGGTGCAGGAGAGCATGATCCCGAACCTGCAACTGCTCACGGCGGGCTACGCCGCGAACGGCAACTCGGCGGAACTGCTGCACACGGAAGAAATCAACGACCTGACCTCGCGCCTGCTGCACTACTACGACGTGATCGTCTTCGATATGCCCGCGCTGCTGGCCTCGACCGATGCGGCGGTGCTTGCGCCGTTCGTCGACGGCGTGCTGTGGGTGATCGACACCGAAAAGGTCGATCAGCGCGTGGTGGATTTCGCGCGCGAACAGCTCGAAGGCGTGGGCGCGAAGGTGCTCGGCGTGGTGGCGAACCGCGTCACCAAGGACGAAAGCTTCAACTGGGTCAAATACTACCGGGCGCGCGCCAAAGGCAAATACGCGGGCGGCACCGGCTCGGACAATGGCAACCGCGTCAGCCAGCCGATCAGCCCGAACGGACGCGGCGAGCCCGAAAGCGTCAGCTATGGGAATGGACAGCGGTAAATGAAAGCCTGTTTTGTCAGCCAGCGGTACTACCCCGGCGACGGCCGCTTGCAGACCGAAATCACAGCGCTGACCGAGGCCGGGTGGTCGGTGGACATGATCGCCATGAAGCAGCCCGGCGAAGCCTTCACCGAAGTCGTCGATGGCGTGCGCATCCTGCGCATTCCGTCCATGACGCGGCAGCGCGCGGGCAAGGTGCGCTATGTGGCGGAATACATCACCTTCTTTGCGCCCGTGTTCGTGCTGCTGGCCGTCTTGCAGATCGTGCGCGGCTACCGCGTTGTCCACATCACCAACCTGCCGGATACGCTGGTGTTCGCCGGGCTGATCCCCAAGCTGTTGGGCGCGAAGATCATCTTTGACGTGCGTGAGTGCACGCCGGAGATGTTCATGGATCGCTTTGGCGCGCAGCCGGGGAGCCGCATCCTCAACGTGATGACGCGCATCGAACAGGCGGCGCTGCGGTTCGCCCATGCCAGCGTGACGTGCACCGAGCAGATGCGCCAGGCGCTCATTCAGCGCGGCGCAAATGGCGACCAGATCGCCGTCATGCTCAACACGAGCGAACTCCAGCCGACCCGACCGATCACGCCGCCGCCCGCCGAGCAGGTGATCGACGGCGACCTGCGCATCGTCACGCACGGCACGGTGATCAAGCGCTACGGGCACGACGTGCTGATCGACGCGCTGGCGCTGGTGATCAAAGAGCTGCCGAATGTGCGGTTGGAGATTCTCGGCAAAGGGCAGGCGCTGCCCGAACTGCAAGCGCAGGTGGCGCGCCTCGGCCTCGGCGATGTGGTGACGTTCAGCGGTTTTGTGCCGGATGACGTGCTGGTCGAACGCCTGATGCAGGCGCACATCGGCGCGGTGACGCTCATGCAGAACCCGGAAGCCGACCTCGTGCACACCTTCAAGATGTACGAGTATTTGCAGTTGGCCGTGCCGATGGTCATCAGTGCGACGTCGGCGGTCACCTCCTATTTCAATAACGATACCATGCGCTTCTTCCAGCCGGGCGACGCACGCTCACTGGCCGACGCGATCCTCGAACTGGCACGGGATCCCGCGCTGCGCCATCGCCTCGCAGTGAACGGGCTGCGCGTCTACGAGCAGTGTTCGATTCCCAAGCAGCGCGCGCTGTATCGCGGGTTGGTCGAACAGGTAACGACAACCTCACCCCGGACCAATCGCTCGTCTGTAGGGGCGGGACAAGTCCCGCCCGTGGGCAAGGCAAGCCTTGCCCCTACATCCGATCACGCCCAGCGGGGTGAGGTTTTGCCCGTCATTCAACCGAAGGACGGTGCGTCATGACGCTGCGCATGGCTCGCACCCGGCTTGAACCGTATCTGTGGGCGCTGCTGGCGGGGACACTGCTGGCGATCACCACGCTGATCTCGCCGCTCGTCAGCCTCGGCCTGCTGGTTGGGCTGGGCTTCGCGGTGCTGGCGCTCACACGCCCGGTCATGCTGTGCTACGTGCTGGTCGCGGCGATTGTGTTCCTGTCCGGCATGCCGCGCGGCGGCGCGATTCCGCTGCTCATCCCCAACGAGCCGATTCTCGTGGTAGCGGCGGCGCTGGCCTTCTTCGTGATGCTGGCGCGGGCGAAAGCGCCCAAGCTGCCGCGTCCGGTGGGGTTCGCGCTCGGCTGCATGGTCTTCGGCACCGCGCTCATCCCCACGCTCGCCTACTACCTGCGCGACTTCCCGCTGACCACCAGCGACATTTTTAGCCTGCTCGCGCCTGTCCAGTATGTGGTGCTCGTGTGGTTGTTCGCCAGCCTGCCGAAAAATGAAGCGGATCGCTACAAGATCATCACTTTTATGCTGATGTGCGGTTCCGCCGTCGCATTGATCGGCTTGCTGGAAGCGGCGCGCATCACGCCCGTGACCACCCTCATCCATACGCTCTATCCCAGCCGTCAGGCAGAAACTGCCGCCGAATTGGGCCGCGTAACCTCAATTCTCGGCGCGTGGAACTCACTCGGGAACTTCCTCATGATCAACCTGATCATGGTGCTGGCGATGCACGGCTACAAGCAGCGCGCCCGCTGGGGCACGGCGAACCTCGTTGTGAATCTGGTGCTGTGCGGCGCGTGCTTGCTGGCGAGTGGGTCGTATGCCAGCCTGTTCGGGCTGGTGCTCAGCTTGTTCATCGTCAAGGGTTTTGATCGGCGCGGCTGGAAGATCATCCTCGTGTTTCTGGTGGGCATGGCGGTCGCGGGCTTCTTCCTGCAAAACCTGATCCTCGAACGCCTGGACTATCAGTATCGCAGCGGCGGCGTCGTGCCGGAAACACTGGCCTACCGCTTCAAAGTGTGGCAGGACATCTACTTCCCGCTGATCAGGCAAAATCCGCTATGGGGCATCACGCCGACCTTTGCCGGACGCGTGACGTGGGCGTGGGCGGAAAGCCAGTATCTGTACCTGCTGGTGCGTTCCGGCCTCATCTCGCTGATCGGGCATCTCGCCTATGTGTTCACGCTGATGGTGTGGGCTTTCCGCCGCTTCCGCTCGCCGAGCGAAGTCACGCACCAACTGGCGATTGCGCTGTTTGCCATTCTGGCAGTGCTCAGCATCATGGGCATCACCAACGAGGTGTTCACCAGTTCGGGGGCGGTCGATTATGTATGGATCATCGTGGGCTTGATCGCGGCGGGCTACCGTCTGAAGGTCGAAAACCCGACGCCGCGTGAAGTTACGCTCCCGGATTTCAACGCCGAACCGGTTACAACGCTAAGGGCTGACTATGACCTCCGTTCTCACTAAGTCGACGGTGCCCGCGCGCCGCACCCGCATGCTGGCGCTGGCGTGGGCGCCGTTCGAAGCGCGCACCGCTCTGTTCGCTGACCGCCTGCAAGTGCCGGTGTTCTTCGTGCATTTTTTGCTCTACAAGCGACCGTATATCGCGCCGTTCAAGTACGTGCTGCAAGCGTTCAAAACGTGGGCGATTCTGCTGCGCGAACGGCCGCAGTTGGTATACGTGCTCAACCCGCCCGTATTCGCGCCGCTGTGCGTGTGGCTGTACAGCCTGTTCACGGGGACGAAACTGGTCATCGACACGCATCCGCCCGCGCTGTACTCGCGCAAATGGGCGTGGACGGTGCCGCTTCAGCGCTTTGTGATTAAGCGCGCCTACCTGAACATCATCGATCAGGAGCGCTTTGCCGATCAGTTCCGGCAGTGGGGCGCGCAGGTCGTCACGTTGACCAATCCGCCCCGCCCGCGTCCGGAAAAGATCGCCGAGCTGGAACGCACTCATTCGGTCGACAAAGCCGAGCAGCCGAAATCCACGGTCACGCGCGCCCGGCAGGATGGGCTGTTCGAAATCGCCGTGGTCAACACCTTCGCCGCTGATGAACCGCTCGACATCATCTTGCAGGCGGCCTACGCCCTGCCGGATGCCCATTTCTCGATCATGGGGGATTTGAGCATGGCCCCCGCCGGTGTGCAGCAGTCCGCGCCGCCCAACGTGACCTTCACCGGGTATCTGCGTGGGGAAGCGTACTGGGAAGCGCTGCGAGCGGCGAACGCCGTCATGGTGCTGACGACCTACCCCTATTCCGTGCTCGGGGGCGCGCAGGACGGCGTCACGCTGGCTAAGCCGCTGCTGCTCTCCGACCAACCCGCGCTGCGTGAGTTTTTCACATCGGGGGTCGTTTTCATTCCGAATACCGCTGACGGGATTGTGGCGGGCGTGCGCGCGGTTATGCGCGACGAAGCCCACCTGATCCAAGCCGTCAAGTGGCTGGCGCTGCAGCAAGCAGCCGCGTGGCAAGCGCGGTTCGGCGAGCTGCTGCGCGCGATAGAACAGGCATAACGTATGGCATCTGGAACCCGCGAACTCATCAAGAGTTCGACCATCATTTCGGTTGGCGTGGCGTTGGCGCGCGTGCTCGGCTTCGGCTTCTCGCTGGTGCTGGCGCGGCTGCTCTCGCCCGACGACTACGGTTTTATTCAGTATTCGCTCACGCTGGCGGGGCTGGTGACGTTGCTCACCATGCCTTTCGGTCAACATGTACTGGCGCGCTATGTCGGGAATGTCAAAGACAAGCCGCTGGAACTGGACGAGTTTCTCGCCACCGCGTGGATCATCCTGATCGGGCTGGTGGCCGTGACGCTGGTGATCGCTGTGCCCGTGCTGCTGCTCGCCGGACGCCTGAGTCTCGGCGTGCTGGTCGTGTTCCTCGGCTTCACGCTGCACTACAGCTATTTTGGGCTGGCGCGCGGCTTCATGGCGTCGTGGCGGTTGATGGCGGCTTATCTGGGCAGCAACGTGGTGCAGATCATCGCCATCGTGATCGTGTACGTGGTGCTGGGTGAACGCGGCCCCATGCCCGCGCTGATCATCTACGGCGCGTCATATCTGCTGCCGATTGTGCTGCTTCAGCTCATGCAGCCCTTCCCGGTGCGCTTCCGCTTCTTCCGGCCAGACCGCGCATATGTGCGGCGTATCCTCAAGTTCAGCGCGCCCGTATGGGTGTCGCACGCCGCCTACATCTTCTACGCGGGCATCGACATTCTGCTGCTCGAACGCTTTCTCGGCACCGGCGCGGTCGGCCTGTATGCGCTGACCAAGACGCTGACCATGCTGTTGAGCTTCGTCCCGACCGGGTTGACGACCGTACTGCTGCCGAAAGTGGCCGCAGGTCAGGGAGCGTCGCACCGGGGGCTGCTGCGCAATTCCATCCTGATTTCGCTGGTGATCAACGCGCTGGTGCTCAGCGTCATGCTGGTCGCCTACCGCCCGTTCATTCTGTTCGTGTTCGGGGAAGCGTACGTCGCGCCGCTCGCCGTGCTCGTTATGCTGGCGTTCAGCGAAATCGCGTTCGGCATTCAGGGCATCATGTCGGCGGTGGTGGTCGGCGCGGGGCAGCCGCAGCTCGAAACCATCATGCGCGTTGTCGTGGTCGGCGTCTCAGTCGTCTTCGGTTTCGTGTTCATTCCCACCCTCGGCTTGACCGGGGCAGCGCTGACCTCCCTTGTCGGAGCGATCAGCGGCATCGTCACCTATGGGCTCGCCTCTTACTGGTTGAAAAAGGACATCACTCATGCAGCCGTGGAAGTTCGCTAAACGTTTTATGCCGCACATGGATCAGGGTAGGGGCAAGGCGCGCCTTGCCCCTACGACCGTTGGGCTGCGCTTCAGCCTCTCGAAGCGGGTACTCGTGCACATCGCCGTCCTGCTTTTGCTGGTCATCAGCTTCGCGCCGACTCCGGCACACGCGCAGCAGGAACCCGAGAACAGCATCACCGTCGTCGGCGAGGGGCAGGTCAGCGCGACGCCGGATCTCGCGTCGGTCAATCTCGGCGTGGAGGTGCTCAATACCGATCTCGCGCAGGCCATCCTCGACGTCGAAAGCCGCATGAACCTGATCGCGGAAGCGCTCACGGGCATCGGCGTGGATGCCGCCGACATTCAGATCATCGGCGTGGACGTCACCCCGCAGGATCTGGTCGACACGCGTACCGGCGCGCTCACCGGGCAGTTGGTCTACCGCGTGTCGAATACGCAGCAGGTCATCATCCGCGATGTGAGTCAGGCACGCACCATCATCAGCGAGGCGGTGCGCGCAGGCGCCAACATCATCCGCGACTTCGCGTTCGGCATGACCGATTTGCGGGCGTTGGAGACGAGCGCGCGCACCACGGCGATCACCAGCGCCTACGAGCGCGCCGGAGAACTCGCGTCCGGCCTCGGCTTGATCGTCGGCGAACCGCTCAACGTGCAAGAGATCGCGATCACGCGCGGCATCATCACCGAACCCTCCAGCACGCTGCTGGCAGGCGCGGGACAGTTGGTGATCACCGTTCAGATTCAAGTGACATTCCGGGCGCGTATCGGTGTGCAGTAGATCGATTGAAAGGGGGAAACGAATGAAACAACAGGTGAAACTGGTTGTCGTCATCCCGGTGGGAGCGTTGAGCTCGAAGAATCGCTATGAGCATATGGTGGATACGATTGAGAGCATCCAGCACTATGCCACGCCCAATCATAAGATCGTGATTCAGGACAATTCCGCGCCCATGCATCTCGGCGACCGGCTGCTCAAAGAGTTTCCACGCCTCGACGTGGTGCGCGCGCCGCTCAACTACGGGCTGTTCGGCGGGCTGTACAAGTCGCTGTCGCTGGCGCTGCTGCACGTGCATTCGACGTATCAGTATCAGGTGCTGATGAAGATGGACACCGACGCGCTCATGACCGGGCCGGGCATCGAAGACGACGCGATTCGCTTCTTCGACGGGCATCCCGGCGTCGGCGAAATCGGGCACCGCCTGTACGACGGCGACGGCATCAAGTACCCGGCGCAGACGATTGGCCGCGAAGTGAGCATGTACGGCTGGCTGCGCGACCGGGAACGCTGTGCCACCATGCGCCTGTACGTTCAGCAGGCCGAAGCCAACGGCTACCTCATCGGCGAGCATGTGCTCGGCGGCACAGCGATCTATCACCCGGAATTCATCGAACGCCTCGTCAAACACGACATGCTGCTGCGCGAAGAACTACGCCGCACCATGCTGCAAGAAGATCACCTGTGGGGGCTGCTGTGCTATGCCGTCGGGATGAAGGTCGCCCACTTCCATATCCCCGAACAGCCGCTGGCGGTCGTGTGGAAGGGGCTGCCCTGCTCGCCCGAGGACCTCGTCAAGGTGAACGCCAAAATCGTGCACTCAACGCGCTACTGGCAGCATATGAACGAAGACCAGATCCGTGCCTACTTCCGCCAGCGCCGCCGGGAACGCCGCGAGGAGAACCGCCATGCGCGTATCCCTGTCTAAGCGCGAGGGCACGCTGATCGCCATCGCGTTGATCGCGATTCTGGCGCTGGCGGCGCTCTTGCGCTTTGCCGACATCGGCGGGGAAAGCTACTGGCTCGACGAGATCATCATGGTGCGCCTGACCGGAAACGGCTTCGACACCGTGCTGCAGGAGATCACCGGGACGGATCGCCCCCCGGTCTACGTGCTGCTCGGCTATGCGTGGGCGCAGTTATTCGGCACCAGCGAGGCGGCGACGCGCTCGCTCTCCGCGCTGGCCGGGGTCGCCGCGATTGGCGTGATGTACCTGATCGGGCGCGAACTCTACCGCCGCGAGGTCGGCTTGCTGGCGGCGCTCGTGATGGCGGTCTCCGCCTTTCAGGTCTGGTACTCGCAGGAATATCGCTATTACGCCGTGTTCGAACTGGTGGTGCTGTTCGCGGTGCTGTTCTATCTGCTGTGGCTCAAGCACGGCCACGCGATTGAGCTCATCGCCTACGCGGCGTTTTCGGCGCTCGCGTCCTACGTGCACACCTACGCGATTTTCTTCTACGTCGGGTTGGGGCTGCACTTTTTGACCCGGTGGCAGGCGCAGGCGTCCAAACGCTGGTTGTGGGTCGCGTCGCAGGTGGTGATTATTATCGCGGTGCTGCCGCGCATCATCTCGACGTTCGCCACGGTCAGCACCGTAATTCCGGAAAACACGGTCGGCGGCGGCACGCCTGTTGTGGATTGGCTGCCTGTGCCGCCGATTTACGCGCCGCTGCGCACGCTCATCAACTTTATGTTCATTCAGCGCAGCTACCTGTCATGGTCGGTGATCGGCGTAGGCGTGGCGGTGCTGGTGGTCGGTCTGATCGCCTACACGCTCACCCGTGGCGGCGCGTGGCGTGATGATGTCCGTACGACGGTCAGCAGCATCCGCGGGCTGTTCGACTCCCGCCTGACGTTGGTCGTTCTGTGGCTGATCTGCCCGATTGGCATCACGTTTCTGCTCTCGCACGTCTTCGCGCCCATGTATCTGGATCGCTTCGTGATCACCGCCGCGCCCGCGTGGTATCTGCTGATCGCGCTGGCGATGTGGACACTGCGGCGCGTCGTCCCGGTCGCGCTCTCGGTCGTCGTACTGCTCATCCTGATCACCGGCGTGCTGTGGACGTATTACACGCAGGATCTCAAAGAGCAGTGGCGCGAAACGGCCGCGTTCATCGACGAGCGGATTCAGCCCGGCGATGCGCTGGCGCTCTCGTACGGCATCTTTCCCGGTGATGCCTTTAACATCCGCGACAGCTTTTCGTGGTATTATCCGGCAGTGACGTCCGACTGCTTTGTCGACGTGCGCGGCGACAGCGCGGCGCTCGCCGATCAAATCAGCGCGTGCGGCCGCCAGAGCGATCGGCTGTGGTTGGTCGTGTATGCGTCAAACCCGGAAGGTGAGCGGCTGACGTTGTCTGATCTGCCAGACCAGTATCCGTTAGTCGAAGCGCAGGATTTCGTTGGCACAACCGTTTATCTCTTCGACCTCCAATCGTAACTATCCAATTGAAAGCGAACACCGGCGTGCGGGTCAGCGGTCGCTCAGTGCGATGACGCTGCTCCGCACGCTCTTTTTTCTGCTCACGCTGCTGTACGTCATCGGCGTGATCGCGTTTGGCGCGGCGTGGGCGTTCCTCGGCGAACGGCAGTGGTGGGTGGCGATGCTCGTCAACTTCACGCCGTTCCTCCTCCTGCCCGCTTTTCTCCTGTTCCCCAGCGCGCTGCTGATTCGCGCCAAACGATCGGCGCTGCTGCTGCTCCCGGTCATGGTCGCCGCGGCGCTCCTGTACGCGGGCTATTTCGTGCCGCGCGCCGCCGTCACCGCCGAACCCGCGTGGTCGCTCAACGTGATCGCGTTCAATGTGTCGTCGCGCCACCAACCTATGCACCGCATCGAAGCGTGGCTGCGCACCATGGACGCCGATGTCGTCGTGCTGGCGGAAATCGACCGCTCCCCCGAGCGCACCCTCCCGCGCATGTCCGACCTGTACCCCTACAGCATCGGGCAGGATCGCCGCAATGGCGTGGCCATCCTGTCGCGCTATCCGCTCAGCGACCCGAAAGGCTGGGTCGAGGATGAGGTGGGCTATCCACATTACCCGCGCATAACCGTGCAGGTCGGCGACCAGCGCGTCACCGTGATCGGCACGAGTCTCGACGCACCGACCGGGGTGCGCGGGCGCGTGCTGCTGCCGGATACGCGCATCCGCTTCGTCAACAGCGCGTGGGACATGCTGTGGGGCTACAATGACAGCACGCGCTCGGCAGAAGTGGCGGCCATCGTCGATTATGTCGCGGCGTCACCCGACCCGGTCATCGTGGCGGGCGATATGAACCTCGTCGAGCAGTCGAGCGACTACTGGAAGCTCGCCAGCGTCCTGCGCGACAGCTACCGCGAAACCTCGACGGGCTTCGGCTTCAGCTTCCCGGCGTGGGAGGCGTTCGGTTTGCCGTCGGGACTGCCCGCCACCATGCGCATCGACTACATCTGGCACACACCGGATCTCGTCGCGTTGTCGGCTAACTATGGCCCCTACGTCGGCTCCGATCACCTGCCGGCGCTGGCGACTATCGGCGGCGGGTGACTCGGTCGCGCAGACACACGTCCGCTGTTTCCGTTACATCGCCCGAATTAGCCTTGTAGGGGCGCACGGCCGTGCGCCCCTACGAGAAAAACCACCTTGCTGCTCAGAAAACCGAATTTCCGGTTACAATGTCCATTACACCTTTTATGAATGGAGGCGGCATGGAGAACCTGGTCGGCACACTCGTTCTGGTGCGGCACGGACAGTCACAGTGGAATCTCGAAAATCGCTTTACGGGGTGGGTCGATGTGCCCTTGAGCGCGGCCGGAGAAGCTGAAGCGCGTAAGGCGGGCGAACTGCTCAAAGGCCAGCAGTTCGACTTTGCCTTCACCTCGGCGCTGACGCGCGCGCAAGAAACGCTGCGGGTCATCCTTGAGGTGATCGGCCAGACGGACATCCCCATCGAACGCGATCAGGCGCTCAACGAGCGGCACTATGGCGATCTGCAAGGCTTGAACAAGGACGAAACGGCCATCAAATTTGGCAAGGAACAGGTACACCTGTGGCGACGCTCGTTTGACATCCAACCGCCCAACGGCGAAAGTCTCCGCGATACTCGTGACCGCGTGCTGCCCTACTACCGCGCCAACATCGAACCGCTGGTCAAGCGGGGCAAGCGCGTGCTGGTCGCCGCGCATGGCAATAGTCTGCGCGCGCTGGTGATGACGCTCGACAACATCTCCACACAGGCCATCCCGGACCTGAATATCCCGACAGGCGCGCCCATGCGCTACCGCATTGATGCGCAGGGCAACGTACTCGAACGCGGGTATCTGGAGATACTCAACGCCAACGAATAAAGTGGGCGTTTGCGTTGCCGCGCTAAAGTCCAACCTCACCCCTAAATCCCCTCTCCCAAGGGCGAGGGGACTTGAAAAACCACGCCTGTCTCCCCTCGCCTTTAGGAGAGGGGCGGGGGGTGAGGTTGAGTATTTTCACCAATTGTGAAATAGACTCATGCCTGTATTCCGCACATCAAAAAGATCAATTCGTTTGCAGTGAACTCCAAACAAAAACCCCTCTCGTCTGAGAGGGGTTTTATGTACTTTAAAGAGACTGCGGCTTACTGTTGATTTGACGGGTCATCGGCGGAGCGGTTGAGGTTCGTGCGCACGCGCCGCGAGACGACGATCACGCCGACCAGACCGATCACCACCAGCGCCAGCGCACCCACGCCATCGCGTCCACCGCCCGCAATCTCGTCGAACAACCCGGTATCCGGCAGCGCCGTCGGGACGGTCGTCGGCAGGAAGCCCTGCGTCGGCGTGACCAGCACGCCTTCCGCGGTGGGCGTGCCCGCCTGCGCTTGGGCCGCTTGCGCCGTCGCCGTGAGGAACGCACCTGCAATCGCGGTCGCCGTCTGGTTGACCGCCGCCAGCGGATCGATGGTCGGCGTGACGTCCACGACCACCGTACCTTGCAGCCGATCGATGAGCGCCTGCCGGGTGGCCAGCGCGGACTGCGTCGCCAGCGCCGACTGGGTCGCGACCTGCGGCGGAGTCGAGAGCGCCTGCTGGGTCGCCGCGGCGACCAGCGTCGCGATGCTGTCGTCGACACCTTCAATCGTCGGAGTCGGTTCCACACCGCTGACCGCCGCTGTCGCCTGCGCGACCAGTGCCGCGAACGCTGCCTGCGTCTGTTCGCCGCTCTGCGTGGCCACCTGGGCGTCGATGCTCACATCTGTGCCCTGCGCGGTGGCCGTCGCCAGCCCCGACTGGGTGATCTGCGCTTCGATGGTCGCGAGACGGAACTGGAAGGAGAGCGCGGCTTGCGTCGACAGCAGCGAAGCCGCCGTGGTGTCGCCGCCCTGCGCCTGCGCCGTACCGAGCTGACTCTGCGCGGCGCCTGCGGACTGCGTCGCCTGGGCCGCCAGCGTGCCAAAGAAGGCCACTGTCGGTTCGAGCGTCGCGACCTGCGCGGCGTAACCGGGCAGGAACATGGCTTTCGCGTTCAACGGCGCGGTGCGAATCACGCGCAGTCGATTTTGAATCGAGGTTGTGCCGCCCGCCTGCGCGGTGGCGTTGAAGATTTCCGTCGCAATGGCTTCGCGGGTCTGTCCGGCGACCTGTGTCGCCAGATTGCCCTGATTAGCCAGCGCGGTCTGCGTCGCCTGCCCGATGGGGACGAGCACGGAGAGCTGCGTCGCGATGAACGGATCGTTCACAGCGGCGGTTTGCAGCGCGCGGTCGACCACATCAATCGCCTGCTGCACCGCAGCCACCTGCGCATCCAACGCGGACTGCGTCGCGCTCAAGCCCGCCGCCAGCGCCGCTTCCGAAGTCGGATCGAGACCGCCCGTGCCGGAGAACTGCGTCGCGATGGCGACCTGCGTGCTGTACAGGCTCTGGTTGAACGCGCCCTGCGCCGTCGCAAACGCGACCTGCGTCGCGAAGGCATCGCCAACGTTCAGCTCAACGTTCTGCGCCGGAACTGAGGGCACATCCGTTGGCGGTTCGGTCGGCACGGCGGTCGGTTGGGCGGCGGCGGTCAAGTCGAGCATGGCCTGCACCGTGAGATCGAGGTTCGGCGTCGCGGAGGGCGTCGGCGTGATCGTCGGGCGCACCTCCGTCGGGCTGGCGGTGAAGGTCGGCGTCGGCGTATCTGTCCACGCGGCGGCGGTCTGCGTCAGCGCGAGCTGTTCCGCCCCTGCCGTCGCCGTCAGCGCACCAAAGGCCATCTGCGTCTCGTTGTACGCAACAATCGCCGTCGTCGTCAACTCTATTTCGGTCGGGCCGGTGTTGCGGGTCGCGAGGAACAAGACCGCGCCCAGGCCGACGACCAGCACAAGGATCAGCAGGATGGCGACGAGCAAAAACGTGCGATTGCCGCCTCGTTCTTCTTCCTGCTCCTCGATGACGGGCATATCGTCGTCGAGATCATCCCCAACGTTGGCGACCGCATCGTCGTCAAAAAAATCGGCGCCAAGGTCGTCTTCTGGTTCATCCCCAAAATTAAAAGGATCATTCTCGAAATCGTCAAAGTCGTTCTGGTCGCGGTTGCTCATGTTCCCCCTTCCCGCAGCGGGTAACAGCTTTGGGTAAATTATTAGCCTAAATAGTCGATGTTCGCTAGTGGTACAGTGACCTTTTCACCACCCGCCAGTTCGACCTGAGCGCACATCATACGCAATCCATTGTCCAACAGGATAGGGGTTTTTGGCAAATCGCTGATTTTCCCCGTGACGCCGGAGCGTAAGCGCACATTGTCGCCCCGGCGCAGCGGCTGCATCGTATTGGGTGGGTTGGGACGGTTGTTCCCCGTGAGCGGCACGTTGATCACCACTTCGGGGATGCGCGGTTCGAGCGCCGCGGGCAGCACGGCGTCCAACGTCGCCTGCTTGCCCTGCATATCAATCAGAAAATTGATCGTCGTGGTGTTCATGCGCATCGAGCCGAAGCCTTCGGTGAGCAGCACCGGGCGCTGGAGTTTCAGCACCGCGTCGATCAGGTCAGGTTCCATGCTCGGGGCAATCAACCCGCGAAAACCCTGCTGTTCCATGACGTCGATGGTGCTCTGGCGCACCGGCTGCCGCGTCACGATGATCGCGCCGCGCAATTCCGTATCCATCGCATCGGCGCGAAGCTTCTCAACGCCTTCGCGCGGTTCCATGCTCAGCGTGCCCACGGCGCGGCGGTTGTTACCCCACATGCCCTGCAGCACGCCGCCATACGCTTCGACCGTCACGCTGCGCCCCTGCACCACCTCGACCACCATGCCGTTCATGCCGGCTTCGACTTCGACGACGCCCTGCGTTTCCTGCAAGATGATCTTGCCATCGCCGACAAACATGATCGTCCCGCTGATCGGGGCGAGGAGCCGTTTGCCGCGCGCCTTGATCGCCAGCGTTTGCCCCTCTTCGATGCGGTCGCCCTGTCGCGCTTCCATCAGGTCGACCAACTGCTCCGGTCGGCGCAGCCCAAAGAAGCGCGCCGCGTCAATCACCGCAAACGGCGCAGGTTGAATCCCACGCAGCACAACATCCGACAGGCTGACGCGCGTCATGTTGCCCACTTCGACGCGCACGCTCAGGTCGGGCAGGGTGCGTTCGCGGCGCAGTTGGGCGCTCGCGAGCATGTGGCGGTGATTAGGAAAGTAAATCGCGTAAGTCATCGACCCCTTCTTCCTTCGGAGTGGGCGCGGGAACCTCTTCCTTCGCAGCCTTGCGCGGTCGTCCGCGTTTCTTGGGCTCTGCCTTCGGGTCGCCCGTCACACTGAAGATCGGCTCGTCTTCGGTCGCCGTTTGCCGCTTCTTGCGGCGTTCCTGCCGTTTCTGGGCCTGAGCTTCCGCCTTGGGTGCATCGGGCGCGGCGAGCCAGTCGTCCGGAATCTCGTGTTTGACGCCCGTCGCCTGTTCGTACCACGCCGGGAGCTGCCCCGCCAACCCGCGCGGTGACCGTTCCAGCGGCAGCGCGCGCCCGCGCGCATCGATGATCACGCCCGCGGTGCCGCCGATCACATCAATTTTGAGCCGCCGCTTGCCGTTGATGCTCACGCCGCCCGACGCGCTCACCTGCACGTTCGCGGCGACGCCCAGCGGCAGGGGAATGCTGAAGATCGTGCCGCCCATCACATTATAGGTGCTGACTTCGCCGCGCTCATCGGTGACACGCACACGGCAGGCAGCCCGCCCCTTGCGCGGGTTGCCGCTCAGGCTGATGCTTATGCCGAGGTCTTCGAGGTTGCGTCCATCCAGCACCTGCACCACCGCTTCCGGGATGATGTAGGCCAGCGCCCCGAGCGCCGGAATCAGTGCATGGCGGTCGGCCTGCAAGCGCGTCACGCCGACAGGCTGGAACGAGTCGAGCAGCAGCATGGCGGTCAGGAGCGGCTGTCCCGTCCCGGTGAGCGCCGCGCCCGCCCCGATGATGCGTTCAAAATAAGGCAGCGGCGCGTCGGCTTTATCCGGCGCGGAGTCTGGCGTCCAGGTGGGACGCGCATCGCGCACCAGTGTCCGCATCGCCGCGCGCAGCAGCGCATGTTCGAGATACAGTTCGCGCACGGTTTCCGGCACGCTGGCCGGGCGCAGTGATTTGTTCATGGCGTAGGCGGTGATTTCGGCATCGGTCGCCGTGAACGGCAGCCAATCGCGCACCGACGGGAGCGACACGCCGTACAGAATATTGTTCGCGCTGTGCCCCAGACCGATATCCGTGCGGATACTGGTCGCGGTGAAGCGTTTGACCGACGCGGACACGGTGCTGACCGCGCTGCCCACATCGACGGCCAACACGCCGCCGCGGGTCGTCCGCCCCAGATAATCGATGATCGTCTGGTAGCTTTGCGCAGTCGGCACCACGCCAATTGCGCTCATCTCGGCGATCACGTCAAAGCCGAGGCCGCGCTTTTCCGTAAAGGCATTATAGGCTTGCGCCAGCGCCTTCTGCGCCGATTCCAGCGCTTCGCGTTCCGGCGTAGGCCGCACGTTGTCCGCGATCAGAAGGCCGGTCTGCTTGTCAAATAATTCATGGATTTGCGGAATAACGGCACTATTGCCCGCATATAACACAATTGGTTTGACATTTTTGGGCAGCAACCGAATGGCAGTGCGCGCCATCTGCACCAGTTCGAGCACGGGCGCTTCCGCGCCGCCTTCCGTGCCCCCGGTGATGAAAATCAGGTCCGGGCGCGCCAGTGTTATGGCGTTGAGTTGGTCTTCCAGCGAACGATTTTCGCCGAGATTGATCGTTTCGACAATGTCGACGTATGTGCCCGCGGCGGCGCGTTTGCCGCTGGCGATGCTCATTTCGCCGACCAGGCCGAGCAGGATCGTGCGCAGCGGTCGCCCGATGCTGGCCGTCGCCAGAAAGAGATCGACGCCCGTGCGGTCGGTTTCTTCAGGCGAAATCACGCGGCCATCCGGGGAGATGAGCCGCCGCCCGGTGCTCACGCTGAGCTGTGTCAGCACGCGCACAAACCCCACGCCGACATCACCGTGCGGGAAGCCCGCGGTGGTTTGTTCCTGCGCCTGCGCGACGAGGGTATACACGCCATCGACCAGATCGATCAGGATGGCGCGGGTATTCACATTGCCAAAATCTACTGCCAGTATAGATGTGGAACGGCTGATGGACATGCTGCCTAGCCTCCGCCGATGCGTCCGATAAGAAAGGCGATGCGTTCGCTAAAGATCACTAACCCGGTCAGGATCGCGCCGCCATATAATGCGCCTAATGTCACGGCGATGAACCCTTGACCGACCGCGCCTACCGTCCGCACAAACGCCCCGCGGCGAATTGCGCCGCCCGGAACGCGCCGAGCCAGATATTGGAAGTAGACTAGGGTCGAAACGACCCCGATGACGAGGATGAAACCGTTCAACGCGTCGCTGCCCGGCGCCCCCGCCGTCGTATTGGCCAGGGGGACGAGCGTCCCGCTGATCGCGCCGACCAGCGCCACCGCCGCCCCCACGCCGATGATCAGGGCGAGGGCCAGCGTGCCTAACGCATTGAAGCGTTTGGTCATGCGCAGGAGCAGGAAAGCGCCCAGAACCAACGGGATGATGCCGAGAATCAGGTTGCTGGCCGACCCCGCGCTGAGCGCGTCCCGAAACCACGGGAGCAGCACGCTATCGAGGGTGACAATCGTGACAAAGCCCGCCGACAGACCGACGAACACATACACGGCCAAGCGGTAGAGCACGTTGTCGCCCAGCAGATAGCTGAACACCATCAGCGTCAGGATAAAACCAACCCATAAGCCTAGTTGATCCATAGTTAGCGGCTGCGTCTCCTCTGGAACAGGGCGCGGATCACGTTAAAGACCGCTCCAACAGCGATCAATGTCGCAATGGCCAGCGTGCCGAGCGTTTGCGAATACCAGCGCGCGTCGCGGGCAGCGAGCGTCGGTGGCGGGGTATAGACGAAGGCGGCTTCCGCGGTCGCCTCCGCCGTTGCTTCCACGGTGACTTCCACGGTGACTTCCGCCGTGGGTTCGGCGGTCGGCTGCAGGGTGGGGCGCGCGGTGCGTGTCGGGCGGGGGGTGCGCGTCGGGGATGCTTCCGGCGCGGTGACTTCAGGCGTCGGGTCGTCCTGCTGGACGGGCTTGCTCACGGTGCGTTTGCTGATCACCGGGGGTTTGGGCGCGCGTTTCGGCGTGGCGATGTCCAGCAGCGAGGCCGAAATCCAGCCTTCGACGCCATCGTCCAAGCGCACGTTGACCCAGTCACCCGCGTCGTTATAACCGAGCACCTGCACGCGCGTCCCATTGGCCAGATTATCGACGATGTCGAAATCGGTGCCGGGGCCGCCGCGCACGCGCACGTTGCCGCTCGACGACACCGTCGCGAACACCTCATCTACCGCGGGCGTTTCCCCGGCGGCAGTGTCTTCGGGCGTCGCCTCGACGGTCGGTTCTGGAGTCACTTCTGCGGCGACCGGGGCAACGGGCGTGGGTTCCGGTTGCACGGGTGTCGGCTGCGGCGTGGGCAGATCGGGGATGCGGCTCCGCTCCACCGGAATGACCGAGGCGAGCAGGCCGCTGTAAGTGTAGGCATCGCCATACCCGACGAGCAAGCCCGCGATGGGCGAACCGCTGGTGACGGGCGAGTCCGCATAGGGTTCGGTGAGCGGGGCGGCGCTGTAGGAGACCGCCGCGATCAGCGGTTGGCCGACCAGCGGCGCGATTTGTTCGGCGTAGGCGCGCACGTCTTCGGGGCGTTCGGTCACCAGCGCCACCAGCGCGAAAGCGTCCAACGAATTGATATACAGTCCGGTCGACTGCCCGGTGATATCGGTCAGCACGTAGGCCGCCGAGTCGCCGCTGAAGGCACGCAGACCGAGCACGCTCCCCGGCAGATACTGCACGACGAAGTAATCGAGGTTGGCTTGCAGACCGTCACGGGCGCGCACCCGGTTGAGGAAGTCCGCATCCGTGTTGATCGAGCCGATCAGGTTGGTGACGCGGAGCTGCGTGACCGGATTGCTGCTGATGACGACCGGACGCGCCCCGCGCAGCAGCGCATGGCGGATCAGGCTGTCGGTCATCAGGTCGAGTTCTGCCGCCGCCGTCGCGCCATATTCCACGCCGATCAGCAGCAGGTCGCCGGGGTTGAGCGCATCGACGCGCGCGAAGGCCAGTTCACCGCGGCTGCCCGCCCCAAACACCGCAGGCGGCAAGTCACCGATGCGCAGTTGGCCGATGAAGTACGGGCCGATCACCGCGGCCAGCACGATCAGCGCGACAAACCAGCGTTCCAACGAGGGACGCGGACGCGCCTTGGGCTGCGCGACGGGCACGGGCACGACGGGCGCGGCGTCCGACGTTTCGTGGACGATGGTGTCGGGATGGTCAGCGATGTCCGGCGCGAACGGCGAATCGTAGGTGAGTTCAATCGCGTTGAGCTTCTGCGGCTTGATGTCGAGCGCCAGCATCGACCGCAGCAGGCCGACATGTTCAGTTTGTTCCGGTGTGAGCGCCACCGTGTTCGCCCCGACCGGATTCAATTCGTCGGTGCGCAGCGGCGCGGGCGTCAGCGTGGAGATCACGCCCGGCAGCACGTAGGCCAGCGAGTCGGTGATCCAGTTGGCGTCTTCTTCGTCGGGAATCTGGTCGGCGCGCTGGCGCAGCCGCTTCAAACGATCCGGCAGTTCTTCCGGCGGCTTGCTGTCGCCCATCTGGCGCGCAATCGCGCCCGCCGACACCGAACCGACGACATTCGCACCCAGCCAGTCCAGCCCGGTGGCCGGGGCTAAGCCTTCGAGATCGGGGTTGGGCAAGGCGTTGGGATCGTCTTCGATCAGCTCCTCGTTGAAGAGCTCGTCGAGGTCAACATCCTGCTGCGCCCCGAAGAAATCGCCCGTCTGCCGCTTGATTTCCGGCCCATCGAGCGATTGCAGATAGGCATCAATATCGTCAATTTCAAATGCCAGCGCCCCGGTATCGCCATCCGATTCGAAGGCCGACACGGCGTCAAACACGGGCAGCGGCCCGGTCTTCGGCAGCGGCGTGGTCGGTTCGTCATCCATCGCGGAGACGGCATCAAACGAGGAGAACAACTCGGCGGCGTTATAGTCGGGCGCGGCTTCCGGCTCAAACATCGACAGGTCGTCGTCAGCGGGCGTTTCCGGCGCACCGAACAGACTGTCGAAGTCGGGCAGCGAGTCCGTCTTCTTGGTGGAGAGATCGCGCATGCGCTCGACATAGGCATCGTCGCCCAGCCAGTCGACATCCGCCGCGAACAACTCATCTTCAGTGGCGGGTTGGTTCGGCGCGTCCTCAAGTTCATCAAACATGGAGAAGAGTTCACTCGTGTTCGGCAGCACTTCCTCGCGAATGAGCTCTTCTTCTTCCGGACGCACCCAACCATCGGCGTTCGGCGGCTGCTCGGCGAAAATGTCGCTGACATCTTCCATGAGTTCCGCGGGCGGCTCCACTTGATACGCCGGCGCGTCGGTCTCTTCGTCGAGGTGATCCCAGCCAAAATCCGGGAAGGCGATCGGCTCGTCTTCCAGCGCTTCCATCTCCTGGTCGACCTGGAATTCGGGCGCTTCGAACGAGGGCAGCTCGTACGCCAACTCCTCAGATTCGTCCGCGTCTTCTTCAAGGGCAGCGGCGGGTTCTTCGGGCGTTTCCGCCGCTTCGTCGTCAATGTCGAAGCTCAGCATGTCACCCACAACGGAGTATTCAGCCTGCGTCCCCGGCTCACCCACGTCGCCGAACACCGCCTGAAAGTCAAAATCGTTTTCTGGCTCGGCGGGCGCGGACGGTTCCGGTTCGGGAGCCAATTCCGCAAACACCGACTCGAAGTCGAAGTCATCGGCAGCCGGTTCCGCGACGGGCTCGGACGTGGCGAAGAAGTCGAAGTTCAGGTCGCCCGTCCCTGGCAGTTCGATGTCGTCATCGTCGGTGGTGGTCGCAGCGTCCAGCGTCAGGAAATCAAAGTCTTCCGCGCTCGGCAGTTCAAACGCGGGTTCTTCGGCGGGCGTGTCCGAAGGCTGACCAAACTGCCGACTGAATTCCCCATCCGCGGGTTGTTCGAAGGTCGGCTCCGTGGCGGGCGGCAAGTCGCCAAACCGCTGCCGCAGTTCGTCGGTGTTGGGTAGTTCGAACGCGGGTTCCTCACCGGGCGTTGCGGCTCCCCAAAGCTGATCATCCTCAGCGGTCGGCAGTTCAAAGGCGGCATTCTCGTCCGGCGTATCCGATAGGTCGCCGAACTGCATACGTAAATCATCGGTCGTCGGCAGTTCGAAGCTCGGTTCGTCCGTGCTGGTGGCAGCCGCCCACGGTTGAGCGTAATCTTCAGCGGACGGCAGTTCGAACTCGGCCTCAGCGCTCGGCGTGTCCGGCAAATCGCCAAACTGCATGCGCAAATCGTCGGTCGACGGCAGTTCGAAGCTCGGTTCAGCCTCGAACGCTGTGGGTTCCGGCACAGGGTCAAAATTCGGCAGTTCGAATTCGGGCTGATCGTCGCTGAGATAGCCGGAGTCCCGAATCAGGTTGTGATCGATGCCCTTTTCGATGAGCGCGAAGAAATCATCTTCGGCGCTCGTCGCGGCGGCGGGTTGAGCGGGCGGCGCGTCTTCCTCGTCCGCCAGCAGATCATCCGTCAGCCAACCGCTGTACAGCTCGTCGTCGGGGATATGGGCATCATCATCTTCCGCCCCAAACGAGAATTCCGGTTCTTCTTCAAAGCGCGGCGCTTCTTGATTAAGGTCGCGCAGCATATCGGTGAAGCTGAGTTCACCGCCAGCGGGCGTTTCCGCACTGGGCGTGGCTTCGAGGTCGAGGCCGCTTAAGAAATCGTCCATCGCGATCTCTTCGACGCCGGACTCGGTGCCGAGCGCGGCGGGCAGTTCCCAGTCCGTCGGCGGCGCGTCAAAATCGACATCCTCCAGCGTGAAGCCGCGCAGCGCGTCGCTGTAGCTGGCCGGGTCGAGGGTGGAATCATCCGGGTCGGGCACCGCTTCCCATTGGAGATCAGCCGCCGGTGAGTCGGGAATGGTGTTCCACGCCTCGTCGAGCGGTTCCGGCTCCGGCTCGGCTGCCCGCTGGAGCAGTCCGCTCAAGGCCGGGCGGGCGGGCGGGGGATTGGTCGGCACGGTGAACGCGGGCAGATCATCCGGCACGGGTTCATCAGCGTCCAGCACGGCCGGCGTATCGCCGATGGCATTCAGCCAATCCAACGATGGTGCTTCGGGTTCAGCCGGCGTCTCCGCTACCTGTCCCCAATCAAATTCATCCAATGACGCTGCAGGTTCGTCGGCGTCGCTTTGGCGCAGCGCCGCCCACGGATCATCGGACGCATCGGTCACAAAGTCATTCGTCGGCGGTTCAGCCGCCGGTTCGCTGGTCGCCGACGAGACGATATCTTCGAGCTCATTCAACCAGCTCAACGAACTGCTGTCTTCGACAGGGGGGCGGCGAATTTGTGTCGGCGCGGCGATCTCGTCGTCCGGTGCCAGCAAACTTCCCGTCTGCGGCACATTCAGGAACCAGCTCACATCTGGGTCTTCAACGTCCGCGACCTCACGATTTTTCGCCAGCGAAGCGAACAGATCGTCGGGCAAATCCATCGCCGGGTGGGGGTCATCGTCATCAAGATCGATGGGTGGCAGCGACCCCGTGCCAATGTCAGACCCGCCGAACGCATCGACGTCCGGCAGTTCAATGTCATCGCTGGGCGGCGGTTCGATGAACTGTTTGTAGAATTCTTCATCCGGCAAATCGGAGGAGGGGCGCACCGTCGATGTGGGCGGCGCGGATTGCTCGATCCAGTCATCGTCGGCGAGCACAGGTTCGGCGCTAGGCGGCGGTGGCGCAGGCGGCGCGGGTGGTTTGACGCCAAACTGCGCGAAGAAGTCATCTTCTTCGGTGGTGGTCGGCTCGTTGCCGGTGGTCGCGGCAAACCAGTCGACGACGGGTTCGTCTTCTTCCAGACGGAAACCACTGCCCATACTGCTGAAGAACGTCTCGACATCGTCATCGAGCATAGCCGACTGCGCGGGTTCCGGCGGCGGCTCCGTCTGGACGAGATCCATCATCCACGGCGCGAGATCGCCGGGCGCACCGCTCGGCGGGGCCTCGATCTCCTGCGCGTCTTTGAACCAGTCGGGGATCTCGCTTTCGTCCAGTTCTTCGAGGCCGAGGAACCATTCGGGGAGCTGCCCCGTGCCGCCTGTCGACTCGCCCGTCAGCGCGCCCGTGTCAGGAATGTCCGAAATCAGATCCGGAATTTCTTCGTCGATGCTCTTCGGGCGCGCGTCTTCGGCCTGCTGCGCCACCCACTCATCATAGGTGATGTCGCTCTCATGCCGGTCGATGAGCTGATCGCCCCCGGAGAGATATTCTTCCGAGAGTTCCGCGCCGCCGAAGTTGTACACGACGGGCGGATCTTCCCCTTGCAGCCACGGCGGGAGATCGCCGCCGTCATCGTCAGCGTCGGCTTGCGGCGCATTCGCTTGTGGATTCAACCACGGGGGCAGTTCGCCGCCCTCGTTTTCAGGTTGCTGGTCGTTCTCGTCGCCACCCGGATCCGGTGCATCGAGCCACGAGGGAAAATCGTTCTTATTGCTCATAGACTCTTTTACTCACGATAAGCACGGTCTTGCCCGATCAACACGCGCACGCCAGTGACGACCGTCGCCAGCGCAATGCCGAGCAAAATCCCACGCGCGCCCGCGCTCACCGGAACGGCGAGTAACCAAGCGCGCACATCGGCAATAAAAGCGGTTTCCCGCAAGGGCAGCGCGCCGATCAAAATGACCAGCAGCGACAAAATGAACAGGAAGTTCCCCCACGATACTCGGCGGCTCATGATGCGATACGCGCCGTACACCAGCGCGAACAACACCAAGCCCGCCAGCGCCGATTCGATGGCGACCTGCACGTCTTCCAACAGCAGGCGGTTCACATCGTCGACGTTGAGCAGCCATAATATGATCACGGCGGCGGCGGCCACGATGACAATGATGCTGTAGCCCCACTGGCGTTCGCGCCGCCGGATGCGCCCAAAATGTACGCCCAGCAGGTTGAGAATGCCGATCAGCACGCCAATGGCGACCGTCGGCAGCACTAACTTCAGAATATTGTTGGCGTAGCTGTTGACCAAACCTGAGCCCGCGACCAAGCCCCACAGCATAAACAGGCCAAAGCCCATGGCGACGGCGGTCGAAAGCGCTGCGAAAAGACGACGCATGAATCAGCCTCCCCCGAGGAGCGCGGTGCGGACAGGCTCATACAGACTGACGAAGGTGTAGACGACAATCGCGCCGATCAGCAGCCAGCGCAGCGTGTCGAGCGCGACGACCGCGCCACGTTGGGCGGTGTTGTCACCGAGATACGCGCCTGCGACGAACATCTCTTCGCCGATCAGCGTGTCCCCGGCCAGCGCATAGGCGACCGCCTGCCCCGTCAGATCGACGCTGGAGGCGATGCTGCCCTGTTTGCGGCGGCTAGCAGCATCGAGCACGAGCGCGAGTTCGCTGCCGAAATTGCCGAGCAGAATGCTGCCGCTCACCTGATCCGCGCTGAGCGTGGTCGTCAGTGCGCCCGCAAAGGCCAGCGGCTGAGCAGGAGCCGGATACCAGCGCAGGTAGCGCCCGCTGAAGCGGTCAGCGTGACCGCGGCGCGCATAAGCTCGCTGGAGCAGCACATAACTCAGCGGCAGCACGAGCGGATCATTCGCGGTGAGAATCGTGGGTTCGGCTCGGACGGCCGTTTGATAGAACAATTCGGCGCTGGCTAAAGTCAGGAGCGTGTTGCTGCCACCCAGACCGGTATTCGCCACTGAGACGTGGACGGGGCGTCCAGCTTCAATCGCCGTCCCTACCATCGTCGGGATCGAGGCGTAGGCGGCAATGGGGCGCAGGGGAAAAGCGTCTTTCCGCCGCCGCGCGACCAGCGCGCCCTGCACCAGCGAGAGCAGTGTCAGGCATATGATCACCACCGTGATGAACTGCGTCGTCGTATCCAACCTAGGCATCCTCGTCCAATAAGGCTCGCAGCCGTTCGACTCCATCCGGCTGTTCAAGCGTCCGCGCTAATCCGGCGACGATCTCACGCCCGCCAAAGAGTCCGGCGGTCGGCTGGGCTATCCACAGAAGCTGAGCGCCTAATACCCCCAGCGGCCCGATCACATCCAGAAGCACACTCACTGCATTGGTCAAGCCGCGCCGTTTCAAGGCGGCGATCAGTTCAGAATCATTCATGAACGCCAGTATAACACGCGCAGGCACAGTGTAGAAATGAATCTCGCTCTCAGCCTGCGTTACGGTTTGGTTAGATCTGAGGCGATCGCGTCAGATCGGGAGCGGCGGCGATGTCAAGGCGTCTGCTTACCTTATCTATGTTATATTGAAACCAGCCTTTGTGCGCGTAAATCCTGAAAATCGTACACCAAGAAGGACTAGAATCATGCTCCAGTATCCGCTGACGTTGAATTTCAAACTGATCGCTTTAGCGCCCCGTATTCGCGTCACCGATGCGACCGGGCGACTCATTCTCTATGTGCATCAGAAGACGTTCAAGCTCAAAGAAGATGTGCGCATTTTCGGCGATGAAGCCAAGACAAACGAACTCTTCCGCATCAATGCGGACCGCATTTTCGACTTTTCCGCCAAGTACCATATCAGCGAGAGCGCGACCGGACGGCGGCTCGGCCACATCAAGCATCGCGGCATGCGCTCGATCTGGAGCGCGACCTACGAAATGTACGACGCAACCGATCAGGTCACGCACATCATGACGGAAGATAACCCGTGGGTCAAAGTGCTGGATACCATCGCCAGCAACATCGACATCATCGGCATGTTCAGCGGCTACTTCCTCAACCCGACGTACACGGTGCATCGCGGTGCCGACAAAGAGGGCGAAGGGGTGCTGCGCCTGAGCAAACGCCCGGCCTTCTTCGAAAGCAACTTCACCATCGAAAACCTCGACCCCAACCTCACCGAACAGGACGAACGCCGCCTGATCCTCGGCATCATCATGGCCGTGCAGATGGAACGTTCGCGCGGGTAAGGGCAGACGCCACCCGAATCTAGGGCGTTCATGTAGGGGCAAGGCGCGCCTTGTCCCTACGGGGAAATAGTCAACCTCACCCCCGACCCCTCTCCTAAAGGAGAGGGGAGCAGCGTCACTTAAATCCCCTCGCCCCTGGGAGAGGGGATTTAGGGGTGAGGTGAGATTCACCACAGGAAACGAGAATTTCCCGCCGCCGGGTGGTATAACAGGGGTGTTGACCGACGACTCTAGCAAAGGTGCATTATGCGTCTGGCAGTCATTTCGGATATTCACGGCAATTTGACCGCGCTCGAAGCCGTACTCGCGGACTTGGAAGCGAGCGGCGGGTCGGATCACCTGTGGTTTTTGGGCGATCTGGCGGCGGTAGGTCCGCGTCCGGCGGAATGCGTCCGGCGGATCAAAGCGTTCGCCGATGCCGCGGCTGAAGGCGAGAAAAAAGGCACGTTCCGCGCCATTCGCGGTAACACGGATCGCTGGATTGTGCAGGGCTCACGTCCCAAGTCGGCGGGCGTCGACAAGGCCGAAGACCTGCCCAACCTCATCAACGCGTTTCGCAATATGGGCGGCGCGCTGATCTGGGCGTTGGAGCAGTTGAGCTACGAGGAATACGACTTCCTGCGCAAACTCCCCGGCGAATGTGAACTGCAGGTACCCGGCTACGGCACGGTGATCGGTTATCACGGCACGCCGGGCGACGACGAAGGCTACCTCACGCCGGAAAGCACAGACGAAGAAGCGGCGGATGCCCTGCTCGACCGCGAGGGACGGCTCGGCATTGGCGGGCATATCCACCGACAGATGGATCGCGTGTTGGGACTGGGCGGCTGGCGCGTGATCAACGTGGGCGCGGTCGGCATGTCGTTCGAAAAGCCGGGGATCGCCCAGTACGGCGTGTTCACCTTCGAAAACGGCGAGGTGCAGGTCGATTTGCGCGGCGTGCCCTATGACCTGGAGTCGGTGATCGCCGATCTGAAAGCGGTGGGCTTCCCGTCGCTCGACTGGGCGACCAAAAGTATCCGTAGGACGTAGCCCATGCCCAAACGCGATCAACTGCTGAGCGAACTGAGCGGCGAGAACGATTACGGCGTGCTGCTCGTCGCGCAGATGGGCGGCGTCCCCAACCAGATCGACCTGATCATTCAGACGGCGGTCTATGACGAGGCCGCCGAAGGGCTGCGCCCGCGCCACACCTACATCATCCGCGCGTTGGGCGTGCGCGAACACCGCCTGACGGTCGGCATGTTCGGCAAGCTGCGCCTGCTGGACGAGCACCCGCTGCTGTACCACCACAATGCGCCCAAAGTCGCCGTGTACTTCGACGGCACGCCCAAAGACCTCAACGAGCTGGTGCTGGATATTTCGCAGACGCATGTGATCGCCTATGAGGGCTGGCGGCATCTCGTCGACACTGACGACATCAACCGCTCCACGCCCATGACGACGCTGTTCAAGCGCGGCTTCGGCGTGCTGGGCGTAATGCCCAAGCCGCTGGCAGAACGCATCGGCAAGGTGCTGGAGCATCACGGCATCAAGCACACGGACAACGAAGAACTCCCCGACGACAACACCGACGAACACGGCCGTTCGCGCCTCGCCAAGCTGCTGCTGCTCGACCAGTCGTACGTCATTGCCCTCGACTTCAGCGTGGAAGAACTCGGCAAAACTTAGGACTGAACCTCACCCCACCCCCGTCCCCTCCCCGAATTCAGGGAGGGGAGCAAGATTACGCTCCTACCTGGGGGTGTGGGCGGGAATTGAATATTTGACGCGTTAAACTGAGCGAAAAAGCTTATTGAGGAGAAACGATTATGCAGTTGACCAATGCAGTCGCTTTGGTGACCGGGGGCGCGTCGGGCTTAGGCGCGGGCGTTGTGGCGCGCTTCCTGTCAGCGGGCGCGAAAGTCGTGATTGTTGACCGGGACGAGGAGAAGGGCGCGGCGCTGGCGGCGACGCTCGGGGCGAACGCGCGGGCGGTGCGCGCCGATGTGACCAGCGAAACCGACATCCAGCACGCCATTGCGACCGCGGTCGAGGCGTTCGGCGGCGTCAACATCACCGTGAACTGCGCGGGGATCGGCATGGCGCTGAAGACGGTCGGCAAGCAGGGTGCGCATCCGCTAGACGTGTTCGAGACGGTCATCCGCATCAACCTGATCGGCACGTTCAACGTGATCCGGTTGGCCGCCGCGCACATGGTGACCAACGCGCCGAACGCGGAAGGTGAACGCGGCGTGATAATCAACACGGCGTCGGTGGCGGCCTATGACGGGCAGATCGGTCAGGCGGCGTATTCGGCGTCGAAGGGTGGCATCGTCGGCATGACGCTGCCGATTGCCCGCGACCTCGCCCGTGAAGGCATCCGCGTGGTGACGATTGCGCCGGGCATCTTCGACACGCCGCTGCTCGCCGCCCTGCCCGAACCCGCGCGCGTGTCGCTGGGGCAGCAGGTGCCCTTCCCGTCGCGCCTCGGACGCCCGGAGGAGTACGCGCAGTTGGCGCAGGCTATCGTCGAAAACGTGATGCTCAACGGCGAAGTCATTCGGCTGGATGGCGCTCTGCGAATGGGAATGAAATAGGGGTTATTGCATGACAAAAAAGGCGTATTCGCGCGCAGACTACCTCGCATTTGCCGAGGAACACACGGTTGATTTCTTCTATCGCTGTGTCAGTGAACTGGAAACAATCGTCTCCAGACAGGGTTGGCAGCTTGACAAGTTTTTCCAGAGTCAGTGGTGTTCTTTCAAACCAAGTGAGGACGGGCTGGCTGCATTTGGCATTGCTTTTGAGTCGGGAAAGAACCGAGTCTATCTCTATATCAAACGGATTGAGCCTGACGCCTCACATCTGGAACAGTGGGCACGGTTCAACAAAAGCTACGATCAGCTTGAATTTCTGATTGAACCAAGGGGCGCGCGTCTAGAAGCGTTTTTACCACTGCTTGAAAGAGCGTACCGACTTTTAGAATAGCCTTTTGGCATTCCCCATATCACCGAAGTGAGCTAACGATTCCTTAGTTTCATGTTTGAGGCGCTGTTGAAATGGCACGGATACTCACAACCGTCATTGTGCTTGCCCTGCTACTTTGTGGAGCTGAGGCCAAATCGTCAGCTCAAGCAGACGATCATACAATCATTCCTATCGCCTTTATTTCCGATCAAACTGGACACCCACAGATTTACATCATGGAGGCTGATGGGGAAGTCAGAAAACTGACGAACAACAGCCTGTACAAAAGCGATCTCCGGGTTTCACCTGATGGCAGCGAAATATACTATTCGGGCGGGGAAACGCAATTCACGGACACACGGTTAGTCAGTGTTCAGGTCGACGGGAGCGGCGAACGGGTCATCGCCTACACAAAGCGTGGCTTTTGGAGCTTCGCGTTGTCGCCCAACGGTGAAGAAATTGCCTTCAGCAGTGAGAAAGGCATTATCATCTTCAACAGCGAACAGCGGGAAAGTCGGAGAGTTTTTCTGGCAGCAGGCGCGTATGTGACTGTTGAATCGTGGTCACCAGATGGAAGTCGAATCCTTTACGTCTCTGAACAGGATGGCGCACAGCAGCTCTACACAATGAATGTCGACGGCAGTGATATTGTGCAGCTCACGTTTACGTCTGCCGAGAATTCCTATAGTACGTGTGGGGATTGGTCGCCTGATGGACAGTTGATTGCCTTCCATTCAGGCGAGTCCCTAATGACCTCGGACATCTACACCATTTCCGTAGATGGCACGCACCGAGAACGCCTCACCGACACCGGGATGCGCGCGAATTGCCCCCGCTGGTCGTCCGATGGTGCCGAAATTCTATTTTTCACGTTTCAGTTCGATGAGTGGAAGCCCCGAATTTATGTGATGGCGGCTGGTGGGACAAATGCTGAATACCTAGTCGCGGGTGAAAGTCCAAACTGGCTGAGTTGGCAGCTTGGGGAGGATGACTAAAGTCTCCAGCGCCAAGCTGCCGTTCGGTTTGGCTCATGCCCCCTCGATGCCGCCGGGCAGTCGAGTGCGCGCGGGAGCGGCAGCCTGCGGTCGACGCTTGCCGACGAACGGTCGCTCGACGAGCTGGTAGGTGATGTACGCCAGCCCGAGCGCGATCCCGAAGACCGCCACATAGACGCGCACCCCGGCCATCCCCGACGCGCCGACGATGAACAGCGCCAGCATGTGCCACAGGTAAATCCCAAACGTCAGGTCGCCTAACCAGCGCACGAAGCGGTTCTCGATCACAAAGTGCCCGGCGGCGATGTTCAGGATCAGCCAGGCGGAGGTGAGGGTCATGGCGTAGTCGAGCAGCACGTCGTGCGCGGGGACTTCCGAGACCACCAGCAGGCCGAAGGTCGCGATCAAGGCAAGGCGCGCGGGCAGCGTCGTCACCGTGCGTTCGATAGCGGGGCGCTGATAGTGCCACAGCCACGCGCACAGCCCGCCAATGGCCAGCGAATCCACTTTGAGATACAGCACAATCTGATGTAGAGCGCTGTCGGCGGGCGTCAGCGCGAGCAGCAGCAAGCGCACGGCGATCACCAACCCGAGCAGCAGCGGCACGCGGCGCGGTCGCACCAGCCACGGCACCAGCCCGTAGAAGACGATCTCCACGCCGAGGCTCCAGAAATGGCTGACCATACCCGAAACGCTGTTCAACGCCAGCGGAATGAAGGCGGCGAAGAACATGGTCGCCGGAAACTGGAAGGCGTCGAACTGGCGGCCAAACACGATCCCGTAGTGCGGCGCGGTGATGATGCTCACCGCCGCCGTGATCGCCAGCACCAGATAGTAGAGCGGGACGATGCGCCGCAGCCGCCGCCCATAAAAGCCCATGACATTAATCTGCTGCTCCCGTTCCTTCTCTGACAGGAGGATCGAGGTCAGGAGGAAGCCCGAGAGCACGTAGAACAACAACACCGCGCCCCCACCGGTCAGGGTGAGATTGCGGAGAATGCCCGTATGGACGTCGATCAGGAACCAGCCGGGGATGAATTCGTGAACATGCCCGATAACGACCGAGATGGCGGCGTAGGCGCGCAGCGCGTGCAATCCCGGGATATACCGGGTGGTTGAAGCGTTGAAAGATATATGCATTCCGGCATAATAACACAGAAAATTCCTGAACTGCACCCGCAGTTCGGCACGGCTCACACGACATTTATCCTATCGAAAGCGAAAATCGCTTGTGGAAAACCTCAGTTTGACGGGGGAGCGCGTGCACTTGCGCGACTGGATTCTGGCCGATCTAGAGCCGTTCGCGCAGTGGCAGCAGCCCGGTCACCAGTGGCAGGAGCTCGACGGCCCGTACTACCCCGGCCCAACAGCGGACGAGATCCCGGCGATGGTTGAGCGCATCAAAGCGCGCATCGACAGTGGGAACTTCTCGACGCCGCGCCACAACCTGATCATCGCGCTCCGCGCGTCAAATCAGTTGATCGGGCAGGTGTCGCGCTACTGGATCAGCGAGGAGACGAACTGGCTGGCGGCGGGCATCTCGATCTACGACCCGGGGCTGTGGGGGCAAGGCTATGGGACGGAGGCGCTCAGCCTGTGGACGAGCTACCTGTTCGACGCTTACCCGCAGATCGTGCGGCTGGATTTGCAGACGTGGTCAGGCAACGCGGGCATGATGAAGCTGGCGGCCAAGCTCGGCTATCAACTGGAGGGACGCTTTCGCAAGGCGCGCATCGTGCACGGAGATTACTACGATGCGCTCGGCTACGGCATCCTGCGCGAAGAGTGGGAGGCGCGGTCGCCTTAATAAAACGAGGGTTATGGTTAGCTGAGTGAGTGCTTTTGCTTGGTGACTACCCCTCACCCCCTAGCCCGCTCTCCCACGCAAGCGGAGAGGGCGAGAATCTGTCTCCCTCCCTGAATTCGGGGAGAGGTCGGGGGTGGGGTTGGTTGCGAGCACTGACCTAGCGGCCTCGTCTGTGTTATCCCTAACTGACGCAAATATAACGGGCAGACCTGGTGCGTCTGCCCGCTGATAAGTTCCCCACATGCCCGCCTAATTGAGAGGGGCGGTGCCCTTGCCGTCGCGGGTTTCCGCGTCTTTCAGCGTCACAAAATCGTGGATGAAGCCGCCGCTGTTGCTGGCGATCAGCACGCCGCTCAGCTTTTCGACCTTCAGCTCACCCGCGTGACTGATCGCGCGGCTGATTTGCTCGCGTACGATCAGCATCAGGTCATCCCAGAAGACGCCGCGTGGAAGCTGTGGTTCACGCAGTGAGCGCAGGCTTTCCATATACGCCATGACCGGCTCAACCTGCGGGAAGATCAGCTCGCCGGGGAGGTCGTGACGCACCACGGCATAAAAATGCTTGGCGAGCAAACGGACGCCATTTTCCAGCGAAAAGCGCAGCGCATCGGGCTGCATGGGGCGGCGGTGAATATTGCCGGGCGTGCTGAGCAGCAGCATGCCCCGGTTGAGCAGCGCGAGGAATTCGCGCATGGTCTGCACGCTGTTGGTCGCGGTGATGAGCAGGCCGCCCGGTTTGAGCACGCGTTTCATCTCGCGAATCGCCATGTCGATATCCGGCACATGGTACAGCATGTGATTCGCCATCACCACGTCAAAGGTGGCATCGGCGAACGGCAAATGCTGCGCATCGCCCGCCAGCAGGCGCTGCGAGGCATTATGCGTCGCCAGCATGCCCGCGGAGCGATCCAGCCCGTAGTAGGTGATGTTCGGCCGTTGTGCCCTGAGCGCATTGAAGTACGTCCCGGAACCCGAGCCCACATCCAGCACGACTTCATCACCACGCCACTGAATGCGCGTGATCACCCAAGCGGGAAAATCCACCTTTGGCACACTATACTGATGATGAATATCCTGCCGGGTTTTCAGGAATATGTCGTTCGCGTACTGATGATTCAGTGCGTCGGAGTCGGAATTGGAAGTCATATGAGTCCCGAGGGTATCGTGGTTCACTCTTATGATTATACTCCATCTCGTTCGCAACACACTACTTAAGGAAACTGAAATGCTGAATTTAGGGGAAGTTGAAGCGGCGGCAGCGCGTCTGCGTCCACACCTGCTGCCGACGCCGCTCGAATGGCTCGGGGACAACCTGTGGTTGAAGCTGGAAAACGCCAACCGGACACACTCATTTAAGGTGCGCGGAGCGCTCAACGCGCTGCTGGCGCTCAGCGAGGCGGAACGCGCTGCCGGGGTGATCACCGCGTCGTCGGGCAATCACGCGCAGGGCATCGCCTACGCCGCGCACCTGACCGGGACGCGCGCCCGCGTGCTCATGCCGCTGCACGCGCCCAAGAAAAAGATCGCCGGAGTCAAGCGCTACGGCGCGGAGGTCGTGCTGTATGGCGAGGAATACGGCGCGACCGAGATCGAAGCGCGACGGCAGGAACGCGCCGACGGCCTGACCTATGTCTCTCCCTACAACGACGTGCGCGTGGCGGCAGGGAATGGCACGGTCGGTCTGGAAATCGTCGCGGCACTCCCCGATGTGGAGCGCGTGATCGTCCCGGTGGGCGGCGGCGGGCTGATCTCCGGCATCGCGACGGCGGTCAAAGGGCTGCGCCCAAACGTCGAAGTGATCGGCGTGAACGCGGCGGTGTCGCCGGACATGTACAACCTGTTTTACGGCGCGGCGCTGCCCGTCGCCTATGACACGCTGGCCGACGCGCTCCCCGGCGACATCGAAGCGGGTTCGATCACCGTCCCCGTGATGCGCGCACTGGTCGATCAGATTGTGCTGGTGAGCGAAGCCGAGATCGCTGCCGCCATGCGCTGGCTGATCGCCGAAGCGGGCTGGCTGGTCGAAGGCGGGGGCGCGGTCGGGTTGGCGGCGGTGCTCGCCGGAACCATCCCGCGCGATAAACGGACGGCGGTCGTCATCAGCGGCGGCAACGTCGATTTAGAGGTTGTCCGGCAAGTGATCGGGTAGAAATTCGACCCTACCGTTCGTGAACTTGTCGAATCACGACCAACCTCTCCCACGCAAGCGAGTAGGTTAAATCAGTCTCCCCTCCCTGAATTCGGGGAGGGGCCGGCGGTGGGGTCGGAATCTGACCTCATTCAGCAAGCTCACGCCACATCCCTACAGATTATTCTGCTCAGGAATCAAAGGGGGCGCACAGGTGTACGCCCCCTTTGACAAACCCGCCCATGAGGTCGAGCGGGTTGAAGCTTGAGTGAAACTTACCGCCGCCGCAAAATCAGCACAATCACGATCAGCAGGATGATCAGCACGAGCGCGATGATCAGGATCGGGATGATGTCGCCGCTGAACGGCGCGGTTTCGGTCTGCTGCGGCACGAGCGTCGGCGCGGGCGTCGGGCTGGACGCCGACTGCGCGCCACCATCCAGCGGTGTGGGCGTCGGGCCGACCGCGCTCAAGCGGATTTCAATCGTCGCGTTCGCTTGTGCCGTCGCTGTGGCATTCGTTTCAGCCGTCGCCGCGACGGAGGTCGCTTGGTCGGCTGCGGACTGCGTCGCCGTCGCATTGGCGTTGTCGGCAGCGGCGGTTTGCGCGGCGGCTTCCGTGCTCGTCGCGCCCGTTTCGGCAGTCACCGTGCTCGCCTGCGCGACCAACGTCTCTTCGGTCTCGGCGATCAGCGCTTCTTGCGTCGCAGCGGCTTCGATGGCACTCTGCGTCGCCGTCTGCGCGGCCTGCCCTTCGACGGTCAACGCGGCAGCCTGCGTTTCGTCGGCGGCTTGGGTCGCCTGTTGATTCGCGGTTGCGGTTAGCGCGATGCTCTGCGTTTCGACAGCAACCTGCGTGGCCTGGGCGTTGGCTTCTTCGGTCTGCGCGGCTTGCGTGGCGGCATCCCGAGTGGCGCGGGCGTCCTGCGTCTGCTGGACTTCAAGGCGCGTCTGCGCGGCGCGGGTTTCCAGCGCGCTGCGCGTTTCTACCTGGCTCGTCGCGCCGATCTGCGCCCGCGCGGTTTCGCGCGCAGCGACCGTGTTCTGCGCAGTCGCTGTGAGGTTGACGGACTGCGTCTCGCTCGCGTTCGCTTCCACCGTCGCGGTCAGCGCCTCGGCGGCGGCGGTCGCGCTGGCGTTCGCCTCCTGCGTGGCCTGCTCAATGGCAGCCTGCGTCGCGGAAGCATTCGCTTGCTCGGTCGCCGTCAGCGCCGCGGTCGCGGTCAGCGCGGCTTGTTCAGTCGAGTTGAGATTGGCCGCTTGGGTGGCGGCGGAGACAGCCGTGCCCGTGGCTCCCGCTTCCGCGGTGGCCGTGGCCTGCGCGCCACGCGTTACGGCGGCAACCTGCGTCGAGGTGGCCTGCGCAAATTCGGTGGCGGCGGCATCGAGCGTGCTGCGCGCAATGTTGGTCGCGGCCTGATCAGCGGCGGCTTGCGTAGACGCTTGCTGATCGACAAACTGCTGGGTAACGGCCAACAGGGCGACTTCCGTGGCGGTGGCGTTGGCTTCGACCGTCGCGGTTTGCCCGGCAATCTGCGTCGCGGTGGCGTTCACGGCCAGCGTGGATTGCGCGCTCACCGTCGAAATCGCGTCGCTGGTGGCCTGCACCTGCGTCGCGGTCGCATTGGCGAACTCGGTCGCCTGGACAGCGGCGGCGGTCGCCTGGACAACCTGCGTCGCCTGCATAGCGGTGGCCGAGGCGTTCGCGACCTGCGTCGCGGTCGCAATCGGCGCTTCTGACACGCTGAACGGCACATCGAGCGTCGAGCTCTGGCCGCTGGCGTTGTCGGCAATGATGCGGAGGTTGTGTTCGCCGGCTCCGAGCGCCAGCACATCCAGCGTCACCGGGATCGGCAGCGCGGTGAAGTGCCCGACTTCGGCATCATCCAGCAGCACGGCGACATGCACCACCGTGGTCTGGCTGTTGGCGTTAATTTCGATCTCGCGGCTGGCATCCAGCGTTTCGCCGGGGGTCAAGCCGCTGATGAAGATCTGCGGCGGGAGCGCGGCCGTCAGGAAGTTGAGGCTGGTCGTGCCGCTCTGCCCGTTTTCGAGCGTAGCGTCGACGGTGATCGTCGTCCCGCCCGGCGGGAGCGTCATCGGGTCAATCGTGTAGCTGTTGTCAGCATTCGGTTCGAGTTCTTCTCCGCCGACCGTCACCGTCACGTCGCTGACGGGCACCTGCCCGGCGACGGTGACGCTGATGTCCACTGGACGATCCACGGTTTGGCCGTCCTGCAAGCCGCTGATCACGATGGCTGGCGGGAGCGCGGCGGCGGTGAACGTGCCGCTGATGGTTGTCGTTTGTCCGCCTTCGTTGAGCGCGGTCACGGCGACGGTGTGGTCGCCGGGGGTGAACTGCGCCGGGTCAATGATGAAGGTGTAGGGCGCGTCGAGCTCAACCGGCGCGTCACCGTCAAACTGCACGGAGACGCCTGTGACCGGGGTTTGGCCGCCGCCCTCAACCGTCACGGTGACGGGTTCGGTCAGTGTGCCGAGCACGGCGAGATCCGGCGTGAACGTCAGTTCCGGCGGCAGCGGGGCAATGTTGAAGGTGCCGCCCGCCGTGCCAATATCACCCGTCGAATCGAGCGCGCTCACCGCCAGCGTGTATTCACCCGGCGGGAACGCCACCGGATCAATCGTGAAGGTGAAGGGTTCAGCGTCGAGCAGCGACCCGATTTCGGTATCGGCCACCGCGAAATTGACGCCTTCGATGTCGTCATCGGCGCGCACATCGGCGGTGATCGTCGTCGGTTCGCTGATCGGAGCATCGGGCAGTGTCAGGTCGATGATCGGCACAGGGATGGGCGCGCGCAGCGTCGCGTTAGCGACCGAGACGCCGCCGTCCGTGCTCACCTGCAGACCGAGCGTGTATTCCGTGCCATCGGCGGGCAGGTCGAGGTTGAGCGTAATCACATACTGGCTGCGCAAAATCGTCGCCAGTTCGCTGTAAATCGCCAGCAATTGATCGGGCGTGGGCGATTCGTAGTTACGCGCGTTCGTCCCCGCCGAAAGTTCCTGCAAGTAGGTGCGATCCGTACCATAGCCGAGACCGATGGTATAGACCGGGACGCCGCGAGTGATCGCTTCTTCGAGCGCCGCGCCGCGCCCAACATTGCTGTGACCGCCGTACTCCGCGCCGTCGCTGAGCAGCACGACCGAGCGCCGCGGCACAGGCGAATTGGCGGCTAACTGGACGCCATCATACGCCGCTTGATACAGCGCGGTCTGCCCGCCGAGCGGCAGGTTGTCGATGGCGCTGAGCAGCAGATTTTTGTCAGTCGTGTAATCCTGAACCAAGCGCGTGCCCGTACCGAAGGTGAGAATCGCCACCGGGTCGTTCGCGCCGATGCCCTGCACGAACGCGCGGGCGGCATCTTTGGCGGCGAAGAACGGCGCGCCTTCCATACTTGTGCTGACATCGATGACCAGCACGGTCGCAATCGGCAGGTTCTGATCGGTAATGTTCTGCACATCGACGATCTGTCCGAAGGGAGCGAGGTCGCCGATCAAGCTGAAGTTGGCGGCGGTGAGATTGGTGATCGGTTGGTTCACGTTGTCAAATACATTGGCCGAAACCGTCACCGTCGGCAGTTGACTCGCGTTCACCCCGGTGATTTCGAGGCGCGGCGCAGGGAAACCCTGCATCACACCTAGGCTTACGGGGAGTAGGATGATGAGCAGAAACAGAAAATATCTTGTGAGCCTCAAAATGCGCCCCCGCGTCTTATGCAAGCAAATCCATTAATTCCTGCTCTATGGTATGCGGGATTCGTGAAGGATGCAACAAATCGTTATATAGGCTGACAGAAGAATACGAGAAGGATACGCAGTGGCTTATGTGAGAGAAAATCGAGCAAAAATTGTGACCAGCGTCCCGTCAATGAGCTCACTCGTAAAAAGAACCCCCTCTCCTGTGAGAGGGGGTTCTAAGGGAGAGGCGGACGCGCTTACCCGCGCTTGTCCTTCTCACTGAAGCCCACGTTGGTGGACGAACGCCGGAAGAAGAGCATATAGCCGCCCGCGAGGATCAGCAGGCCGGGCACGAGCCAGCGGCCAATCGACGCATTGTTGTTGAAGATCAGCAGTTCGAAGAAAGCGGCGGCCACCACGAACGCGATCAGGCCGAACTGCAGCAGGTTGCGCCCCGTCCTGATCTGCTGAGCATTGTCGAGCCGCGTGCCGAGGTACATGGTCGCCGCGCCGACGAACACCGGGTAGAGCGTCCACACGTACGCCCACGTCTCATAGCGATCAAACGTATCCTGGAACCACAGGATCGCGCCCGTGCCCGTGACAATCGCACCAGGGATGATGAAGCCCGCCGCGCGGCGATCACCCGTGAAGGCGATGATCAGGAAGATCACGCCGGGAATGACCACGAACAACGGCCACGAAATATCGAAGATCCGCCCGATATCAAAGTCAAAAATCTGCCCCGCGAGGAACAGGACACCTAAGCCGATTAAAATGTACGCGCCGAGATTGTTGGATCTGGTCGTCATGGTGAGTTAGCCCCCTGAATCTAACGTTCTGCATACATATACGGAGGCTGTCAGCAAAAGTTGCGCGGGGTGGTACAGGCCACGGAACAAAAAGAGACACGGTTGAGCGCGTAGCTCTGATTAACGAGGGTGGGGCTATTTCGCAATTGGTGAGAAGGCTCAACCTCACCCCCGGCCCCTCTCCTAAAGGAGAGGGGAGACGTGGCGAACGCTGTTGTCTCCTCTCCCTGAATTCGGGGAGGGGCCGGGGGTGGGGTCGGAATCGAACCTTTTCAACCTGCCCACGTCTAGTTCTTTGGCTGACAATCAGTGTGTACCTAGAACCGATCCGCCAGCCCGAGCGCGCGGGTGATCTGTTCGATGTGATTGACATCGTGCAGCCCCAACAGCCCCACCTGCTCGCTGACGGTGATCCGTCCGAGCGACGAATGAATGCCGCAGCGGGCGTCGGTATCATCGGCGGTCAACCCCTTGACATAGCCGATCAGTTCCCGGCGGCGTTCCAGCCACTGCGCCAGCGTCGGCGCGAGTGACTGTTCGTTATAGCGGTTCTGCGCGGCTAAAGCGTCGGGATCCAACGGCGGAAAAGCGGGCGGGTTATCCGCGCTGCTGCTTTTCATCCGGTCGCCGAGCACAATTTCCACGTCGTTGAGGTGGCACAGGATCTCGATCACGTTCCAACCATCACCGTCCCGGGCTTGCCGGGCGCGCGCCTCATCGACATCGCGCAGGAGCGCCTGCAAAATGGCCGGGGTCTGCTGCATTGCGAGCAGGCCACGTGCGAGCGGAAACGTCATCTAATCGTCTCCTCCGGCTTTACGGTCGGCGTTGTACTTCTTGAAGCCTTCCCAATCCTGACGGGCGGCATAAGCGGCCTGCTGCGCCCAGAATGGCAGCGTCGTGCCCGGGTAGCGCACCTGCGCTCCAGTGAGGATCTGCCGGAGCTGCTCTTCGGTGGCGTTCGCCAGTTTCTTGAACGAATCGATGCCGGCGGCGCGCAGCGCGGCGGCGATCTTCGGGCCGATGCCGTCGATGATTTCGAGATCGTCGGCGCTGCCTACCGTTGCTTCGGGATCAGTCACCGCGACGGTGAGTTCTTCCGAGGCGGGCGCGGTCGCTTTAGCGGCAGTCTCCGACGGTTGGTCGTTCACGACTTTGTCGACTTCTTCCGGTGTGAGCGTGCCCATGGTCGCCGTTTCGTGGGGCTGCTGCGGCGCGGCGGTCTTTTCGATCACCGCTTCTTTCACGGGATCAGCGTGCGGCTGCGCGGTTTCACCCTGCGCTTCCGGCGGCGTCGCAGGTTTTTCCTGCGTGGCGGCGGCTTCGGCGGGGCTGTGTTCAGTGCGCGCGGTGAAGCCCGGCGTTGGCGCGGGCGCGCCCGGTTCGGTCGCTTTTTCCAGCGGCATGCCCTGACTCGGCTTGGCTTGCACGGCCTGCTCATCGACGTAGGTGTTCTCTGGCGTCAAATCGACCTCGACGGCGGCGGGCGCGGCTTCCTGCGTGCTGGGAACCGGATGGGCGGCGCTCGGCGTTTCGTCGGCCTCGGCGGCGCGTTCGGGACGGATGAACATGGTATTGACGGGCGCGGCGGGCGCAGCGACCACGGCGGTATTGTCCGCGGCGGGCGGGAAGTCGCTCACGCGGTAGGTGCGCGTTCCGCCGACGGGCAGCGGCGCAAGGTCGGTCGGCTCCGGTTCGACATCAAACGCCGGAGCGGGCGTGCCCAGACGCCAGCCGAAACGGTTCAGCAAAACCAAGCCGATCGCCAAGACAAACAGCAGGATCGGCAGCCACCAATCCGCAAAGGGCGCGGCTTCGACAGCGCGATTGGCGGCGACGAGCAGCGCGGCGGTCAGCAGGGCAGCAGCGAGCAGCGTGCGACCTGAATTCTGTCCTTCCATCCTCAGTCCCTTCACAAGAAGCGTAATCTCAGCAGACCGTTATTATGACATGCAGAGCAGAAAGTTCACAGTTTACAGTTTTTAGTAAAGTTGCTTCCATCTCGCACCGAACGACTCTATGCAAAAGGTGGTTTTTGTAGGGACAGACTCTGCGGGCAGCATGAAGTCCATTTGGAAGCAGCGGCCGCGATTATGCAGTTTAACTTATGAATACGGAGATCGTAGGGACGAGATATATCTCGTCCGTTTTGGCAAATTAGACAGTGGACGCCATGTATGGCGTCCCTACAAACACCGTGTTCTTTTCTTAAACTGCATTATCGCGTCCCTACGAGAACGGTTTCGGTCTGGGAAACATGGCTGGCGCCCCTCCCCGAATTCGGGGAGGGCTGGGGGTGGGGTCGGACACGTCGGACGCACCGCCTTCATCGCCTCACCCCCCGACCTGGAACGTCCCGATCGCGACCTCGTTGCCCGCGCATGTGCCTTCTGCGTTCAACACGCAGAACGGCGCGATGTCCGGGTAGGTGTACCAACCGACGAACACGCGATACGCGCCATCCGGCAGCGGATTCTCGAAGTTGATCGTCACTTCCTCCGCCCACGCGGATCGAGCGGGCTGCACGCCGAGCGTGTTGTCCTGCTGGCCCACCAGCGTCCCGTTCGCATCGAGCACATGCACATAGCGGATGTCATTCTCGCCGCGCGCCTGTTCCAGCGTCCATTCCAACCATACCGCCAGCGGATCGCCGCTCGTGAGGGTCGGCGGCACGTGCCAGTTGCTGAGCGCCACGCCGCGGTCAAACCGATGATCGGCGGGGATTTCGAGGATGGGCGGCGCGTCGAGGAATTCGACCGCCAGATCGCTCAGTTGCACGGTATGACACGTCAGCGCCGGGTCGGTGTTGATGGGGCACGCCGGATCGAGCGCGAAGCGTACAGTGCTGTAGCCGAACACGGGCAGCGGCAAGCGGATCGGCACTGCGCCGTCGACCTGCCAGCGATGCACCGGGACATCGTCGAGCAGCAGAGTGACACCGCGTGCTTCCCCGGTCAGCGTGGCCGTGAGCACAATCCAGTCGACTTCGTGGAAAGTACAGCCGGGGCAGCCGCGTTCCGGGGCATGGAGATAGATGTCTGCCGTATTGCTGATTTCACCCTCCGGCGGCAGGGTGTATGTCAGCGTTTCCGGTTCGCCCGCATCCGGTGTGTTGAACAAGGCGACGCGCTCATCCTCATAGAACGGATCGCCGAGCTGCGCCCGTGCCGCGCGTTCCAGCGTGCCATCGTCAAAATCCCGGTGGACGATCACCACGTCTGCGCCCGCCTCATGCAGCAGCGCCGGATCAAACGTTTCCAGCAGATTCAGCTTCGCCGGGCTGACGGGCGTTTGCCGCGTCACCTGCCCGGCGATCAGCGCGTGCTGATGCGCCGTCTGCCAGTAGAGATCGGTCTTGGCGGCGACGAGATTGTTCCACGGCGCGCTGAAGATCGCCCGCACATCGGCACGGTCGGCCAGCGCGGCCACCCCGGCAGGCACAGCGGCGGTCGTCGTCGGCAGCGGGAAAAAGGTCTGATATTCGAAGAGAATCGCCGCGGCAATCAGCGTGAGCATCACCCCACGCAGTGCTGGACGGCGCAGCCACGCCCAGAGCACGGTCACGCCGTAGCCCGCGAGGATGGCGACCGCCGCCGCCAGCAAAAAGCCGAAGCGCCCCGGCGTGCGCGCCAAATTGAAGATCGGCAGATCGGCGACCAGCGCAAACGGCATAGGGATGTAACTGCGGTAGGCATCAGCACTGAGAATGACGGGCTGATCGAAGATTTTGAGCAGTACGCCGAGCGAGAGTATCCACGCCAGCAGCGCGATCCAGCCCCACACGCGGGCTTTGGGCACACGGATCAGCGCAATGAGCGCCAGCAGCCCGGCGATCACGCCGAGGTAGAGCGCGCCTTCATCCAGATTGATGCCAAGCACGGTGTGCGTGTACTGCAAGCGCCCGAACAGCGGATGATTGAACGACGGCGTGACCAGCGCCAGCAGATCGGCGCTGTACCGCACGGTGTCACCCGTCTCTTCATAGGCGGCCGTGCCGACCGCCGCCGTCGCGCTCGGCAGCGCGAAGATCAGCGCGACCGCCCCGCCGATCACCCCTGCCGCAACGAGTCGCAGCAGCGCGGCGAAGTCGCGTCGGAAAAGGAGCCACAGCGCATACACGCCCATGAGCGGCAGCACCACGTAGATCAGCTGGAGGATGTGCCCGCCCACGCTCAATTCGATGGCGAGCGCGGCGAGAAACACGTAGCGCCAACCATCGCGCAGGCGGTAAAGCGCGTAGATCAGAATCGGCACGCCCCACTGCACCATCAAGCCAGCATGTCCCGCGCCAAGATGCCCCTGCATCGTCGGGTAGAGCATGAAGATCAGGCCAGCGATGAAGGCCGACCCCACCCCCACCCATCGATCATCGGGATGAGCATGTCTGCTCCCCTCCCCGACTTCGGGGAGGGGCTGGGGGGTGGGGTCGAAAACCAGCTTGAGCAAGTAACGCACGAGCACAAACATGCTCGTGCCGTTGAGCGCGACCGTGAGCAGGATCGTCACATTGGCGGCGACCGGGAGTGGCAGGACGAACGCGAACAGCCACGCCGGGAAGAATTGCAGCGGGTGCGACCACAGCGTCACGCCGTTGATGCCATCCGGGTAGGCGAGGTTTGCCGCGAAGAATGGGTTTTGCCCCGTTTGCAGCGCGTACTTCATCCACCAGATGTGATGCGCCATCTCGTAGGCGTCGCCATGCACATAGCCGACCAGCGCCGTCGACAGGTTGAGGATCAGCGGGAAGGTGACGAGGATGACGATCAGCAGATAGACGAAGAACGCGATCAGGGTGACGGGAAGTTTTCGGCTCATACTCACGACTGCCTGAGTGGGCGATAATTGCGAAGTTCAAGCTGTTCGACGTGCAGCGGACGACACACAAGCGTCTCGGCGTTAGGCGGCGGGCACGCGGGTTCGACCGCCAGCGTCAGCGTGTGAAAGCCCGCTTCGGCGAGATCGATGGGCATGTTCCAGCCCTGCTCACCGCTCACCGTCCACGTGACGAGCGGCGCACCGTCGAGCAGCAACCGCGCGCCGCGGCCGTCCGCGCTGATGCGTCCGGTCAGCGTGACCGTGCCGGGCTGCGGCGCGTACAGGTAGACCGCCGCCGTGTCGGTCACCTCAGCGTCCACGCGGCTGATCCACGTGAAGCCGGGCGCGTCTCCGTGATAGGGCGCGACCGCGAACACAGCGAACCGCGCATCCTCGTAGATCGGCGTACCGAGGCGCGCATAGGCGTTCGCCTCTAATTCTGGATCATCCCACTCGCGATGCAAAATGACAACATCTGCTCCCGCCGCGTCGAGCAGCGCCGGGTCGAAGCTTTGCAGCAGCCAACCCTGTGCCGGGTCGAGCGGCGTTTGCCGCGTGATGTGCCCGCCGATGAGTTCTTGCTCATGTCCGGTTTGCAGATACAGCCCTTCCTTGTCCACCAGTGGATGCTGGAACGGCACGTCGAACACGGCGCGCACGTCGTCACGTTCGGCAAACGCCCGGATCGCGTCGGGGATGGCGGCGTCAGTGGTGGGCAGCGGCCAGAAGAACTGGTATTCGAAGGCGATCAACGCGGCCAGGACGAGCAGGACGAGCAGGCGCAGTCGCGGCGGCTTGAGCCAGCGGGCGACCGTCGCCGCGCCGTAGCCCGCGAGGAGCGCGGCAGCCAAGCCGACCGCGAAATTGAAACGTCCCGGCGTCCGGGCGATACTCAGCACGGGGATGTAGGGCAGCAAGGCGGCGGGCAGCGGGATCGCCGTGGCGTAACCGCCGACCTGCACGGTGAGCGGCGCATCGTCCAGCTTGAGCAGCGACCCGAGCGAGAGCACCCACGCGATCAGCGCGACGATTAGCCACCAGCGCGCCTCGCGCCGCTTGATCAGCGCAATTCCGGCCAGCACCGCCGTGATCACGCCGAGATACGCCGCCCCTTCGAACGGGTCAATGCCGAGCACGCGGCGCGGATATTCGAGTCCGCTGAACAGCGGATGATTGAATGAGGGCGACACGATGCCGAGCAGTGCCGCGCTGTAGCGCACCGCGCCCGGTTCAGACACGCCGCCCGTCGCTTCGCGCAGCGTGGGCAGCAGAAACGGCAGCGCCAGCACCGCGCCAAAGATCAGCGTGAGCAGCGTGCGCCCCAGCAGCGACCAGTCACGGCGCAGCGCGAGCTTCAGCGCGTAGACGCCGAGGATCGGCGCAAGCAGGTAAAACAGCAGCAGCAGATTGCCCCACAGCGAGACGGCGAACAGCACCGCGCCGATCACGATGAAGCGCCGCCCGTCGCGCAGGCGCAGCAGCGCCAGCAGGAGCAGCGGCACACCCCACAGCACGAGCAGCCCCGTGTGCGCGGCGGCGAGCTGTCCCTGAAATGTCGGGTAGAGCATGAAGGTCAGGCCGGCGAGAAACGCGGGAAGCAGGACTGAGCCAGCCTCACCCCCACTCGCTGTGCTCGTCACCCCCTCTCCCGTGGGAGAGGGGGTTGGGGGGTGAGGCTCATCAGTTGAGGACGAGGCATGCCTCGTCCCTACGACAAATCCCCCCTCGCCTCTAGGAGAGGGGGCTAGGGGGTGAGGTTGACTCAGGAGATACCGCGCCAGCACAAACATGCTCGTACCGTTGAGCGCGAGCGTGAGCAGCGCGGACAGGTTGAATGCGGCGGGGAGAGACATGACAAAGGCGAACAGCCACGCGGGAAAGCTTTGCAGCGGCGCGCTCCACAGCCACGCCGCCGACAATCCCTGGGGATACAGCAGCAGCGGCTGAAAAAACGGATTCTGCCCCGTTTGCAGCGCGTGCTTGATCCACCAGACATGCGCGGCGTACTCGGTCGCATCCCCGAAGGGATGCCCGATTAGCCGCGCGTCAAGCTGCGTGATGAGCGGAAAGGTGATGACACACGCCACCCCGAAATAAACCGCGAACGCGGCGAGATCGGGGACGAAGCGCTTCAACGTTTGCGGGCGGTGATGGCGATGATGTCGAACGGGTTGACGTAGAGTGACCATTCCGATAACCGGAAAGTGCGTTCCAGCGACTGCAAAAGTTTCGCCAGTGGCGGCAGGTACATGCCCAGGCGGTCGAGGAACAACCGCAGCGTGACGTACTTGCCGACGTGGTAGACATCGACCACTTCAAACCCGGCTTCGGTCAGCATGCGCCCCAACGTCTTGGGCGAGAAGTAGTAGAGGTGTTCTTCTGACAGCTTGTAGCCGACCCAGCGTTTCCCTGTGAGATGCGCGGGAATACTGTCGACATCCGGCGTCGCCAGCGCAATCGTGCCGCCAGATTGCAGCAGTTCCGCCGCACGCTGAATGTAGGCTTTGGGATCCGGCACATGCTCGATCACATCCCACAGCGACACCATTGCGTAGCTGCCGCGCTCAAAATCAAGCTCAGTGAAGCTGCCGTGCGCCGCCGGAAAACCGAAGCGGTCACGCGTGTAGTTGACGGCGAAGCTGGAGACGTCCAGCCCTTCGACCTGCCAGCCGCGCGCCTGCGCTTCCGCGAGGAAAAAGCCCGCCGCGCAGCCCACATCCAGCAGCTTCCCCTTGCGGCTCACGAACCGTTCGAGGCGGCTCAGACGGCGCCGAAAGGTCTGGCGGATGTTGGCTTCATCGCGGACGTAGTTGGTGTAGCCGACCGTGCCGGAGTCGCTGTTCTGAAAGTAGGTTTCGCCGTATAAAGCGTAGAGTTCGTGGGCGTCCGGGCGCGGGCTGACGAACACGAGGCCGCAGTTCTGGCATTCGACCAGACCGCGTTCGTTTTCGGGGCAGTATGGGACGAGATCGGTTCCGCCACACAAGTTGCAGGGAATGTGTTTCTTTTCGACCTCTGCGCGTACGCGTGGGGACTGGTTTTCCGTGGACTCCGCCATCTGCTGACTCGCCTTATCTCGATTTTGTCGTGCAAAACCCGGACAGTATACAAGGGATTATAACGGCAGACAACGCCGCGTTAACATGAGACAATCCGGTTGTTCGGCGCGTTTATGCTAGAGTTTCTTGACATTCTGGCATGTCCTGGGCCGTGCCTTCAACCAAATTCAATTCGACAGATATTTGTTTTCAGGCATAGAATAGGCGTTGAGCTTCACTCCTTGGAGGTTGACTACATGACACAGCGTAAGCTCATTCTGGTACTTGGACTGCTCTGCATCGCGTTGATCGCGGTTCTGCCGATCACCGCGCAAACCAACCCACTGGATCTCGACAACGACGGCCTCAACAACACAGTCGATGCCTGCCCACGAATTCCCGGCCCGCGCACGAATCGCGGTTGTCCGCTGACCACGCCGACCCCGAACGCCCCGGCAGCGGATCGTGACGGCGACGGCGTGGCCGATTTTGTGGATCGCTGCCCGGACGAGGCGGGAACGGGCTTCACCGAAGGCTGTCCGAGCGATCAACCGGGGGCGACGCCCGCGCCGGAAAACGGGCTGGTGCTCGTGTGGGATGTGTATGATCGCTGTCTGGTGGGCAACAACGGGCGCAGAAACATCAATATTCGCGCCGCCGTGCCGTCCAACGCCGACCCCAGCCCGGAAATTCTCGGCGCGCTGCCACCGGGCGGTCAATTTGAACCCAGCTATGCCGTGCTCGACGACGCAGGCACCCGCTGGTATGCCGGGGTGGGCGAAGCGGTATTCGCGCCCGCCGGGGCACCCGGTTGGGTTTCCGGCGCGGTTGCCGTCACCAATGGCGCGTGTGGCGAGCTTCCAGCGCCGCCCGCTTTCACGACCGAGAAGCCGTGTATCGTCGTCGTCCCACCGGGAGACGGCGCGCCCGTTTTCAGCGACCCGGCGCTCGCGGCGGAGCCGTTGACCGTGCTCGTGCCCGGTTCAATCTTCATTCCCAGCGAAAGCTACACCGACGCCGGAGGCAGCATCTGGTTTCTCAGCGAGGCGGGATGGGTGAACAATGCTGAGGTAACGACGGGTGGTGCCTGCTAAGCGGGTGGCAGGCGGCTAGCTCGAATCGCTCTTCCCGTTCTGCTCTTTGAACGGGTTGCGCGGGCGAGTCGGCTCGTCGCTGTACAGGTCACGCGGAATGGGCAGCGGATTCACCGGGCGATTGCTCGCCCCCATCATCTTCTGGATGGCCTGCATTTCGACCGTCGTCAGCGCGCCCATCACGCCGAATTCGTTGTCATGGTGCGCCTTGCCGAAGGCCTTGTGGAAAGCGATGCGCTGAAACTGGATGTTCGCCATATCGTGCACGAGCAGCGCGTTGGGGTTGATGCCGCGCGGCGCCATGTCGGTGGAGCGGATGAGCAGCATGCTCACGCCGAGCAAGGCGACGCCCGCCACCTGCACCGGCGATAATCGGTCGCCAAGCACGAGATAGGCCAGCGTCAGCGCCACGCCGATTTCGCCAATGGCGATGATCACCGTGCGCAGGCTGCCGAAGACGCGAATGCTCGAAAACATCGCCAGACGCGAGAGCGCGGTCGTGATACCGAGCACAACAATCGGTGGGAGCGCCGCCTCAAAGACATCGAAGGACAGCGGCGTGCCGACCGCCGCCCACGCCATCAACACGACCACGCCCATCGTCGAGAGGATGTAGAGCGTCGCCGTCGGCGGCGGGATTTCGTAGAGCAGGTACTGGCTGAACATCATCGTCCCGGCGAACATGAGCGCGCTGCCCAGCATCATGCCGACGCCCAGCCAATCCAGCGGTTGGTTGCCGAAGCCCGTCAGCATGACGAGCGCGATGATCGACAGGCCGAGGCGAATCGCGAGACTGCGGCTGAGTTTTTCCCCGCCGAGATGCGACAGAATCACCGCGAACACGATGTACATACCGTTGAGGAGCTGCGTCATCGAAGCGTCGAGCAGGCCGAGGCCGCCGTAGAAAAACAGTGAGCCGATGCCGTTGATCACGCCGATGATGATGCACCCGAGCAAACCCGCCGGGTAAATGAAGATGTACTTGCGGAACGCGATGCTGTAGAACAGCCACAGGAGCACCACCGCGACAAGCGTCCGCCAGGCCGCCACTGAAAACGGATCAGCGCCCGCGCGAATCGCCAATTTACCGAAAATCGGCGCGACGCCGAGGAACACGGGCGTGAGCAGCGCGGCGGCGACCGCCTGCGCTTGTTCCGAAGGGCGGACCAGACGCATGATTACGGCTCTCGCGACTTCCGGGCAACATGCGCCACAAGCGGCAGCACGACGATGAACTCACTCCCCGGCAGACGATCCGGGTCGTAACCCCGGCTCTGCATGGAGATCTGCCCGCCGTGCGCTTCGACAATGCCTTTACAGATCGCCAGCCCTAAGCCAATGCCGCCGCCGCGAAACGCCGTTTTGCTGGTCGAATGCAGCGAGAGATCGGTGGTGGTGTGGAAGCGCTCGAAGATCGTCTTCTGGTCAGCAGGTGCCACGCCGATGCCCGTATCGCGCACGCTCAGGCGGATGTGTTCGCCATCCGACTGCCCGTGGAGCGTGATCGTGCCACCATCCGGCGTGAACTTAATCGCATTGCTGATGAGGTTGCGCATCGTCAGCTCCATCAATTCCCAGTCGGCGGTGATACGCTCGGAAAATTCCGCCCGGTTGAACACGACGTTAAGCTGGCGCTCCTGAATCACCTGCCCGTAGCTGTGAAGCACGCGCAGAATAATGCTGCCGAGATCGGTCGGGCCGAGCGTCAGGTCGATATTGTTGGTCATGATGCGGCTGATCGTCAAAATCTCGTTGATGATCCCCTGCATCCGTTCAATCGATCCGGTCAGACCGTCCAGCAGCATGCGCATGCTCGGGTCGAAGTTGGCGATGGACTTGACGTCCGCGTTCTCTTCAAGCAGGCGGCTGTATCCGTACACCAGCGTGAGCGGTGTGCGCAGTTCGTGCGCGGTGAGCTGAATGAACGTGTCTTTCATCTTGTCGAGGCGGCGCAGAGACTGGTTGATCGCTTCGAGGTCACGCACGCGCGTTTCCAGCCGGGCGACGACTTCCTGCGTGTAACGGGCTTGAGCTGCCGACAGCAGCCCTTGATCGATTTTGTCCTGCCCGCCGTCAAGGTAGTAGGCCACCTGCTGCAAAAGCTGATCGATATCGATAGGCTTGGTGATATAGCCCGTGATCCCGGCGGCAAACGTCAACTCGCGCTGATCTTTGAGCGTTTGCGCCGTCAGCGCGACGATGGGCGTATGCGTGAAACGGTGGTCACGCCGCAGCGCGGTCGTGATCTCGCGCCCGTTCATGTCCGGCAGGTTGATGTCGGTCAGGATCAGATCGAAGGTCTCGTGCCGCGCCATATCAATGCCTTCGAGGCCGCATGCCGCCACAGCGACGTTATAGCCGCCAAAGCGCAGCGTGCGCTCGACCAGCGCGCGGCTGGCGGGATCATCTTCGATATACAAAATCGCTTTGGTCATGCCCGCCTCAGTTGAGCTTGTCCACCAGATTCTCGATCACATCTTCGTCGATGGTCGAGCCTTTTTGCAACAGCAGATCCACCTGCGAATTCAGACGCGTCCGCTCTTTGGCGGTGAGTTCCTTCGCCGTGATCACGACGACAGGAATGTGCTGGAGATCCGGGTCGGCCTTCAGCGTATCGATCACCTCAAAGCCGTCGACATTTGGCATCATCAAATCGGTGATAACCAGATCGGGGCGCATCTGGCGCACAATCTGCAAGCCCGTCGCGCCATCGTGCGCGAGATGAACTTCCGCGCCCTTCGCCTGCAGCACGCGGCGAATCAGGCGGGCGGCGTCCGGCGTATCTTCGATGACGACGACACGGCGCACCTGCGCGTCGATCTGCTCCATGGCCGACGCGAGACCTTCCTGCGGCGGGAGCGGTGTGTGCGCGCGTTCGGACACATCGACCGAGCGCTGCCACTGTTCGCCGAGAATCTGCGTTTCAACCGGCATAGTATGCCCGGAACAGTTGACGACGACCACATCATCCGGCTTGATCACGCCCTCGCGTACCATTTTGAACAGTCCGGCGAAGGCGACCGCCGTCGCGGGTTCGACGGACAGGCCGTCATTGCGCGCGACCAAACGCGTCGCATGGAAGGCTTCTTCATCGCTGGCCGACGTGAAATGCCCGCCGTACTTCGCGACGTAATCGTAGAGCAGTTCGTAGGCGCGACCGGGGTTGCCCGTCGCCAGCGTGGAGATGATCGTCTGCGGGTCTTCGACCGGAGTGGCGATGCGCTGCCCGCGGTTGAACGCCTCGACCATCGGCGCACAGCCCGTCGACTGCACCATGCCCATCGCGGGCATTTTGTCGACCAAGCCGAAATCATACATCTCGCGGAAACCCTTGCCCACGCCGATTGGTCCCATACCCCCGCTCACGCCCTGAATGAACCAGTCAGGGGAACGCCAGCGCTGACCGCCTTCGAGCTGTTCGCCCAACTGCTCGGCGATCTCGTAGGCCATCGTCTTCATCGCTTCGATGGCCGCCACGCTCTTGATGCCGCGGTCGAGGAACAAGCCCTGCCGCTTGGCGTAGCGCGCGGCGATCTCTTTGGTCTGGTCATATGTCCCGGTGATCTTGATCACCTCCGCGCCGTAGACCGCCGCCTCGCGCATCTTTTCGGCGGGGGCAAGGCTGGGGAAGAACGCCCACAGCTTGATCCCCGCGCGCGCGCCGTAAGCGGCATAGGCAATGGCGACGTTCCCGGTGCTGGCGACCACGACCGAGTCGACGCCGATCTCTTTCATAGCCGAGATGGCGACGGTCGCCTGCCGATCCTTAAAGCTGGCCGTCGGCCCCTGCCGCTCATCTTTGATGAACAGGTTGCGCAAGCCGAGCATAGAGGCGAGCGCCCGGGACTTGACGAGCGGCGTCCCGCCTTCGCCCAAGCTGACGATATTCGCTGGGTCATAGAGCGGCAGCACCTCGAAGTAGCGCCACAGGCCGCGCCCGCGCTGCTTGATGGCCTTGAGCCATTCCTGCACGTTGATCAGGCTGAGGTCGTAGCGAGCTTCGAGGATATTCTCGCCACAGTGCGGGCAGCCCGCGACCGATTTGGTCAGCGGGATGCGCGTGTGGCAGTTGATGCATTCTAATTCAATGCGGTTGGTATCTTTGTGGGTGAGCAAATTGCTGTTTCACTTTCCGGGTTAACAGCGGGACGCCCTTGCGGGCGTCCCGACCAAGATTCGGCCGCTGGTGGTCAATTCTTGCTGTCAAGGTACGCCTTGACGCCTTCCAAGAACAGCCGGTAGCTGTCCGTGCTGATTTCTGACTTGTACAGCACATTGAGGTTCGTGAGACTTTCGCGTTCCTGCGGATTCAGGGTTTCGCCGGTGACAATCAGGATCGGAATGGTAGCCGTCTCCGGGTTACTGCGCAACTCGCGCACCACGTCGAAGCCGTCCATTTCCGGCATGCGCAGGTCGAGGATCACGAGATCGGGGCGGCGGCGCGCGACGAGCGAAATGCCATCCATGCCGCTGGTCGCGCTGAACACGCGATAATTACCGTTCTCATCCAGCAGTTGTTCGAGCAGGCGCACGCTTTCCGGCTGATCGTCGATGATCAGGATGCGGTTGATGCGGCTTTCCTGTTCGGCGGCGCGCACGGCGTCGACCAGATCTTCCGGCATGAACGGGCGGCTGATGAAGCGGAACACGCCCGCGTTCAGGGCGCGTTCGACTTCCTGACTCAGCGACACCACGACCACTGGAATATCCGACATGTCGTCGCGGCTCTTGAGCTTTTCGAGGATATTCCAGCCCTGCCCGTTGGCAAAGTTGACATCCATCACGATCAGCGTGGGATGCAGGCCGCCTGCCATTGCTTCGGCTTCCAGCGGCAGCGACGCCGAGTAGATGTCGAAGCCTTCGCGACCGAGCGCGCGCCGAATTTGATCGACCATGTCCGGGTTATCCTCGATGATGAGGATCTGGCGCTTGATGTGCATCGGCGGGCGCGCGGAGTAGTCGCCGTTCGCGTCGACGGCGGGCAGCAGCCCGGTGACGCGCGGCTGCGTCGGCGCTTCTTCCACATACGACACGGGTTCGGCCTCCGCGCCGAGGTTATCGGTGGATTTCTTCTTCTCGTCCGATTCGACAGGCTCGACGGGGATGAAAATGCTGAAGGTGGAACCGTAGTTCACCCGCGACTGCACTTCCATGCGCCCACCCTGCATTTCGCACAGCGACTTGGCGATGGGCAGGCCGAGCCCCGTCCCACCGGCCGTACGCGTCAGCGACGAGTCGACCTGGCGGAAGGCTTCGAACAGCAGCGGGATGTCGGCTTCGGCGATACCGATACCGGTGTCCGTCACATCGGTGCGTACCATCTGTCGTCCGGTCTCCGGGTCGAACATCGGGTAGACGTGGATGGTGATCGCCCCTTCGCGCGTGAATTTCGCTGCGTTCGAAACGAGGTTGAGCAGAATCTGGCGCGTGCGGAACTCGTCGCCGAACACAGGCTGCAGGCCGGGCGCGAGATCCACGACGATGTCAATCGGCTTGTCCTTAACCAGACCGATGCCGATGGAGCGCACACCGTCGATCACGGGCTTCATCTCGAAGTAGTCAAGCTGCAGGTCCATCTTACCTGCCGCGATCTTCGCCTGATCGAGAATGTCGTTGATCAGGTTGAGCAGGTGCAGACCGGAGTTGTAGATCGTGCTCAGGTCTTGCTCTTGCATTTCGGTCAGCGGCCCGTCGATGCCCTTGAGGATCACGCGGCTGAAACCGATGATCGAGTTGAGCGGCGTACGCAGCTCATGGCTCATGTTGGCGAGGAAGTCGCTCTTCAGGCGGTCGAGTTCACGGAGCTGATCATTGGTCTTCTGCACTTGTTCGAGCAGTTGGCGGTTCTGGATGATGGCGGACAGCGTCCCGGACAGCGTACGCAGCAGCGTAAGTGTGTCGTTGTTGTAGGCGTTGAGCTGTTCGCTCTCCATCGCGATCAAGCCGATGAGCGCCGCGCCCGATGACAGCGGCACGATGACCGCCGACCGTGCCCCGGCGACAACCGGAATGTAGCGCGATTCGTTCTCCACGTTGTTGAGGATCATCGCGCGGCGGTTGTTGGCGGAACTCGCGATCAGGTTGAACGACTCGTCGAGGCGCACTTCCGAAAGTTCCGAGAGCGGCTGATCCGACCCGGCGAGCGCGATGGGCTGCAGGACGGTGAAGGTGTTCTCGTCCGCGTCGATGAACGTCTGCGGCAGGTAAATGCTGACTGAGAGCGATTCCAGCGAGTCGCGCAGTTCGTCGGCGACGTTCTGGATCGCGCCTTGCAGCGATTCGGCGGCGGCGGCGCGGCTGGTCACGTCGAAGAGGAAGGCCATTTCATCCGCGCGGCGGCTGGATTCCTGGAACAACTGCGCGTTATCAATGGCGACCGCGATCTGCCCGGCTAGCGTCGTCAACACGGTGACATCGTCGTCATCGAACGCGTTCGGCTGGTTGGACTGCACGTCCAGCGCGCCGACCACGCGCCCCTTCAGTTTGAGCGGCACGGCCATTTCGGAACGGGTATTCGGCAGGTAGGGGTTCGGACGGTGCACGACGCGCGCGTCGGCGGTGTCCAACGCGACGATGGGTTCACCGCGCTCCGTCACCTGCCCGATGACCGACGCCGAACCTTTGCCCAGCTTGTGGCGAATGCTGAGGAGCTGGTGTCCAGCTTCGCCCGTGCTGGCGCGGAGTTCCGCGAATTCGTCATCGGGATCCATGAGGAAGACCTGCACGTGGTCGTAGTAGAACGAGTCACGGATGATGTCCACCATCTTGGGCAGCAGGTCGTTGAGGTCGAGAATGGAGCTGGCGATCTGGCTGACCTGCGTGGACGTGGCGAGCTGACGCGCGCGGCGTTCCGTTTGTCCGAGCAGACGGGAGGCTTCCATACGTAGGGAGGCTTGTTCCGCGAACGAGCGGTAGATACGCAGGTCACGCTCGGTGTGCGTATAGGGCTCGCTGGAACCGAGCACAATCGCGCCGATAGAGCGCCCCGCCACACGCAGCGGCAGAATGCTGATCGAACGCATTTCCAGGCTTTGCACGCCGATGCGCTCGTTATCGTCGAGCATCTCGTCGATTTCCACATCGTCGATCATGATGACGTTTTGCGCGGCGAGCAGCTTCCACGCGGGGTACTGTTCGGCCATCAGCGTGATGCCCGTCAGGTCGATGACGTTTTCGCCTTCGCGGTGCCAGCTCGACACCACCTGCGCCAGCGCTTCCGGACTTTCCCAGTCCGCGCTGAGCAGCGTGGCGAGGAAGACCTGCGTCACCGGACGGTTGGTCAGGTGGGCAACGACGACTTCGAGAATTTCATCGGTGCCGCCCGCGTTGCTGAGCGCGCGGCTCGCTTCGTACAGAATACTCGTTTCGTCGAGCGTCGTCCGAACCTGGTCGAGCAGCAGGGTGTTGGCGATGACGATGGAGCTGGCGTCCGCGACCGCGCTCAGGTAGCGCTGTTCGCCGCGGCTGAACAGGCGCGGCTGGTGATACGCGGTGATGAGGCACCCACGCGAACCGGGCATGTAGATCAGCGCGAACGAGCGGATGTTGCCGAGCGCCAGCAGTTCCTGTTCAAAAGCGCTCGGTTTTTCCCGTGTGCGCAGCTCTTCGACGTACGTCGTCTTGCCGTCTATCAGCCCGTACCGCGTGATCAGCTCGCCAAAGGGGATGGGCGGGCCGTCGAGACTCACGTTGAACAGTTCGCGCACCGTCCCCGCTTCGAAAATGTAACCCGCATAGATATCGGGCGTTTGCGAAGCGAGCGATTCTTGCAGCGCGCGCAGAATGTCTGCCTGACTTTGCGCGCGGCTGATGCTGGTGGTCGCGCCATACAGCGCCGCCGTTTCATTGAGTGCGCTTTCCGTATCGCGGAGCAGGTAGCGGTTGTCGAGTGCGACCGACGCGCCATCATTCAGGGTGGTGAGGAAGCGCACCTGAGCCGTGAGGTTTAGGTTGGGCTGGCTGTACGTCATCAGCAGCCACCCAAGCGGGGCATTGCGCCGCGAACGCGCTTGCAGCGGCATGGCGACAAATGCACCGATCCCGGCGTCAAGAATCGGCTGACGGATCGGGTCGTCGTAGTAGGCGGCGACATCCGGCACGAACAGGAGTTGACGGGCGTCGAGCATGTCGAGCGGCAGCGTCCACTCATCGCCGATGCGGTCTTCGTCGCTGGCGCGGAAAATTTCGATAGTGCCCTGATCATCCAGCAGCAGCGCGTAAGCTTGTTCCGGGTTGGTCGTCAGCAACTGCGCGAACGCCACTTCGAGCACCGTTTCGATGTCGTCGGCTTCGGCGAGCGCGCGGGTCGTCTCGTACTGCGACACCGACTCACGCAGGTTCTCTTCCAGTTCGGCTTCCGCTTTTCGCAGCGGCGACACGTCCTGGAAGGCGGTGACGATGGCGGTGACGTTGCCCTGCGCATCGACGATGGGCGCGGCATTGACCAGCAGGTCGATGCGTTCGCCGTTGTTCCGTTCGACGCTCAGGTCGTCGGCGAAGGCCGGGACGCCCGTGTGCGCCGCGCTGTAAATCGGCAGGCGCTCAGCTTCATAGATACTGTTCGACTTGCCTTGCAGAATGCCGTATTCGTCTACGCTGAAGGGCGTGTCGAAATCGATGGTGCGGTTGAGCAGATGCTCGACCTGCTGATTGAACTGGAGGGGTTTGAAGGTGACCGGGTCGAGCACGAGCACACCGGCGGGCAGCGTGTCGAGGACGGTACGCAGACGGGCACGTTCGCCTTCCGCCGACGTGAACAGGCGGCGGTTCTCAATCGTGATGGCGACCTGCGCCGCCAGCGTCGAGACGAGCTGTTCATCGCGTTCGTCGAGGTCGGCATCATAAATCGAACGTCCGACCAGCAGCACACCGATGGTGTCCATGCCGATGCGCACGGGCGTCGCCAGATGCTTGCCGAACGCTTCTGCCACGCCCACATGCGTTTCGTCGGTGAAGGCCGGGTACGTGAACGGATTATTGACGTAGACCGTCTGGCTGGTGCGGTAGGCCTGCATCACCGGGTATTCGTCGCGGAAGACTTCCAGCTTGTGACCAGCCACCAACGGCATATGGTCGGTGATGGTTTCCAGCGTCGTGCCGCGGTCGGCCCGCAGGAGCAGCAGCCACCGGTCGTACTTAGCGGGTCGCGCCACCCGGGCGAAGACTTCGCCGAAGCCCGTCGTGAACTCACCTTCGATACGCGCGGTGAGCTGACCGGCTTCCGCGAGCGCCAGCGCGCGCTGCGCCTGCGTCTGCGCTTCTTCGAAGGACTGGATGCTTTCCACGGCGACGGATACCTGATCCGTGAGCACGCGCATGAACGTGCCGTACGCGGTATTGAAGCTGTTCGGCGTGCTGCTTTCGACCATGATCACACCGTACCAGCGCTGGCGTGAACTGATCGCGGTCATAGCGGCGCTGTGCGAACCGCTGCGCTCCAGCACGGCAATGAGCGCCGGATGCGCGGCCAGATCGCGCCGCAGATCGTTGAGGCGGGCAACGCCGTCATGTTCGGCCAGCACAGCGGTGAAATCGACCAGCGAGCGCGCGATGCGCTTGCCCACCGTGAGATCCGAGCTGGCATTGGTCGGCGACCACACATAGGCGTATTCGACATAGTCGGGGTGTTCGACCTGCGCCGGACCGGCCAGCAGGACGACCACACGCGTGACATTCGACCCGGCCATATTGAGGTGTGTTGCCAGCGCCGCGAACACGTTCTGCGCGTCGGCGGCGGTCGCAATGGCGCGGCTGGCGGCGTAGAGACGCCGGGTTTCGTCGAGCGCGCGTTCCGTCTGTTCGAGCAGGCGGCGGTTCTGGAGCACCGTACTCATCTGTCCGGTGAGCGCGCGGTAGATTTCAAAGTCTTCGTTGGAAAGGTCGCGGCCTTCCGACGATTGAATGAAGAACAGCGCAATCGGCTGGTTGATGCTGTACAGCGGGAAGGCGGCGGTGAACTGGTAGCCGCGCGACCGCGCCAGAGCGAGCATACTGCTGACCAGATCGTCACCGTTGACCAGCCCGCGATCTTGCACGATCTGCGCGTCACGGCGGCGCAGCGGCGAGTCGGCGGGGATATGTAGGTCGTAGTAGGTATCTTCGGTCGCGATTTCGCTGCCATGCGATGACGCCATCACGCGGATCGCCGTCGGCCAACCGGTGGAGTCCAGCGCCCCTTCGAACACGCCGATGGCAAAATCCAGCGTGGGGTCGTTGGCGGTGTTCACAGCGGCGCGCACGAGATCGACGAAGTTCTGCGCCATGTTGATGATACGGCTGCCCGTATACAGACGCTCGATTTCGTGGAGCTGCGCTTCGTTCTGGCTGAGCAGCATACGGTTGTCGATGGCGACACCGGCCTGGTCGATCAGAGCGGTGTAGATACGCCCGTCGCGTTCGCTGAATTCGCGCGGCTGCGGGAACTGGATCATCACGAGGCCGCGCCACACACCACGCACGTTGAACGGGATGAGCACCATCGACCGCGCTTTCGCGCTCTGTACGATGGCGTTGGTCACCTCGTCGATGCGGTTGTCGCGCTCCGTATCCGTGATAAGCGTGACTTGCGTCGGGCTCATCGAGGCGAACAGCGGATGATCCGGGATGTGCAGTTCCAGCTCGGTCAGCTTGACTTCGCGGTTTTCCTTCTCAGTCGCCGTCCAGTCCGCGCTGATGATCATCCATTCCGGTGCGTGACCGGGAGCATATTCGTCAAACACCCCGATCTGACCGCTGCTGGCATCTGGCATCACCGAGATAATGATCGCCTGCACGATGTCTTCGAGGCTGTTCGCTTCGTTGAGGTAGCGGCTCAGTTGATACAGCGTGTACGTTTCGGCCAGCGTACTCTGCGACTGTTCGAACAGGCGCGCGTTTTCAATGGCGATGGCAACACGATCCGCCACCGCGCGCATAATCGCCTGATCGCCATCGGTGAAGACCGAACCATCCGGCATCGCGGCGTCCAACGTGCCGATGGTCTCACCGCGAATGCTGATCGGCACGCTCACACCGCCCGGCACTTCGGCGGGCACAGTTTCCGTGCGTTCGACGGTCAGCAGGTCGTAGCGGTAAATGCCCGCGAGGTTCGACCGTTGGCCAGCTTCTTCCCACGCGCCGCGGGTGAGCTGACGGTTGAGCGTGTCGATTTGCTCGACGCGCGTTTCCGATTCCACGAGCAGACGCACGTTCTGGATCGCGATAGCGATCTGGTCGGCGAGCATCTGGAAGGTTCGCACGTCGTCATCCTGAAACGCGTTGACATGATCGCTCTGGATGTCCAGCGCGCCGATGATTTGATCGCCGATGCGCAGCGGAATCGCCATTTCGGCGCGGGTTTCTGGCAGCAGCGGGTTGTAGCGGTGCGCGACGCCTTCGTCGCGGCGGCTGGTGTCGTTGATGACGACGGGCTTGCTGCCGCTGGTCACCGTACCAATCACCGATTCCGAGCCAATCGGAATCTTATGGCGCTGTTCGAGCAGTCGCTGCCCGACTTCGCCGTGGCTGTAGTACAGGATCGCGTTCTGGCCGATGTCGTCGACGAGGAACACCTGCGCGTGATAGAAGCCGTAGGACGACACAATCAGGTTGATGGCACGGTTGAGCAGCGTGTCAATGTCGTACAACGCGGCAGTTTCGCGGCTGATGCGGCCCGCGATATCCATACTACGGGTGTAGCGCAGACGCTGGTCGTTGAGTTCCGTACTCAGGTGATCGATTTGACCGGAGAGCGACTGGAGCGCGCGCATCACCTCGCCGATATCATCGCCCGCCTCGCTGACGAGTTCGGCGTCGAGCGGGCTGAGCTTGCTGCCCTCACCAACCAGCCCCTTCGCCATGATCTGCACGCTGCGGAAGCTCTGGAAGGTGTTTTTCAACAGGTTATTGGTGACGACCAGCACGAGCGCGCCGACGAGCAGACTGGCGAAGAACCCGCCGACCGGCACAACCAGACCGTTCGCCCCGAAAAGGCTTTCGACCAGCACCATGCGCCATTCGGTAGCGCCTGTGTTGCCGATGGTGAAGCGTTCGACCGAATACAGAGTCGCGCCATCCACCACGTCGCGAATTTCCACGCCCGGGTTGAGCGCGTTCGCAAACTGCGGGTAAACGATGCCCAAATCCTGATTGCTGCCGAGTTCGAGGTCGGCAAGATAATTCACTTCGGGATGGTGTGAATCGACGAGGACATGCCCCTGATTATCCACGAGGAGAATATGGTGCACATCGCTTTCGGCGGCGAGTTCGGCGCCCAGCGTGCGGGCATAGTCGATCAGGCCGTCGATGCGCACTTCAAATTGGAGCACGCCAGCCACATTCGTCAGGTCGTTATCCGAGACGACGGGCGTGGAAAAGCGCACGTACGGCAGCAGTATCCCGCGGAGAAGCGTATCTTCCGTGCTGGCGAACTCGATATTCCCGGCGATGACGCTGCCGGGCGCGGCGAGCAGCGCCTGCACGATGGTGGGTTCATCGGCGAGGGCGTTCAGCCGCACGCTGTTATCGGCGAGCGGCGCGAGGTTGTCGTATTTGGTCACTTCCGACCAGATTGACCCATTGAACGTCACATACCGCGCCGCCATGAAGATATCGCTCTGGGTGCTCAGAATGCCGGTCAGCTCGCCGAGAAGGGCGGTCTGGCTGGTTTCCAGTGAACTGCTCGCGGTCGCCACAAGCGTTTCCCGGGCAAAGCTGCGCACCGTGCGGCTGGTCCCGGCGACGCGCACTTCGTTGACAATGTGCTCAATCTGCGCGCTGAGCGCCGCCGCCGCCGTTTCGCGTTCGATGCGGTGCTCGGCAAACTGGACTTCACTGTCCGCCGAACGCAGCACGAAGAACATCAGCACACCGACGATGACCGAGATGCCAATCACCAGGGGGATGAGCAGTCGCATCACACGATTGTGCATTGATTGGGGGGTTGATCGTCTGGTTTGTGCAGCAGCCATTAGGATGAACTCCCGTTCCCATTTTCGTGTACGCCGTTCGGGCGGCGCAAACTAATGCTGACTTGCGGTGCGCGCAGCGCCTGCCCCACTTCGCGGACAGCCGTCTGCAAAATGTCGTTGATATTGTTCTGTGTCGTCAGCTTGGCGGCGATGTTGTTCACCAAGCGTTCGCGTTCCGTCGCGCGCTGGCTTTCCTGGAACAGACGCGCATTGTCGAGACTGAGCGCGAGCCGGTTGGCCAGTTCTTTCGCCAGTTCCAGCCGATCTTCACCAAAGCTGGCGGCGGGCACTTCCCATTCCACAGAGCCGAGCGTTTGCCCGCGCAGCCGGATGGGCACGGCGATGGGGACGGTGTTGCGCGCGGTCAACTGCCCGAGCGCGACTTCCCCGGTACGCATGGCCTGCTGGCGCAGCGGCGACATGTCGAGATCCGTTGGCGAACCGGCTTCTTCGACCAGCGTTTGCGTGCGTTGGTCACGCATATAGTCCTGCCACGCGCGCAGCGTCGCCTTGCGGTTGATGTCTTCGACTTCCGCCACGCGGCGCGTTGATTCTTCGTACAGACGCGCGTTCTGAATTGCCACCGCGATCTGATCCGCCATGGTCGAGAGGATCGCGACTTCATCTTCGGCGAAGGCGTCGCGCAGACGGCTTTGCACGTCCAGCGCGCCGATCACATCGTCGCCGATGCGCAGCGGAATCGCGAGTTCCGCGCGGGTATCCGGCAGGAATTCGTTGCGGCGGTGCACCTGACTGACCGCCGTATCACGCGCGACCACCAGACGCCCCTGCTGCGTCACCTGACCAATAACGCTCACACTGCCGACGCCGAGGCGGTGACCACGGGCGAGCAGCTGCCGACCGGGTTCGCCCGTGCTGGCGCGTAAGACCGCCCATTCCGTCGCGCTGTCGACCAGAAAGATCTGCGCGTGATAAATGTTCGGAAAGCGTTCAACGATTAAATCGACGACGCGGTTGAGCAGCAGCCCGAGGTCACGCTGACTCACGGCGAAACGACTGATTTCCTGCGTCGCGGCGATATCACGCGAGCGTTTCTCGACGCGTTCTTCAAGGTCGTCGATTAAGCCGCGCACCTGGTCGCGCATGGTGACGAACGAAACGGCAAGCGCGCCGATCTCGTCGCCGCGCTGTACGTCGGCCACATCCACGGTGAAATCGCCATCGCGCATCGCCTGAGTCGCACGGCGCAGACGGTTGAGCGGCGGCACAATCAGGTTGTTGAAGACCGCCACCATCACGCCGATCAACACGGCCATACCGATCACGACCACAAAGCCGCGAATGGTGAAGTAGCCGAGCGCGTAGTTATAGGCGTTCTGCGTGGGCGTTTGCACGACCAGCGCAAACGGCGTTTCCCGCAGCGGCGTGAAGTAGCCGATATATTCGGCGGAGGCGTCGTCCTGCGTCACCACGTAGGTTTCCACGCCCGTATTGCCCGCCAGCCCCTGGTCAACCGCGACCGACTGGCTGAATTCGAGCGCCGCAGTCTGCGCATTGGGCGGCGCAATGACGACATTATTGGCGGTCGTGAGGAAGCTGTAAGCCTGATACGGGTTGTTGGCGTCGGTCAGGCGCAGATAGGTATACAGACCGCGCGTATTGCTCAGGCGAACGATCAGAAAACCAATCGGGTTGCCATCGCGCCAGTTGATCACCTGCGCCAGCTCGATGATACCGCCGCTGGCCGCCGACACGGCGAGCGCCTGTGTTTGACCCTGCAGCAGGGCGGCGGTCGCGGCGCGGTAGGCGGGCGCATTCGATTCATCGACCTGCGTGATGAAGGTCGACGTGGTCGAAATCTGCGCCACCACTTGCCCCGTCCGCGTGAGCACGCGCGCGCCTTCGAACAGGCTGGACCCGACGTTGATCAGGCTGTCGCGGAACAGGTTGACGACATCGGTCTCTTCCACATTGAACGGGTTCGTCGAACCACCGACATTACGATCCTGCAGCAGCAGCCCGATGATGGTCTGCTGGTTCGCTTCGACCGAGAGGAAGCTGGATAACTGCGCGCGGGCGCTCAGGAGCGCGTTTTCGATCTCCTGCTTTTGTTCCGTACCCACGTTGAACAGGTACGTGCGCGCGCCCTGCATGGCGATCTCGTCAATGCCGCCGCGCAGCCAGACAAACCCCGGCGCGGCTAACACCAGCAGCGCAAAGGTGAACCCGATGAGCAGCTTGACCCAGATCGGAAATGAATTGAAAGATAAACGATTGCCGCGCGTGTTCAATTTGCGTCTCCGCTCTTAATCAAGGTTCCGGGCTGCAAGTAGACGCGGGTATGGATCGCCCCGAGGGCTTCGTGGAAATTGTCGGCGGCGAGGCTGAGCACGCTTTCGACGTTGGTGGCCGAAAGCAGCACGCTGCCGATCTCGCTCGCCTGACGTTCACGGCGGGCTTGAGCTTGCGTTTGTTCGAGCAGACGATTGTTTTCCAGCGCGACGCTCAAGCGGTCGGCGACCGTACGGATGAGTTCGATCTGGCGGTCGGTGACCGGGCGTTCACTCGGCACATTGAACGACATCGCGCCGAGCACGACATCACGGAAGACAATTGGTACGGTGACAACTTGATCGCCCGCCGTCTGCTGGATATGGACATCGCCGCGCAGCAGCGTTTCGCGGATGGCTTCCGGCAGCGCGTCCGAACGGATCGGCGTAAGCTTGCCGCCTTCGCCGACGAGGTCAAAGCCGAACGCCTCGGTCATGCGGGCGTTGAAAAGCGTATCCCAACCGGACATGCTGGCTTGGCGACCACGCCCCTGAATTTCGTTGAGCTGGCGGGTGAAGCGGTTGATCACGCCGTCCTGATCGCGCACAGTAGTTTGCAGGTCGCGGATGGTCGAGCTGTAGTCGAGTTCGCGCGACGCCTGATCCACCAGACTGCGCAGCACGAGGAGTTCATTGCGCGAGAACGGACGCGCCCGGCTCGTCTGGATGTCCAGCAGCGCGACGACCGTATCCTGTTCGATGATCACGAGGGTGCAGCTCTGGCGCGCGGGCGGAATCAAGTGCAGCGCGCGGAAGCTGGTATCACTGCTGTTGACGACCACGGGCTGACGCGTGCGGATACCTTCGGTCAGCACGGAGAGATCGCTTTCCGTCAATACGACTTTACGCGGCGCGGCGCCAAAGCTCAAACGCAGTTGGCGGCCAAAGCTGCCCGACTCATCCGGCAGATAAATCTGCGCGACTTCATAGCCGAGGTTGTTCTGCGTGATTTCCAGCAGGCGCGTGTAGATCGCCGTGTCCGTGAGCACTGCGCCTAACCCACTGGCGAAGTGGCTGACGGTGTTCAACTGATCGATCTCGCGCAGGGATTCGGCGGCGACTTGTTCCGCCGACCCGCTGAAGGAGAACAGGAACAGGCTCATCACCAGATAACTGATGCCGGCGAAAATCAGTTCGATGCCGATTTCCTGCGCCGGGATATAGGGTTCTGCTGTTGTGATGGGACTGAAGACCACGTAGCGCACAGCCAACGCGCCTACAATCCCGACCAGCGTCACCGCGAAACCGCGTCGACCGAGCAGCAACCCCGCCGCCAGCAGCAGCACGGGCGCAATTGCATAGTTGTTGACTTCCGGGTTGGTCGCCAGCGCCGGGAGGATCATCAGCGCCAGAAAGCTGATGAACAGATGTGTCGCCGTCGTCAGCCGCCCACGCTGGATGAACCAGTACACGGCGGCCGTCATGAATACGGTGAGGAGGTTGAACGCTTCGAGCGCGCCATCGCTAATCGTCGTCCGGTCGACGATGAACAGCACGCCGACCAACGCGATGTAGAGCAGATTTGCGATGAACAGCGCTGCGGTCATACGCAGCAGATTCAACGCGCGCTGCTGGAGGACCGGGTTATCGTAACGATAGCGGACGCTGAGGTAGCGATTGATAGCACGGATCATGATTCAGCAGCTCCGTTCTGCACGCGCCCAAGGCGAATTGCGCCGCCCTTCGCGCCCAGTGTTGCGCCCACTTCCACCAGCGCAATCCGCAGCAGTTCGTCAATCGTGCCCGTCGTGCCAAAGCGCGCTGCAATTTCGTTGATCTGCTGTTCTTGATACGCCGACTGGCGGGTCTCTTCGTACAAACGCGCGCTTTCCAGGCTGACGGCTAAACGCTGCGCTACCGCCTGCGCAATTTCGACCGTTTCGGTCGGCGTCGCGCGTCCGGGGTCGACTTCAATCGCGCCGATCACTTCACCACGCAGCACCACCGGCACGGCGATCACATCGCTGCTCGTCACCGCTTCACCCGCGCGGCGCGCTTGGGCCAAATCAGGCGTCCATTCCGCCTCCGGGACCATCTCGTCGCCTTGCAGCGTGATCCCGGTGAGTTCAGTATGTTCGGTGAGATATTCGCTCCACTGCCCCTGCGTCACTTCGCGGTTCAGGCGGTCATTGTCGCGCTGAAGCGCGATCACTTCTTTGGCGAGGCGTTGATTTTCCGCGCTCAGCACGGACTGTTCCGCGCCGAGCCGCCGGTCGCGCAGGCTCGTCGAGAGCGCTTCGGCGATCACTTCCAACGCCTGCCGATCAACGTCGGTGAAGCTGAACGGCATGGTACTCTGAATATCCAGTGCGCCGATCACGCGATTCCGATCTTTCAGTGGGATGGTGAATTCGGCGTGCGTGTTGGGGAGCAGTTCATTGCGGAAGAACACGACTTCATCTTCGGTGTTCGCGACGAGCACGGGCACACCGCGCAGCACCGCCTGACCGACCACGCTTTGCGAACCAACCGTCAGTTGGTGGCGGCGAGAGAGCAATTGGTAGCCGACATCGCCCGTGCTGGCGCGCAGTTCCGCTTGGTCGCCGCTTTCATTGAGCAGGAAGACCTGCGCGTGATAGAAGCCGTATTTCTCGCGGATGGTGTTGATGGCGAAATTCATCATATCCTGCGCGTCGTTGTATTGTCCGATCAAGCGCCCGGTGTTCGTCGCCGTCGAAATGGCAACGGCAATGCGGTTCGCGCTTTCCGCGCTGCTCAGCAGCGAATTGGTGATGGTGCGCGCGACGGCCGCGATGATGGCGAAGGTCATAAACTGGAGCAGTACCGTGACCAGCGGGATGTCGCCCTCCGGCGCGGCCAGCGCCCCGCTCAGGTCAAACAGCAGACGCAGGAAAATGATAGCGACAACGGCGAAGAACAGTGGTCGCCGCAGGAACAGCGCCGCGGTGATGAGGATGAGCGTCCCGGCAATCGGCACGGCATCAAAAGTCAGAGCAACATAGCCGCCAATGAGCGTCAGCAGCAGGCCGAACGCGGCGATTTCGACGCGGTTGCCGCGCAGGAGCCACAGCCAGACCAGCGACATGCCCATCGAGATGAAGACGGCGATCAAGCCGGAGGGTTCACTGGTTCCGATCTGGCTGTTGTTGATGGCGATCAGCACCAGACCGGCCACATTCGACAGCAGCATGATGATCGCCAGCAGGTTGAGGTACTGCTGACGTAAGCGCAGCAGTTGAGGTGATGACAGCTTGAGCATAGCTTAGTGTTCCTCTACCCCATTGGACTTGGGCGGCGCGCCGAGCCGGATGGCGACGCGCGTCGCGCCGAGCGAGGCTTGCAGGCCGCGCGCGGTTTCCGCCAGCAGCGTGTCGACCGTGTTGGTCGTTTGCAGGCGACTGCCGATCTGGTTGAGCGTCGATTCACGCTGCGCCACCCGGCGGCTTTCTTCATAGATGCGGGCGCTTTCCAGCGCGAGGCTGAAACGTTCGGCCACGCCGTTCACGAGTTCGATGTCTTCGGGCGCGAATTCATCCGCGCCGACTTCAAACTCCATCGCGCCGATCACCTGACCGCGCACGCGCAGCGGCGTGCTGATCACTTGCACATCGCGGTCTTGCGCTTGCACCGTGCGTCCGTCGCGCATCGCCGTATCGAGCGTCGGCGTGATTTCCGCGCTTTGCCGCACAATATTGTTGTCGAGGTCGACGGTGACGCCGAGTTCGTCGCCTTTGTACGACAGGAAGGTCTGCCACGAGCGCCCGGTCAATTCGAGATTGAGGCGTTCGACTTCGCGCATGGTGGTGCGCATCTGGTCGAGCAGACGCTGATTTTCCTGCACGCGGCTTTCCGTCTGCTCGAACAGGCGGGCATTATCGACGGCGATGGCGATGCTGTCGGCCAGCGACTGGAAGATCGACAAGCCGTCGGGGTCGGAAAACGCATCGCCCTGCTTACTCTGCAGGTCGAGCGCGCCGATCAGCGCATTGCCGAGGCGGAGCGGGAACGCGGCTTCCGCGGCGGTGTCCGGCAGATACTCGTTGCGGCGGTGCACGGTCTCGGTGCCTGCCGCCGCGGCGATGACCGCCGTGCTGGTCGCGGTCACCTGACCGATAACGCTGCGGCTGCCGATAGGCAGGCTGTGCTTGCGGCGCAGCAGCATCTTGCCGACTTCGCCCGTGCTGGCGACGAGGCGCGCTTCGTTGGCTTCCTCGTCGGTCAGGAAAATTTGCACGTGGTAGATGTCCGGGTAGGTCTTGCGGATGTCTTCGACGGTGCTGTCGAGCAGTTCGGACAAAATGAAGTGGCGCGAAATACGCTGAGCGAGCTGCGTGGTGAGGGTAGCGAGTTCTTGTCGACCGCGCGCCGCTTTACCGACTTTTTCATCCAGCCCGATTTCCTGCAGGCGCAGGAACAACTGCAGGATCAAGCCCGTGAGCACGAATAACACGGTGAACAGGATGAAGGCGAAGGGCGCGTTATCCGGCGCGTTGGGGATATTCTGGCGCTGGAGCATCGCCCCGGCGACGATCAGCGTGGAGAGGCCGGTCGTCAGACCGATGCCGCGTTCGCCGAGCAGAAAGCCGCCGATCATGATCATAACGAGCAGCGGCGCGCCCATCGGCGCGTAGATCAGCCCGTTCGGGATCGAGATGACAATCGAGGCCGCATAGAACGACGCCAGCATCATATAGGCGCTGGCGGTCCGCTTGCCCAACCGGGTGATGATGACGGTCGCGAGCGCGCCGCCGTACATCGCGATCAACGCCAGCGGCACATACAGTTTGAGGCGTTGGTCGGCACCCTGCATATCGCTGAAGGTCAGCGCACCGGAGCGCCCGACGATCAGTAACAGCGAATAGAGCACGACCAAGCCAACGGTCAGCCCGATGATGGCGCGGGCGCGGGCTTTGTCCGCAACAGTTTTATAACGTTCAGTACTTAAGGGGGTGCGCAGCACGTGCAGCATTTGGTTAGCCCTCGCTCACATGTAAGCGGACGCGGGCGCGCCGCGCGCCCAGTGCTCGGCCCAACTCGCTGACCGCCGCGGTCATCATGCCCTGAATCTCGTTGGTCATCTGCATCTGAATGGAGATGTCGTTGATCAGCGCTTCGTTCTTGGCAATGCGTTGGCTGGCCGCAAACGCGAGACTGTTTTCAATGGAAGCGACGAGCTGCGTGAGCATCTGGCGGAAGATGGCCTTGTCTTCTTCGGCGTAAGCATACGCGTTGACCGCACCGATGTTCACCGCGCCGATCATGCGTCCACGCGAGCGGACGGGCGCGATCATCAGCGACCGCACGCTCAAGTCCTGCGCGCGGCGGATGCCGGAACTCGTCGACGTGTCATTGATGACGAGCATTTCCCCCGACTCCCACACCTGACCGATCAACGTGCCGGAAGTCGAGATGAACGGTCCGTTCTCGACATCAATCGTGGTGCGTTCTTCATCATATTGGGCGACCACCCGCAGTTGATCCGTGCGGTCGTCGAGGAGCGCCACGCTCACACGGTCGGCGGTGATCGTCTGGCGAATTTCACCGAGCAGCGCGGCGAGAATATCGGGCAGGTTGAGCGTGCCTTGCACGAGCTGACCGAAGTTGGCGATCTGCTGCAGTTGTTCAGCGCGGCGCTGCGCATCGCTGTACAGACGAATGTTTTGCAGGGCAATTGAGAGCTGCGCGACCATCGTCTGACCGATGTCAATCATATCCGGTTGGAAAAAGCGCCCGCGTTCGTATATGTCGAAACCGATGGAGCCGATCAACTTCCCTTCGATGATGATGGGAAGGATCATCATCGAATAGACGCCAAGTTTCAGCAGCACCTGCTTCGAACTATTGGGCAGCAGATCGGTCTTTTCCACGCTCTGGATCAAGACCGGGCGGTCGGGATGCTGCCGCAGCAGATCGATGGACTGATCGATTTCCATCTTCGTGCCGATGGTGACCTGTGCCGGGTATTCGCTGATGAGCGTCCCGGTTTCCAGGCTGCGGTCGAACATGAGCACGCCGACGTGATCAATGCCCATCGCTGCGACCAGATACTGCGTCGCGTAGTCGAACAGTTCTTTTTCGCTGCGGTACATGCTCAAGCCGCTCGACAACTGGTTGATCGTCTGGAGCAGATGCACCTGCCGCGACAACTGGAGCGCGTTCTTCTGGGCATCGCGCAGCAGGCGTTGGTTCTGGAACACAATCGTGATTTGATCCGAGAGCGCTTCGAAGAGACGGCGGCGGCGCGGGAGGATCGTTGGTTCGTCCGGGTAGGTCACGACGATGATGTCTTCGACAATGCCGTATTCACGGATGACGATCATAGCCGCCGACTGCGCCGGGTACCCCTCGCTGATCAGCGTCAGTGCGGACGGCGGTTTGCCGACCAGCTTCTCGAAGAATTCAACGGTCGTGGTCTCGTAGCGGTCGAAGAGTTCGGTGGTGCGGTTCAGCCCGGCGAGCGGACGGTCAAGCGCCTGATCTTCGCTGGCCGTCAGGATGTGCCGAATGGTGATGTTTTCGGCGCTGCTGTCGGGCACATGCTCCACGCCCACATGGATGATGGCGCTGTTCGGGCTGGCAGTGTAGGTGCGGACGATCCGCAGCACATCCAACGGGTCGAGCGCGCTCAGCATGGCGCGGTTGATCTCATACAGCATCCCAACTTCGTCGAGCGAGGCGGCGGTACGGCGCAGCAGCGACTGGTTTTCGAACACCACCGCGATCTGGTCCGCGAGCGAACGCACGGCGCGCAGCAGCGGCGTCGAAAAATGCACTTGCTCGGCAAACGAAAAGACGATCAACCCAGTGAGGCGCTGATTCACCGCCAGCGGAATCACCAGCATGGCGGCGACCTTCTGGTCAATCAGGCTCTCGCGTTCGGCGTCAGTCAGAAAGGGGTCGGTCGTGACATCTTCGATATTCAGAACTTCGACAGCGGCCAGTGCTTCATAGGCCGGGTAATCCTGTAAGCGAGCCGGTACGCGGGCGGCGCGAAAGCCGGTCGCATCCCCGGTGGCGAGGATATTGATGGTATTCGGGTCGTTTTCCTCGTCAATCAAGCCGAGATGGACATTGGCGAAGGGAATCCCTGTGAAGCTGACCAGCGCATTGAGAATTTCGACCGGATCGGTTGACCCGTAGATCGTGCCCGAAGCCTGATACTGCGCTTCGGCAATTTTGAGCGTCTCGATGCGAACGATGTTCGAATCTTCTATTTCCATTCCCATACTTCTTCGCCCCTCAACAGTCGGCGGATTTGCGCGGGGAAGCGATCCGGGTCGAGCGGCTTGCCGAGGAAGCCGTTAAAGCCCGCCTTCTTGGCTCGCCGCATTTGGTCTTCGCTGGCTTCCGCGGTGACAGCGCACACACAGGTATCTTTCAGGCGGGGGTTGGCGCGCAGCTTTTGCAGCGCCTGATACCCGTCTTCGTATGGCAAACGGATGTCCATCAGAATGAGATCGACGCGTGGCAGGGTATCGGCAAACTGCACGACCTGCCACCCCGACGTCTTCCATTCGCAGCGCTGCACGCCCATGAATGCCAGCATACGCGCGATCAGGACAAAGTTCGGGACGTTGTCTTCGACCACGAGTACGTGCGCTTCGCTCGGTTCAATGGGACTCGGTTTAATGCTGGGCGCGTCGGTCATCTTTACTCCTGATGTAGAACATTACTTCGTCTGGCAACTTATCAACGTCGACCGGTTTGCGAATGTAACCGTCACAGCCAGCACTTAAACTGCGGTCGCGGTCCTTATCCATGGCATTCGCCGTGAGCGCGACAATGGGAATTCGGCAGAGTTCCGGAATTTGGCGAATATGCTGGGTCGCCGTCAGCCCATCCATCTCAGGCATGCTGAGATCCATCAAGATGATGTCCGGGGGCTGAGCCTGCGCCATTTCAATCCCTTTGCGAGCACCATCAGCTTCCTGAACGACAAAATCGTAGTCGGAAGCCATCAAGATGCGCCTCACGAGCATACGATTATCTGGATTGTCTTCGATATAGAGCACACGCGGCATGGGACTGTCTCTCTAAAATTTGTGTTGGCTTCCCTGCAATTCGGATTATAACCCACTTGATTTAAGTAGATTGCTAAAGACTTTGCGTGAACCGGAGATCAATCTATGAATAATACGATATACTACCTTGCCCAGATCAAGTAGCAAAGGAAATGCAATGGCTTCCAAACAGTACAGCCAAGCCCCCGCACTGGGGATCGATCCGAACAAGCAGTACACCGCGCACTTTCACACCACCAAAGGCGATTTTGACGTTAAGTTGTTTGCCAAAGAAGCGCCGATCACCGTGAATAATTTCGTATTTCTGGCGCGAGAAGGCTTTTACGATGGCATCAGCTTTCACCGCGTGATCTCGAACTTCATGATTCAGGGTGGCGATCCGTCGGGTACGGGACGCGGCGGCCCCGGCTACAAGTGGAACGACGAGCAGGCGGCGCTGCGCATCAAGCACGGCACAGGCTCACTGAGCATGGCGAACGCGGGCGCGAACACCAATGGCTCGCAGTTCTTCATCACCCACGCGCCGCAGCCGCACCTCGACGGCAAGCACGCCGTTTTCGGTCAGGTGACGAGCGCCGAAGGTCAGGCGATTGTCAACAAGATCGCGCAGGGCGATCAGATGATCAGCGTGACGATCACCGAGGCGTAACGCCCTGCACGGTGCAGCAGTGGCGTAAGTCCGAACGGACGGGGTGACCCCGTCCGTTTTTGTTTGGGATGCAGGCCGACCTCTGCCCCATGGCGGCGCGCTGTGCGCGCGTTAATCCCCCATGAGCGGAGTCCATGCCGATTGATTTCCCACCCCCCATGCGCTACACTTCCCAGCATTCTAGTCAGTAAACATGGTCATATCCTCCTAAAACGAGATGAGAGGAGTCCGGCGTTGACAACTCAGACGTTGGCGATAGATAAAGAGCGGCTGTTGGACTGGTACTACCAGATCGTCCTCATCCGCAAATTCGAGAACAAGTGCGACGAACTGTATCACCAGAAGCGCATCACTGGCGTTTATCTGCACCTGTACAGCGGACACGAAGCAACGGGCGTTGGCGCGCTGGCAACGCTGGGCAAAGACGATCACGTCATCACCGCGTATCGCGATCACGGGCTGGCTCTGGCGCGCGGCGTCGACGCCAAGCCGATCATGGCGGAAATGATGGGCAAGCGCACCGGGACGAGCGGCGGCAAGGGTGGGTCGATGCACATCGGCAGCCGTCCGCACAACTTCTGGGGCGGCTACGCCATCGTCGCCGGGCATCTGCCGCTCGCGGCGGGCATCGCCCTCAAAGAGAAGTACAACGAAACGCAGAACGTCGTCATGTGCTTCATGGGCGACGGCGCGACCAATAACGGCTACTTCCACGAATCGCTCAACCTGAGCGCGGTCTGGGATCTGCCGGTCGTGTGGCTGATCGAAAACAACTTCGTCGGCATGGGCACGCGCATTGAAGACTCCAGCGGTCAGCCGGAACTCGTCAAGCGCGCTATCGCCTACGGCATGAAGGAAGGCCCGCGCGTCGATGGTCAGGATGTGGTCGCCGTGTACGAAGCGGTGAGCGAAGCCGTGGACTATGTGCGCAAAACCAGTAAGCCGATCCTCATGGAATCGCTGACGTACCGCTACAAGGGGCATGGTGTCTCCGATAAGCAGTACGCCGAGCGCGAAGACATGAAGCTGGAACTGCAAGCGTGGAACGAGAAAGACCCGATCACGATTGCGCGCCGTCACCTCACGAGCAACTTCAAGAACATCGAGAAGAAGCTGGACGAACTGGACGCCAAGGCGGATCAGGTGGTGCAGGAAAGCGTCGAATTTGCTGACAACAGCCCCGTCCCCGATTACAACGACCTGATCAACAACATTTACGTGTGAGGAAGCATGGCTGAGAAGAATATGCCCATGCGCGAGGCGCTGCGCGCGGCCTTGCGCGAAGAGATGCTCCGCGATGAATCTGTCTTCGTCATGGGCGAGGAAGTGGGCGCATGGCAGGGGACGCACCGCGTCACCCGTGGTTTTCTCGAGGAATTCGGCCCCAAGCGCGTCCGTGACACCCCGATCAGCGAGATGGTGATCGCGGGGGCGGCGGTCGGCGCGGCGATGGCTGGCCTGCGTCCGGTCGCGGAGATCATGACGATCAACTTCGCCTTCCTCGCTATCGACGCCATCATCAATCACGGCGCAAAAGTGCATTATATGTTCAACGGGCAGTTCAAGTGCCCGATGGTGATCCGCTGCGCGTCCGGCTGGGGCAATCAGGCCACGGCGACGCACTCGCACACCCCGGAACCGATTTTCGCGCACTTCCCCGGCCTGTATGTCGCGTGCCCGGCCAACGCCTACGACGCGAAGGGCATGCTCAAGGCGGCTATCCGGGACGACAACCCGGTGCTGTTCACCGAATCGATTGCGCTGTACCCCAAGCCGTCGCCCGTGCCGGAAGAAGAGTATGTGCTCCCCGTCGGCAAGAGCGATGTCAAGCGCCACGGCAAAGATGTGACGCTGGTGACCTACGCGCGCGGCGTCGAATGGTCGCTGCAAGCGGCGGATATGCTGGCGAAGGAAGGCATCGAAGCCGAAGTCGTCGACCTGCGCTGGCTGCGTCCGCTCGATCTGGAGCCGGTGTTCGAAAGCTTCAAGAAGACCAATCGCTGCGTCGTGGTCGAAGAATCGCTGCCGCACTTCAGCTTCGGCAGTGAAATCGCCGCGCAGTTACAGGAGGCTGCGTTCGATTACATGGACGCGCCGATCCAGCGGGTGAGCGCGATGGATGTTCCGCTGCCGTATGCCGCCGAAATCGAGCTGATGGCGCTGCCCAACGCTCAAAAAGTCGTGGATGCTGTGAAAAGGGTGCTGTAAATCATGGCGCAACAGATCAAAATGCCGAACCTCGGCTCCGACATGACCGAGGGTGTGCTGCTCAACTGGACGAAAAAAGTTGGCGATCAGATCAACGCTGGCGATGTGATCGCGGAGATTGAAACGGACAAGGCGACGGTCGAAGTCCCCGCCGAAGCGGGCGGCACGCTGCTCGCGCTCATCGGCGAACCGGGGTCGAGCCTCAAAGTCGGCTCAGTGATCGGGTGGGTCGGCGCGGCGGGTGAAGAAGTCCCCGCGGCCAACGGCGGCGCGCCTGCGCAGCGTCCGGCCTCTACGTCCGCTCCGACGGCGATTTCGGCGTCGGTGACCCCAACGGCTATTTCGCCCTCGGTCACGCCGACCCGCCCCGGCGGTGGTTCGCCGCCCCCGCCGCGCCCCACACAGAAGCCCGCCGAAGACGATGTCGACGAAAACCTGCCGGATGGCATCAAAGCCTCCCCCGTAGCACGCGCCATCGCCCGTGAACGCAATATCGACCTGCGGCAGGTGAACGGCACGGGTCCCGGCGGTCGCATCATCAAGGCCGACGTGGAAGCGTGGCAGCCGCCCGCCGCTCCCGCGCCCACCCAGGCGCCCGCCGCCGCTCCAATCGCCGCGCAGACGTTTGGCGAACTGCCGTCCGGCCCGGATGTTGAAATCATCGACACGAGCAAGATCCGGTCGCGCATCGCCCGCCGCATGATCGACGCCAAGCAGCAGACGCCGCACTTCTACGTCACCAATGAACTCGACGTCGAAGCGCTGCTCGACTTCCGCAAGCAGATCAACGCCGGGTTGGACGACGCGCACAAGATCAGCGTGAACGACCTGATCGTCAAGGCGACGGCGCTCACCCTGCGCGAATTCCCGAACCTGAACACGCACTATTACGGTGACAAGCTCGTGCGCCACAAGCGGATCAACATCGGCATCGCCGTGGCGATCCCCGGCGGCGGTCTGGTCAACGTGGTCGCCAAGGACGCCGATCGCCTGTCGTTGAGCGCGCTCGCGCAGATCAACAAAGAGATGATCGGCCGCGCCCGCGAAGGCAAGGTCAAGCCGGATGATATTCAAGGCAGCACCTTCACGGTGAGCAACCTCGGCGCGTATGATGTCGAGCACTTCCTCGCCATCATCAACCCGCCGGAAGCCGGTATTCTCGCCATCGGCAGCGCCATGAAGATCCCGGTCGTCAAGGCGGATGGCACGCTCGGCATCGGCAACCGCATGCGCGTAACCGTGAGTGTCGATCACCGCGTCAGCGACGGCGCGGAAGGCGCGCAGTTCCTGCAAGCGTTCAAGAAGTACATCGAAGCACCAATGCGCCTCATCTAGAGGACTGAGGACTGAGGCAGGTTGATCGAACGGTAGGGGCGCACCTGCGTGTGCGCCCTAAACTGGTCAGACACTCGGGTCTGCTCACATGAGCAAACCTACCTCCGTCAACAGCTCGCGCAGTTCTCAGTTCTCAGTCCTTTCACCTCAGTCCTTTGCTCGAGTATCCAACCCATGACTACCGCCTCAATCAACGACACCACCCAGACGGAAGCAGTTCAACCACCCCTCACCGATCAAGAACGCAACGCCATGCGCGCCTTTTTGCAGCGCTGTGAAGTGCGCCTCTCCACCCTGCACCGTATCGCCACAGCGTTCATCGGCGGCGCGGGGCTGCTCCTGCTGCTGCCCGTCTTCTTCAAAGACGAAGTCGTCACCATCATCAAAATCTTTCTGGCGCACCTGACCGATACGTTCCCGGCCTTGGGCGCGAATCACACGGTGGGCATTGTGCTGCTCTATGCCTGCCTCGCCTACCCGGTGATCCTCTCGCTGAGCATTCCGCTGTATGCGCTCTACCTGCTGCTCAAAGACATCGTCCACTTCTACTTCACGATCTATACGCCGGGCTTCAACCCCAGCCTGATCACGCCGTCGTTCGCGCTCGGCGGGCTGGCCTTCTCGCCGGATGAATCGGAAAATGTGAAGCGCGGCGTGTACGAGTACCAGTACCACACCAGTTCGATCAACTACACGATCCCCTTCAGCAACGAGAAGCGGGAAATGTATTTTGACGAAACGATTCGCAATACGGATGGCAAAATCATCCCGGCGACGCGGCGTTGGGAAGTCCTGGCCGAGCAGAACGTGCTCCCGCCCGATGCCGATCAGCAAACGGTCGAACGCTTCAACGCGGCGCTCGGACTCGCCCGCACGCTGGATCGTCCGCTGGTGCGCGAAGTCGCCAACACGGAACTCGCGCTCGTGCGGCACATCCTCTATCTGCGACGCTTGATGCTGCGCTATGTGAAAACATTGGTGATGTTCATCTGGACGGCGATGATCTCATTTGTGCTCATCCCGTTCTTGCAGGATGACAAGCTGCCGACCTTCTTGGTGATGGCGCTCGGCTATTTCGTGTGGTCGCTGTTCGCCATGCCGGTGCTGCGGCTGCCCATGCGCTGGATTTATCGACACCGGCAGGCCAGGCCCGAACGCAGTCACATCGACCGGCAGTTGGTCGTGCTGGAGTCGCAGGTGGAAGTGTTCATCAAGCTTTCGGTGGTGATTTCGGCGGTCGCCGTGGTGTTCAGTCTGTACCTGTACGCTGCGCAATAGCGGGTTGCAGCAACACCTCCGCGCCTTTGTACAGCGGCAGCAGCACAGTGAAAGTGCTACCCTGACCAACTTCGCTGACGACGGTGATCTCGCCGCCATGCAGCTTAACCAATTCGCGCACAATCATCAGCCCTAAGCCCGTGCCAAAGCTGATATCCTCGCGGGCGCGGAAGAACGGCTCAAACAGATGGGGGAGGTGTTCCGGCGCGATGCCGACCCCATTATCCCGCACGCTAATGCGTGCCTGCTGATCCGCGGTCGCCTCGACGGACACCACAATCTCCCCGTTAGCGGGCGTGTAGTGAATCGCATTGGTCACCAGATTCGTGAGGATTTGCGTCAGACGCTTGTAGTCGGCGGAAACCGTGATCGGCGTGTCGACCAGTTCTGCGCGCAGGGTCAGCGCCACTTTATCCGCTTCGGGCATCTGGATGTCGATCACATCGCGCACGACAGTTTGCAGTTCCAGCCGGGTGCGGTTCAGCGTGATCGAGCCGCGCTGAATGCGGGAAATCTCCAGAATTTCGTTGATCAGATCGCGCATATAAGTCGAGACCAGCTTGAGCACGCGCAAATGCGCTTCAAGCTGCTGCGGCTGTTTTTCCAGCAGATACACCCGCGTGATGATGTTGGTGAGCGGCGTGCGCAGTTCATGCGAAGCGCGGGCGAAGAACACGTCTTTCTGCGCTTGCAGCCGCGCGAGTTCGCGGTTCTTCTCTTCGATTTCGCGTGTGCGTTCGTCCACGCGGGTTTCGAGGTCGGTGTTCAACTGGCGCAGCGCTTCCGACGAGCTTTCGACAGCGGCCAGCAGCGTATTGATGCCACCGGCGAGATGCGCCAGCTCATCTTTGCCGCGCACGGGCAGCCGGGTACTGAAATCCTGCGTCGAGCCGATAGCGCGAACATCATGGCTCAGGCGCAAAATCGGCACGAGTACGAAATTTTCGAGGATGTAGAGCACGCACAGGATCAGAATCAGGCCGACGATCAGCAGCGTGACAAGATAGTAGAGGGTGCTTTCCAGCCCTTCACGGAACACTTCGCGCCCCACCGCGACCCGCACCACGATGCTCGGCTCTTCACTCAGGTCGTTGACCAGCGAGTAACCATAGGCCACCCGTGAAAACGAAGTGTCGCTGACGTAAGGGGCATCCGTCGTTGTCAGTTCCGCAATCGCCGTGCGATAGCTTGTATCCAATCGGGGATCGTCGACCGACATCAGCGAAAAGCGGTGCGTCAGCGACTGCATATACTGCCCGATCGACTCCTCGTCGAGAAGCCGTACCCAGACCAGAGTGCCGTTGGCCGCCCCGCTGGAGTCATTGTTGAGAATGGGACGTCCGGCGGCCATAACGACTTGACTACCGACCGCGACGAAGCCCGAAAACGCCAGCGGCGCGCGTAGATCGTAATGAGCAACCAGCGCATCCAGAAACGGTGTGAGCTGGCGCTGGCTCATGTTGAAACCAGTGGGCGTCATGCCGCCGATATACACCAGCTCACCCTGACGATCCAGAAACGCAACAACGTTGATTTGCTGGGTCTCGAAGATATCCGGGTAGAGCAGGTTCTCGGTGATGTAGCGCTGATTGTGGTCAGAGACGAACGTGTAGGAATCGTCCCAGCTCGACCAATCCGAGAGGCGGTTGTAGAGGTTGTCCGCTTCCGTACTGAGGAACGTCAGCACCCCGTTGACTTCCGTCTGAATTTCACGTTGTTCCAGCGCGGTGAAGCCGTTCAGGAGAATCGACCGCAGCGCGACATACAGCGCACTGATCAGTATGATCAGCGTGACCCCGGTGAGTGTCAGTGTTTTGAGTCGCAGCGTCATAGTTCTATACGATTCGCCCGGTGCGGGGGTGTGCCAGTTACACCAGACTACATCTTAGCTGTGATTGTCAAAAAAGGGCACTCCTCGACGGCGCTAAAACTCATAATTCAGACTTTTTTAGGAATTCCCCGACCACCCGCTTAAAGCCTTCCCAATCCTGTTCGTGGACGCCGTGCCCGGTGTTGAACATCACCAGTTGGCCGCGCGGCGTGCGGTCGACGAAGTTCTGCCCGTAGGCTTCGGGGTTCAGCCGATCCTGTTCGCCGAGCATGAGCAGCACGGGCGCGGTGATCTGCGGCGCGAGGCCGATGCTCACATCGCCGCCGGAGTCGATCATAAATTTGAGCGCCTGCACCCACTGCAGCACCATGGGGTTCGGGTCGGTGATGCCGTGGAGCTGCTTGGTCTCCTCGTCCATCCACGTTGCCGGGTAGTTCGCCTGTACGACCGGGCGGATGATCTCGCCAAAGTAGCCAATCGCTCCCCACACCGACACTGATTTGAAGCGTTCGGGCGCGAGTCCCGCCGCTACCAGCGCCGTCTCGCCGCCATCCGAATAGCCGATGAGATGCACTTGATCCAGCTTCAGCGCGTCTAGGAAGGCGATCACGTCGCGCGCGTCCCGGTGATAGAAATCGACGGGGAAATCCCGCGGTTTGGGCGTTGATTCGCCGTAGCCGCGCAGCGATGGGCCATAGACGCGGTAACCCTCCGCACTCAACCAATCGAGCACGCCGCCGAGATCGACGCGCGCCGTGCCAAAGCGTCCGTGCAGCGCCACCACCGGCACGCCGTGACCGACATCCTCATAATGAAACCGCGCGCCCGTCGCCAAGTCTACAAATGGCATAGTGTTTACATCCTGTGTGGTACAGATTAACCCAAATCAGGCTGTGGGATGTCGAGAGTCTTCCCGCAGCCGCCACCCGGTCAGGGCGGACTTCCAGCCTCGCCCCCGGCCTCTCTCCGAACGAAGAGGGGTTTGAGGGGTGAAGCTGACGAAATCACGTTGTTCTACCGACTCGTAGGGCGCACGGCCGTGCGCCCCTACACCCATACGCAACCCTTAACCAAATCGAAGGCCTCAACTGCGTGATTTACACGGGTTTACGCCGCCGTTTCGGTCTTCTCCGCGCTCATCACATCGCGCAGGGAGACGCCGAGCGCCAGCAAGCCGATCACACCCCACACCGAGTACGTGATCACGGTGACGCCGTGGAAGAGAAAGCCGAGCGTGCTCGCATCAACCGCGGGGATGCCAAACGCCTGCGCCCCGATGCGCACCGCGCCCTGAAACGGCCCCAGGCTGGCGACCGTCACCGGAATGGCGATGCTGAACGCGACCAGCGGCACCGTCAGCGCGCCCGCCAGCCACATGTCATAGCCGACGAGCGTCAGCGACCTTTGCACGGCGTAGAACGTCGCCAGCGAAAACGCCCACGCGATCAGCGTCCAGATGATCGCGTGTGTCGCATGGCCGAGATGCGTCAGCGGCTTCAGCCCATCGATCATCTCTTCGAGGCGGCGTACGAGGTTCACGCGCCTGAGGAACGGCAGGCGCGTCTCGATCCACGTGAGCAGACGATGCGCGAAGGCCGGATAGCGCGCAAACAAAATCAGCACGATGAAACCCGCCACCGCCGCCACACCGAACAGCGTCGCCGTTTGCACCACCAACGGATCGACGTTGGGCAGGCGGCTGAGCGCGAACGCCAGCAGCAGCACCACCATCACAATATCGATCAAGCGCTCGACGACAATGCTGGTCGCCGCCGTCACCACCGGCACGCCGGAGCGGGTCGCCAGCAGCACACGCGCCAGTTCGCCCACGCGCAGCGGCACCTGATTGAGCATCATCATCACGTTCAAAATGTGAAACGTCTTGCCGAGGGGAATTTTGTTATCGAGCAGCCCACGCCAGCGGACCGCGCGTGTCAACTGCGCGCCGACCACGCCCGCGAAACTCACCAGTATCCAGAAGAGCTCTGCCCGTTGGATGCCCGCCCACACTTCCGCCAGCGGAACATCCCGCAGCGCGAGCCAGAGGAAAAAGACACTGACCACGAGACTCGCGCCATATACGATCCAACGCCGCATAAGTTATTCGCCTAACAACCAGTCAATGGCCGCTTGTTCCTCTTCAAACAGCTTGCGTTCACGCGCCTGCGCGCTGATCCCGCGCTCGAGGAACATCGCCAGATTTTTGAAGCTCTCGTTCGTATTGATCAACAGCGCGATCCGCCCTTCCAGATCGCCAAATTTCGCCGCCAGATCCCGCGCCCGCGCCATCCCTTCGGCGCTGAGCAGGTTGCCGCTGTTCCGCATATCCAGCAGCACCAGCACCCGCTCATTGTTTTGCCGCCATGTATCGTAGTTCACCATCATTTCGGTGTACCACTCTTCAGCGGTGGCACCGCCCAGACTATTGAACCGGAAACATAGAATTTTACCCCCCGCAATCCACTGCCGGGTATAGGCATTTTGCTGGGTCATCGATTATCCTCATGAGTAACGTCATATGGCGTTAGGACTTATTGTAGCGACATTTTCCTGACGTGCCTAACGGAGAGCATCGCATGAACCGTTCGCTTCTTGTGCTGTGTCTGCTGCTGCTGGCGGCGTGCTCCTCCGCGCCGGCGACCACACCACCTCCGCCCACCTCCACATCTGAAGAAGAAGCCTCCAGCGGCGCGCTCGAAGCGCTGCTCGACAGTGGCATTCCGCCCGATGAGCGTCCCGTGTGGCATGCCACCCCGTTGACCGAAGTGATCACGGGTGAAAGCTTCACGCTGGAGGACTATGCGGGCAAGACACTCTTTGTGCAGCCGATCACCGCGGGCTGCGCGGAATGTCTGCTGCAGCAGATGGAGGTGCAAGCCGCCAAGGAGCGTCTCAACCCGGAACAATACGTGTTCATCACCGTGAGCGCCGACCCCAGCGATATGCTGCGCAACTACGCGACCCGCTACAGCTTCGATTGGCTGTTTGCGACCGCGACGCCCGCCTTCTTTGCCGATTTGATGACGACCTTCGGCACGGAGGTGACGACACTGACCGATACGCCGCACTTCATCATCAGCCCGCTCGGCGCAACCTCGACGCTTTCGACCGGGCAGCAAACCACCGATCAACTGATCGCGCAGCTCACCGCCGCTGCCGGGGCTTAGAGAAGTTGACAGTTCACCGTGAACCGTTCACAGTTAACCCCGAACAGGCTGAGTTTTACTGTCCATTGACGACCATGACGGACGACTTCTGAGGGAGAAGCAATGCGCTATTTTGTCACGGGAGCAACAGGCTTTATCGGCGGGAATCTGGTCCGGGAACTAGTTCGGCGCGGGCATCAGGTGAGCGCGGTGGTGCGCACGCCCGCCAAAGCCGCCGACCTCAAGGCACTCGGCGTCGAGATCTATCAGGGTGACATCGTTGAGCGCGCCAGCCTCGTCGAACCCATGCGCGGCGCGGATGGCGTGTTTCACGTTGCGGCGTGGTACAAAATCGGCGCGAAAGACGCGCACATGGCCGAAGACATCAACGTCGGCGGCACGCGCAACGTGCTCGAAGTCATGCGCGATCTCGGCATTCCGAAGGGTGTGTATACCAGCACCTTAGCGGTCTATTCCAACACCAAGGGGCGCGCCGTCGATGAAAGCTATGTGTTCGCGGGCACGCACCTCAGCAACTACGACCGCACCAAAGCCGACGCGCATTATAAAGTCGCACTGCCGCTGATGCAGGCGGGTCTACCGCTGGTGATCGTGCAGCCGGGGCTGGTTTACGGCAAGGATGATCCGAGCGAGGTGGGCAAGTCCGTCCGCAGCTATCTGCAGCGCCAACTGCCCATGCTGCCGCAGCAGAGCGCGCACGCCTGGGCGCATGTCAACGATGTGGTCGAGGGGCATATTCTGGCGATGGAGCGGGGCAAACCCGGCGAGTCGTACAACATTTGCGGGGAAATCATCCGCTTGACCGAAGCCTTTAAGCTGGCCGAACAGATCACGGGGATCCCCGCGCCCAGGCTGACCGCGCCGCCCGCGCTCTTCAAGGTGATGTCGGTACTCGCTCAGCCGTTCGATGCGTTCCTGCCGGAAACGTATACCTCCGAAGGGCTGCGCATCGTCGCGGGCGTGACCTACATCGGGTCCAATGCAAAAGCGCAGCGCGAACTCGGCTACAAGCCGCGCCCGGTCGCGGACATCCTCCGCGATGTGCTGCCGTATGAGATGCAGAAGCTCGGCATTAAAAACTAGAGGCCAGTTAAAAGATAAAAGTTAAAAGTCGAAAGTAGGGACAGCCCTTTTAACTTTCAACTTTTAACTTTTAACTCGTTAGTGCTGCTTTTATCTCAGTCCTGCGTTCTACGCCGGATCCAGCTCGTTGATCGTGCGTTCGGCAAGGTCGACGCATTCGCGCAGGGTCGCGGCGTCAAACGCGAACTTCGCGCCCGCGGCGGCGAACAGCTTCGGCAGCGGTTCGGTGCCGCCGAGCGCCAACGCTGAGCGGTAATCCGCAACGGCTTTGGCCTGATTCTGCAGCGAGTTGCGCCACACCTGCACCGCGCCTAACTGCGCGAGACCATATTCCACGTAGTAGAACGGAATCTGGAAGATGTGCAGTTTGCGATGCCAGCCCGTCACCTTGGCGTCTTCCAGACCGCTGTAGTCGATGCCCTTCATGAAGCGATCCCACTGTTCGCCCCATACGCGGTCACAGTTGGCAGGGTCCGCCGCTTCTTCCTGATGGGTGTACACCCAGTGCTGGAACGAGTCGACGACTGCCATATACGGCCAGAACAGAATCACGCCTTCGAGGTGTTCGACACGGGCGCGCGCCGCTTCGGCGGGATCGGCGTAGAAGCCGCCCTGATCCTGCGTGAGGTAGGGCGCGGCCAGCAGTTCCATCGACATGGACGCGACTTCGCAGAACTCAATCGGAGCGGAATAAGTGCGGTAGTTGGGCAGGTTGGCCGTCTCGAACACGTGGAAAGCGTGCCCGCCTTCGTGCAGCAGTGTTTGGATGTCGTCGTGAATGCCGACGGCGTTCATGAAGATGAACGGACGCCGGATCACCGCGAAGCCCGTGCAGTAACCACCCGGCGCTTTACCCTTGCGGTTGGGCAGGTCGAGCAGCTTTTCGTTACGCATGATCTCGAAGTAGTTGCCCAACTGCGGGTCGACCTTGTGGAACATCTGCGCGGTGACGCTTTCCAGCTTGTCCGCATCGGCGAACGGCTTGAGCGGTTCGCGGCCTTCGGGATCGACATCCAAATCCCAGGGGCGCAGCGTGGCGAGGCCGAGACGCTGGCGGCGGCGTTCGTAGATGCGCTGCGCGGCGGGCACGGCAACTTCTTCAATGGCGCGGTGGAAGGTCATGCAGTCTTCCGGCGTGTAGTCGTAGCGCTTGAAGTCGCGCCAGCGGTACGCGCGGAAGTCGGCCATATCGGCATTTGCGGCCATCTGCGTGCGAATTTTGAGGAACTTGCTCCACAGGTCGTTGAGCGGCTCCCGGTCGGCGAGCTGCCGATCGGACGCCAGACGCCACGCCTGTTCACGCTTGCTGCGATCCGTGTCCAGATAGATCGGTTTGAGCGCGGGCAGGGTCTTCTCTTCGCCGTCCAAGATGACAGTCTGCGCGCCGATGATCTTGTCGAATTCCGTGCCGAGCTTACCCTCTTCGGTTTGCAGCGGCAGGTTTTCGTCGCGGAAGAGTTCGGCTTCGGTGCGCATGTCCCGCAGTTCGATGTTGTAATTCGGCGGTTCGATGCCGCTGGCGAGCAGCTTCTCTTTGAGCGCCTGCCCGGCGGCCTGCGCAGGGGGAATGACATGTTCGATGTAGTTGATATAGGCTTGATTGGCGACTTCGTCGGTCGTATCAACGGTGGTCGCCACTGAGAGGCGGCTGTACGTTTCGCTGATGATATCGCCAATGCGCGACCAATCGGTCAGCCATTCGATGACGTTGTCGTCATTGATGGCGCGCGCTTCGAGGTCTTTGAAGTAAGGTTCCAGACGCGCCCAATCCCAAGTCTTGAATTCATTAACGTCGGTTGGTAACTGTGAAAACATCTCACGCCCTTTTCTTTAAAATGTGACATTAAAGATACCTCAAATGGAGAAAAAAGTTCAAGAGGGGTCAGAAAAAATAAAAGGACGAGGCCTGCGGGGCCTCGTCCCTATGTTCAATGCTTGTGCGCAGGCGTGATCTAATCGCCCGTCCCCGGAGTCGCGGGGCTGAGATGCAGCACGCGGCGCACCATGCCGATCAAGCCGTCGCGCATTTCCTTGTCCTTGAGGACGTGGTAGACGCTCGGCAGCAGCGACACAAAAATGATCACAATGATGATCGGCAGCAGATACTTGTCGACATCCGGGATGACGCTGCCGAGCACATAGCCGCCAATGTTCACGCCGACACCCCACAACAGGCCGCCGACGATGTTATACGTCACAAACTTGCGATATTCCATTTCGCCGATGCCCGCCACAATCGGGGCGAACGTGCGCACAATGGGCACAAAACGCGCCAACACAATCGTCTTCGCGCCGTGCTTTTCGTAGAACGACTCGGCGGCGGCGAGATGTTTCTTCTTGAAGAGAGTGGAATCCTCGCGCTCAAACAGGCGGCGACCTACGCGGCGACCAAACGTGTAGCCGACACTATCCCCGATGACCGCTGCGAGACCGCAGCCAATCGCCAGCACAGGCAGCGAGAAAAACCCTTGTGATGCGAGAAAACCAGCGGTGAACAGCAGGCTATCTCCCGGCAGGAAAAAGCCGATCAGCAAGCCGGACTCAGCGAAAACGACAAGAAACACACCGATCAAGCCGACGGTCTTGATTGCCTCGATCATATCGATGCCGAAAGTCATACCTGAAATGCCTCCGCAAATTGCTTAAAAACGCGTTGGGTTCATTGTACATGAGGGTCAGCGCGTCCAACAATGGGGATATTCTTATCCAACGCTAAGGTAAATAAACAGGTCTCCGTAAGGAAAATTCAAGGATGCTCTGTAAAAATCATCTTGTTCATTCATTCTAAGGAGATGTGCATGTCTGGACTTCTCGATCAGCTCGCGACGTTCATTCAAGACCTGATCATGGCTTTAGGTTATCCCGGCGTCGGTTTGATCATGTTGGTGGAAAATGTGTTCCCGCCGATCCCTTCGGAACTCGTCATGCCGTTCGCAGGCTTTGTCGCCGGTCAAGGCGAATTGAGCTTCGCAGGCGTGTGGGTCGCCGGGACGATTGGCTCGGTGCTCGGCGCGCTCGTGCTGTATTACATCGGCATGGTGCTGGGCGATACCATTGTCCGCCGCCTGCTGCGCCGCTATGGCAAGTGGATCACCGTATCGGAAGCTGATTATGACCGCGCGCTGAAGTTCTTCGAGAAGTACGGGGCCGGGATCGTGTTTTTCGGGCGGCTGCTGCCCTTGGTGCGCAGCCTCATTTCGCTGCCCGCGGGCGCGCAGAAGATGCCCCTGCCTAAATTCCTGATTTACACGACGCTCGGCTCGGCCATTTGGAGCGGTCTGCTCGGTTATGCGGGGCTGCTGCTCGGCGAAAATTGGACCGAAGTGACGCTGTTCATCGAGCAATATCAGGAACTCACGGTGATCGCCATCGCCGTCGTCCTCATCATCGCCATGCTGTGGATGATCAACCGGGGCTTACGCAATCGCTCGGACTACGCCGACGCGGAATAATCGTCAGTCATCAGGTTGCATGCTAAAGGGCGCACGCTGGTGCGCCCTTTTTGCTGTATGGATGTGCCACCATCGAGCCGCAGGTCTTTCACGGCCGCGCAGTTTTGACATGAACAACCGTCAAGCCGCTGGTTTAAGGGAAAACCGGTTTCGTAGGGACGCGCAACGGCGCGTCCGTTTCGCCTTGCACTTGGCGGACGCCCCGTTGGGCGTCCCGACCATGCCGACAATTGTTAAGCGGAGCAAGCCTCGCCCCTACAGATACCTCACCGCACCAACCGCTTCACCCGTTCGACCCACATGCGGATCTCCGCGCGCTTGGTGCGCATCTGCTGTGGCGTCACCATGACGACGATGCCGAAGCCGCCGGTCGCCGCCGCCATCGCGCACAGGAACACCTGCTGCACAATCAAGCCTAACCAGCGGAACACATCGTACTGTGCGCAGTCGGTCGCCGCGAAATTAGTCGCGATGCACCATTCACGTTCGGAACTGTAGCAGCCTTGCGGGCTGTCGAAGGTCAGCGGATTGCACAGGTCACGAACTTCCGCTGACGACGATTGTTCAGGTGGCACGGGGATTTCCGCCTCAGGCTCGCCTCCGTTGCTGGCGATGCACTGGCTGAGCGCAAAGTTCTTCGAGCCGCCCGCGGGAGCCAGATTGCCGTTGCTGCCGTAGATCGTGAAGATGTCTTCGCTGTTGCGGAAAATGCTAGTCCCGCCGCCAACATCGTAGCTGCCGCCAACGACCAGACGGTTGAAATTGACGATCGGCACCGCATGCAGCAGCAAACCGGTCGGTACGCCGCGCCAGATTTCCAACGTGTCGTATGCGCAGTAGAGCGTGTAGTACTCATCCGCCGTAAAGTTGATCCGTCCATCCGCCGGGGTACTGCTCCCCCCGCCACCGCTGGACGAACCGCCGCCCGTGCCACTCCCGCCGCCGCACACAAGCGGACCCGCGTTGGCGCTGAAACCGCTGATCGACGCTGTCGACGTGATTGCGTCGCCGCTGACGGCATTAACGACGAAGCCCTGGCTGAAGTTGCCCGTGGGATACGCGCTCAGCTCACCGCTGGCGACGGGTGAACCATTCTTGAAAATCTGCACACTAACAGCCGGATCGCTGTAACTGAAATCGATCACCGCGCCCGCAATGGCGACGTACTCACAGCCGCCACCATCCACCCAGTTCAGGCTGGTGATCGTAACGCCGCCGGCGGCATAACTGGTTGAGGTCAGTAACAGGGTGAAAATGAGACAAGCAAACAGAAGGATCTTAAGCGTTCGACGAAGCATGAAGTTTCCCTACAGCGTAGTTGAGTAATCAATCGTTCATATGATTTTATCGATTTGATAAAATTTATGTTGATCGGTTTTGTCAACATTCTGTAGGGACAGGGTGGACTTTTAGGCTGTCCACGCCTCGACCGCGTTGGCCAGGATGCCAGCACAAGCGAAGACATCGTCGAGGCTCACCCATTCGACTGCCGCATGCGCACCTTCGCCGCCGGGGCCGATGATCACCGTGGGGATGCCCGCGCGCCCGAGAATCGCTGAGTCGAGCCACGCCCACATGCCGTAGATCGTCGGATCTTGTCCCGTAACCGTCGTCGCCGCGCGCTGCACCGTCTGCACAATCGGCGCGTCGAGGCTGATCTCGTAACCGGGACGGTAGAATTCCAGTTCGACTTCGGCGCTGAAGCGCGTATCCTCGCGCTGCAGTTCGTCGATGTGCCCCTGCCACCATTCGACCACATCGTCGCCAGTGCGCCCCGGCAGCAGGCGGTGTTCGACCTGCAAACGCGCGCGATCCGGATAGGTGCTCAGCCCAAGACCGCCGCTGATCATACTGGCGTGGATCGATTCGCGGCCTAACAGCAGGCTTTTCGTCTTGAGCGATGCCTCTTTTTCGAAGCGTTCAATCACATTGAGCAGCCGCCCCATGTGCACAATCGCGTCGACGCCCGTGTGATACAGGCTGCCATGCGCCGCGCGCCCCTGCGTGGTCAGGTTGATCCACGCGAACCCCTTATGCGCGACGCACAGGCGCAGTTCGGTCGGCTCCGTGAGAATCGCCGCGTCCGCTCTGACGACCGAGACCAGTGCATCCATGCCGATGCTCAGGTATTCTTCATCGGTGACGAACCCGAGGATGATGTCGCCGCGCGGCTGGAAACCGTCACGTTTCAGCGCTTCAACCGCGCCGAGGATGGCCGCGAGACCGCCCTTCATATCATAGGCACCGCGCCCGTACAGCCGATTCTCTTCGACGCGGCCATCGAGCGGATTATCGAGCATATTTTCGAGGCTGACGGTGTCGGTGTGCCCGGTCAGCAGCACGCTTTGACCGCCGCCCGTGCCGCGCCAGCGCGCGATCACATTGGGGCGGTTGCGCGCGGTCTCCTGCAGTTCGACTTCGAGGCCGAGCGCGCGGCACAGATCGGCCAACCAGTGCGCCACCTGCGCTTCGCCCGTCCCCAAGTCGTCGAGACCGGGGTTGACCGAGTTGATCTGCACCATGGCTTGCAGCCATTCGGTCGTGAGATTCGTGTTAATCGTCGCCATCGTTCACCGCCACCTTGTTGATCATCGCGTGCGCGTCCGGGTGTAGACCGATCAGCCATTCGCCGAGCAGGGCGACCGCGCGATGCACGCCGACTGTCGCGCGCGGATGCCCCATGCTGCTGACCTGAATCGTGTATTCGCGGCCTTCGCGTTTGGCGCGTTCGCTCACGCGCAGCGCCAAGTGCTGGATAATCGTCGCTTCGCCCACATGCACCTCAAACAACAGCGCGTTGTGCCCGCGATACAGCGTCATAAAGTGGATATGCAAGTCGCCGTCGTCGACATTCCACCCCGCAAACTGATCGGCCATCTGATCCAGCGTGAGCGGGCTGGTGAACACAATGTGCGGCATGGGCAAATCCCTGATCACTGGTACGTTCGGCGCGCTGATTGTGTTGCGCGCATAGGCAAAATAATAACACGCGCGTCCGGCGTTGCGTGCAATCTGTTCGTACTTAGTAATGACGCGATCTGTCATCTCATTGACCCACGCCGAGGGGAGCAGATTGGTCAAACCGGGCGTAGCAGCCAGCAGTTCCGCGCTGAGTTCGGCATATTCGAGGATGTCAGTGGCGAGATACAAACGGCCGTCTGGCGTCAGGCGGCTGACCAGCGCATCGACGGTATCGCGCTGCATCAAGCGGCGGTGATGATGTCCCGGCTTGAACCACGGGTCGGGGAAATTGATGTAGATCTGGCTGATGGACTGCGGCTCGAACAGGTGGTTGAGCGCCATCTCCGCCGTCGAATGGATGACACGCACATTGGTCAGGTGTTCGCGGGCGATCAGCTTTTCGCCGATCACCATGCAGCGATTCGATATCTCCAGCCCGACAATGTTGTGATCGGGGTAGCGCCGCGCCAGATGCAGCAAAAACGCGCCGCGCCCAAAGCCGATCTCTAAAATCAGCGGGCGTTCTGCGCCGAACAACGCGGGCCAGTCGGTCGGCCAGTCACTGCGATACCCGCTCAGTTTTTCGGTCATACTTTCCAAATCCAGTCGTCACTGACCCCACCCCCGCCCCTCCCCGAATTCAGGGAGGGGAGACAGATGAGCCAGGTATGTAGGGACGAGGCATGAAGTCATTTCGGAATCGGTATTTTGTCTAACCTCACCCCCTACCCCTCTCCTATAGGAGAGGGGTAGGGGGTGAGGTTGAACATGTTCACCAATTGTGAAATAGCCTCGTGCCTCGTCCTCAGCGTCATAAATGACAATCAAAGTTTTCCACGTCACACCCTCACACTGTGGGTGAGGTTATCCCTACCGTGCCAGCCCGGCCAGCAGCAGATCGAGCGCGAGTTTGGCGTCAATCTGCCCGGTTTTGATCTTCACGTCATAGTCGTGCAGCGCGCGGTAAATGCGCTCCAACTGCGCCGCATTGAACGCCCGCGACTGCTTCGCCAGCTTTTCGCCAACGAAAGGATGCACGCTCAAGGCCGAGCCAATCTCCTTGGGCGCGCCACCGCGATCCAGATGATCGCGCGCCATGAGCAGCAGGCGGAACTGGCGGTTGATCATCGCCAGAATCGCGAACGGGTCTTCCTGTTGTTCGAGCAGGCGATACATCAATGTGGAGGCGGCTTTGGCGCGACCTTCCGCCAGCGCATCGACCATCTCGAACATGTTTGCTTCCTGGACGTAGGGTGTGAGCAGCGCGACATCCTGCTCGGTGATCGGGTGTTCGCCGTTCACAAACGCGATCAGCTTGAGCAGTTCGTTATCCGCGCCGCGCAGGTCGTTCCCGGTGACGCTGGCGAGCGCCACCGCCGCCGCCGGTTCGATTTCGACGTTGTAGGTTTCCCGCGCCCGCTTGAGAATCCACTCGGTGCTGTCTTTCGGCACCATGTACAGCTTTTCGAAGCCGTGCTCGTCGCTTTGCGCCAGCTTGACCAGCTTGTTGGTATCGGCGAGTTTTTCACGCTCCCAGAAGATCAGCCGCCCCCATTCCGGCAGCGTGGGCAGCGCCGTCACCAGCGCTTCGACGGCCTTCTTGCCCGTTTCGCCCGCGCCTTTGCGCGTGATCCACGCCAGCAGGTCGCGCACGATTACCAACCGCTTGTCCGAGAGGAAGGGGTAGGCCATCACCGCGCTGAGCAGTTCGCCGACCGAGGTCTGCGGCCCGTCAAATTCGGCGGTGTTCAGGTCGGCGTTTGGCGAGGCGCTGATCTTGGCGCGCAGCTTGCCGACCTCTTCTTCAACGCGTAGGTCGTCATCGCCATGAAAGATGTAGAACGTCGGTGATTTAGTCATAACGGATTGAGGAGTGAGGACTGAGGACTGAGGACTGCGAGCACCCGTCGTTGGTTCGCTTAGGCTAAGCGAACGGTCAACGACCAACCATCCAAACGGCGTGCCCGGTATCCAAGTCGTTTACTCAGTCCTCAGTCCTTTAACCTCAGTCCTTAACTGGAGCGCGTGGTCACGCGGTGCACCGTAATCGCGTTGGCGCTGAACGGCGTCCGCATTTCGCTGCGGGTGATGCGAATGATTTCGAGATCGGCAGGGTCGCCGTCGGTGGTGATGTATTTTTGCAGCGACAGACCGAGCGGCTGCGAAAAGATCAGCGCGGCGATCATCAGAATCATCAGCGTCGGGAAGCGGTTGAAGACATCGCGTCGATTCGCGCCCGCCAAACCAAGCAGCGCCGCCGCCGATGTCATCATCCCCGTGGTGACGAGGTTGGTGCCGCAGTTGGGATGCACGGCCAGATGGTGTTCGCCATTGCGCATGCGCCGCAGCGCGTCGCGCACCGCCGCGTCAATCGCTTCGGTCGGTGCTTCACCCATCAGCACGAAGCCGCTGCCATCACTGCGTCCCGCCATGCGCAAATTCTTGACGCGATTCGCCAGCAGGTGAATCGTCGCATGTTCGAGGCCATGATTCCGTCGTGTCCGCCGGACAAGCGGTAAATCCAAAACTGGTTGCAGAGAATCGGCCAATTGTTCAACCCATGCGGTCATTTACTTCATCTCTCGCTTGCTAGCCCGACAGGTTCACAGACTGTAACATACTTTTCGCCCCACGAAAACCCGGCGTCAGCCCTACGGCGGATGTTTCTCAAGTAAAATCCGAGTAGAATGATCGTATGGTGGTTGCAAGTTAGCGCCTTCGCTTTATGGAGAATAACACAATGCCAAGACAGACACGTTTCGGGCTGCTCCTGCTCATCCTCGTTATTTTTGCATTGAGCCTGCCCATGATGACGGCGTTCGCTCAGACCGATCCGACGCCGACGCCGGCCACGCTCACCGAAGTCACGGCTGAACCGGAAACGACCCAGGAAGCCGTCCAGCTCCCCGGTACGGATCGTCCTGAACCCGTCGATGGCGGCGCGCTCAGCGTCGGCGACACGCTTGAAGGCGAGCTCACCGAGAGCGAACCGGCCTTCGCCTACACGCTCACCGGTGAAGCGAATCAGACCGTGCGCATCAGCCTGATTTCGGACGAATTCGATCCCTATCTCGTGCTGCAGGATGCCGACGGAAACCTGATCGACACCGACGACGACAGCGCGGGCAACTTCGATTCGCGCATCACCTACACGCTGCCGGATGCGGGCGAATATACCGTCATCGCACAGAGCTTTGCCTACTACAACAACAGCGGCGCAGCCGTGGGCGCGTTCACGCTCACCGTTGACACGGTCGAAGTGCGGCGCATTGAATACACGCAGGAAGTCACCGCCGAACTGACCAATGATGAACTGGCCGCCGATTACGCCTTCACGGGTGAAGCGGGCGACTCGGTCATCATCCGGCTGAACTCCCCGATCTTCGACACGTACCTGATCCTGCTCGACGACAGCGGCTTTGAACTCATGTCGAATGACGACAGCGGCGGCTCGCTGAACTCGCAGATTGGCCCCTACGAACTGCCGTACACCGGCGCCTACACCATTCAGGTGAACAGCTTCAGCCGTTCCGCGATTGGCGAATATACGCTCTCCATTGATAAGGCGGACATGCAGCCCATCGCCTATGGTGACACGGTCGAACTCGAGATCACCGAACGTGGCGGCACCTTCTTCTTCAGCTTTGAGGGCAACACGGGTGAGGTCATCAACGTCTACGCCGAAAGCACGGGCACGGTCGATACCGACCTGGCGATCAATGACCCGTACAACTATCAGCTCATCGCTGATCAGAACAGCGGTCGGCGCAATGACCCCGAAATCACCGACTATGTCCTGACGAGCACCGGCACGCACACCATCGTCCTCGATGTGGTCTCGGGCTCCGGCTCGGTCGCGCTGACGCTGGAACGCGGCATTCTGCCCTCGCTGGACGAAGGCGCTCAGGAAATCACCTTCACGAGCGATGGCATGAACCCGACCCGCTCACTCGTATTCACCGGCGAAGCAGGTTCAGTCGTCACGCTGACGCTGGATGTCGCCGCGGATGGCGCGACGGGTTCGCCGAACATCAGCGTGATGCAGGCGGGCAGCACGCTCGCTTCGGGCAGCGGCAGCTATGTCAGCAGCCTGACGCTGGAATTCTCGGTGTATTCGGATGGCGAAGTGCTGGTCAGCATTAGCGACTACAGCTACAGCGACCTCACCTACTCCGTCTCACTGGAAACCGCCGAGTAACACCCATCTGTACCAGCAAACAGGGCGCGCTGCGGTGCGCCCTGTTTATTTTCACGCGGGCAGCAGTTCCGGCGGATTCAGAAGCTGCCGTGCCGCCTCCAATTCCTGCGGATTCCCGATCAGCCCGACAATATCCCCTTCAAGCAGCGGCGTTTGCGATTTGGGATTCGGCACGACATCACCGTCCCGCATGAGCGCGATGATCGACGTTCCGACCGTCGCACGTAAGTTGCTGTGCGCAATCGTCGAACCGCGCAGCGGGCTGTACGACGATACGGGAATCCACGCGATTTCGATGCCCTGCGCCGCGATCAGCAGTTGATCCAGCGCGCGATGGTACACCGGAGCCAGCGGGGCTTTATCCGCCGGGGCGTCCGCTGGTTCGTTCCGCGAGGGGTGGCTGAAGATGGGCAGGCGCAGCAGCACCTTCTCAGCCAGCGGAATCGACCGGAACATGAGCGGATTGACGAGGATGGAGATCAACGCGCCCGCCAGAATGAGCGAATACTGTTCCTGTGACAGGACGCCGAGCGCGATCCCGGCTTGCCCGACGATGAACGAGAATTCGCCAATCTGACTCAGCCCGGCGGCAACGACCAGCGCGGTCATGCGCGACGCGGGCAAAAACACCGTCAGCAGCAGTGTGATCACCGACTTACCCACGATGATCAGCGCGCTCAACACAATGACCTGCCCGGCATTGGCGACGATCACCGCCGGGTTGACGAGCATCCCGACAGAGACGAAGAACAGCACGGCGAAAATCTCGCGGAAGGGGACAACTTCCTCGCCGACCTCATGACTGATCTCCGACTCCCCGATCACGACGCCCGCCAGAAACGCGCCGAGCGCCAGCGACACACCGAACAGTTCGGCGGCGGCGAAGGCCGTGCCCAGCGCCAGCGCGACGACCGCGAGGATGAAGAGTTCGCGCGAGCGGGTCTGCGCGATCTGCGTAAGCAGCCACGGCAGCAAGCGCGCACCGACCAGCATGATCAGCGCGACGAAAATCACTGTTTTGAGGATGGCTAGCCCGATGTTCGCCAGCGAAAACTCGCCGCCGCCCATCAGCACAGGCAGCAGCACGAGGATGGCGACCGTCGCCAAGTCTTCCAGCACCAGCCACCCAACCGCGACCTTGCCATGCTGCGTACGCAGCAGATCGTTTTCGGTCAGCGCGCGCAGCAGGACGACCGTACTGGCAATCGAAATGGCGAGACCGAGCACAAGCCCGGCCTGCAGCGACCAGCCCCACGCTTGCGCCAGCAGCACGCCGATGCCAGTCGCGATGAGCATTTGAAACACGGCACCGGGCAGCGCTACCCGCCGCACCGCCCACAGATCACGCAGGGAAAAGTGCAGCCCCACGCCGAACATCATGAAGATGACGCCCATTTCTGCCAGTTGACTAATGTCGTTGAGGTCGCCGACAAAGCCGGGCGTGAACGGGCCAATGGCCATCCCGGCCAGCAAATAGCCAATCAAAGTGGGGAAACCAAACTTGCGGGCAAGCCAACCGCCAAGAAACGCGGTCAGAATCGCCATCGTAAACGTGGCCAGCAGCAGCAGGTCGTGGTGCATGAGTGCTCCTTGTTGGGTGGGGGATTGTCCTTATAGTTCGCTTCCAGACTACTCGTAGTTCAGTGTCGGTTAGGTTGAATCGGGCCTGAATTTCCTTACAGACGTTGTTACAGTCTCAGATCTTACCGCGTGGCGCGAATCATAAAATCTTTATCAGATTTACCCACCGCATATAGACTTTTACCTGAAATCTGTTGTAATATGCTCTGTGGGATGTAGTGTGAAAAACTATGCTGTATTGAGGTGCGTAAATGCCGGTATATACGTATCGTCGTGAAGATGGGACGACCTTTGATTATCGCCAAAAGTTTCTCGATGAACCGCTCACCGTTGATCCGGTGACCGGGCAAAAGGTTGTGCGCGTGATACAGGCAGCGGGCGTGATCTTCAAGGGGACGGGTTTCTACGTCAACGACAGCAAGAGCGCGTCGCGTTCGTCCACGCTCACCCCCCCCAAGACCAGTGATGATGCCAGCAAGCCCGCCGCGGATGCCGCTAAACCGGCTGCCGAGAGCAAGCCCGCCGCGGCTGAGGCCAAACCAGCCGCCACCACTGCCGCCGCTGACTAGCGGCCGTCATTATTTGCTATGAAAAACGCCCGTCATTGAGCGGGCGTTTTTGATTCCTGAATGCGCTGCTTAACCCTGCGGCGCGAGCCAATACGTCGTATTGCGCCCCTCGGCCGTCCAGCCGATCAGCCCGTTGTAGTCGACCTGATACCAGTACACGCCATCCGCGCACTCGGGCTCTGACAGCACGGTGAAGACGCCGCCGCCGGGGATCAAACCGAGCACCCGTCCGGCAAACGTCGGCGCGACGCGCACGCGATTCGGCAGGCCGGGTGTCACCTGCGCTGGAGCGTTGACCGTCAGACGCGGCGCGAGCAGGCACTGCGTCGGGGTAGTGGTCGTGGTCGGAGCGGTCGCTGCCGCCGGGCTGGCAGTCACCTCACTGTCGACCGCGGGTTCCGTCCAATAAGTACTCCATTGGCCTTCGGGCGTCCAGCCGATCACGCCGTCGTAGTCCACCTGCCACCACGTGATGCCATTGTTGCACTCCGGGCCATCGACCACGGTGAAAACGCCGCTCGCGGGAATGTAAGCGAGAATCGCGCCGCCACCGGGCACAGGCTGGTCACGGAGCACATTAGGTAAACCGGGCGTGACGACGCCTTGCGCGCCGATCATCAACCGAGAGGGAACAGTCATACAGTAAGTTTGCGCCTGAGTCGGGAACGCCGAAACGCCCGCCGCCGTCAAGGTGACGGTGAGCGCGAATATGAGCAGAGTGATCCGCCGGAACATGGTGCTTCCTTGTTGAGGTAGAAACGTTCTACCCTTCATTATGCGTCAAACCCCAACACGCTGCCTGTCCCCCGGCTGACGTTTGACCTACGATCTAAACCAGCCTCGATTTTTCGATCCCCGTCGCGGTTTGCGTTATGGTTGGCGCAGCGCCTTCTCAAACGCTCGGAGCGATCATGACCAAACCATTACAGGGGATTCGTGTGCTTGACCTGACGCGCCTGCTCCCCGGCGGCGTCGCCACCCTGATGCTGGCCGATCTCGGCGCGGAAATCATCAAGATCGAAGCGCCCGGCGGCGGCGACTATGCCCGCTGGATGCCGCCGCTCGTCGATGAGCAGGGCGCGTACTTCGGCGCGACCAATCGTGGCAAGCAAAGTGTGATTCTTAACCTGAAAGATGAACGCGGACAGGCTGTCCTACAACGCATGGCGGCCAGCGCTGACGTGCTGATCGAGAGCAACCGCCCCGGCGTGCTGGATCGGCTGAATGTCGGCTACGAGACGCTGAAAGCGATCAATCCGCGGTTGGTGTTCTGCGCGCTCTCCGGCTGGGGCGCGACCGGGCCGTATGCCCAGCGCAGCGGACACGACCTCAACTATGTGAGCGAAGCGGGTTTGCTCGGCGAGATGAGCACGCCGCAGCCGTTCGGAGGACAGGTCGCCGATCTTGGCGGTGCGTACTCAGCGGTCGCGGGGATCTGCGCGGCGCTGGTCGGGCGTGAGCGCACGGGTGATGGCGCGTTCCTCGATATTTCACTGTTCGAGTCGGCACTGCCCTTTATGACGATCTCGTGGGTCGAAGCGATCAGCGCGGGCGCTCACATTCGCGGGCGGTTGTCCGGCAAGATGGCGTGCTACAACGTCTATGCGACCAGCGACGGGCAGTCAGTCACGCTGGCAGCGCTCGAACCGAAATTCTGGGCGAACTTTTGCACGGCGATCCAGCGCCCGGACTTGATCGAAGGCTACGAGCAGCCGGAACGGCAGCGCTATCTGCTGGCCGAACTGGAGCAAACCTTCGCGCTCAAGACCGCGGCGGAGTGGGCGACGCTGCTCGAACCCGCCGACTGCTGCTTCTCCCGCGTCATGCGCCCGAGCGAGGCGCTCAACCACCCGCAGATCGAAGCGCGGCGCTCGCTGGAATGGACATGGTCAGAGATGCCCGTCGTCCACAGCCCGATTCGGATCGGCGACCTGCCGGAACTCGCGCCCGTGCCCGGCTATGGCGAACACACGCGGTCCGTGCTGCTCAGTTTTGGCTATACCGACACAGACATTGACGAACTGTCAACAAGCGGCGTGATCAAAGAGTAAAAGCAAGAAAAGACTTAACGCAAAGACGCGAAGGTGCAGAGGCGCAAAGTAATTGCCATACTTTCTTTGCGTCTTCGTGTCTTTGCGTTGAATCTTTAGTCTTGTGGAGAAGAGATGATGGCTTTGCTCGCGGAAAAAGTGATCTTAGTGACGGGCGGCGCATCGGGGATTGGGCGCGAAACCGCGCTCACGCTGGCGCGGGAAGGGGCGCGCGTCGTCGTCGCCGATGTGAACGCAGCACAGGGCGCAGCTACCGCCGAACTGATTCAAGCAGCGGGCGGCGGGGCAATCTTCGTGCCGTGCGATATTTCCAAAGCCGAGCAGGTGCGCGCGTTGATCGCCGCGACCGAAGAAACGTACGGGCGCCTGGATGGCGCGTTCAATAACGCTGGGATCGGCGCGCCGATGGCGTCCATCGTCGAGCAGGATGAGGCAGGCTGGGATAATGTGCTGAACGTCAACCTGAAGGGCGTCTGGCTGTGTATGAAATATGAAATCCCGCTCCTGCTGGCAGGTGGGGGTGGTGCGATTGTTAACATGGCGTCGCTGGCGGGGTTGACCGGCTTGCCCAACGGGTGCGCCTATACGGCCAGCAAACACGGCGTCGTCGGCCTGACGCGGACGGCGGCGCTCGAATATGCGTCGCGGAACATCCGCGTGAATGCCGTGTGCCCCGGCTTCACCGATACGCCGATGGTCAGGGCGATGGTGGAGAGTTCCCCGCAGTCAGCACGTATGACGACGGGCAATCCGATGCGCCGCATTGGTCAGGCTGAAGAAGTGGCCGAAACGGTCGTATGGTTGCTCAGTCACAAAGCGTCTTTTATCACAGGCCAGGCGATTGCCATTGATGGCGGCCTGACTGCCTGAAAGATCAAGTTCTTACTGTCAACTGTGAACATCAAACCAGGGAGATGCTATGCAGATCGGAATCATCGGGACAGGCAGAATCGCGAGCGGTGTCGGTCAGCGCTTGATCAACGCTGGACATGCCGTCTTTTTCGGCTCACGGGATGCGAGTAAAGCGCAGACCGTTGCCCAGGCCATCGGCGCGCAGGGTGGAACGCAGGCGGAAGCGGTCAGCTTTGGCGAGGTGATCATTCTCGCCATCCCCTTCGGCAGCGTCGCCGAAGTGGTCGGCGACCTACCGGGCCTCAAGGGCAAAATCGTCATCGAAACGGCGAACGATCTTCAAGGCACCGATCCGCTGTCCACGACGGAACGCGTTCAGGCGCTGCTGCCCGACTCGAAAGTCGTGAAGGCTTTCAATCACATCTTCTCACAGGTGATTGCCAATCCCGATGCACAGGGATTAACCGCCTTCATCGCCGGGAACGACACCGCCGCGAAAGCGGTCGTCAAGACGCTGCTGGAGAGCATCAGCTTTGAGGTCGTAGATGTGGGCGGTGCGAAAGAGGCGATGCACCTCGATCATCTGGTGCGCTTCATCGTGTATCTCGGCTATAACCACGGGATGGGCACAAGCATGGCGTTCAAGCTGGTGCAGGTCTAAGCCCCATGGCCAACTTTCGCCTCCCCGACTCGACTTATATCGCCGCAGCCCGTTTTCGCGTGCGCGACCTGAGCCGATCGCTCGGCTTCTACCGCGATATCCTCGGCTTGCAGGCCACCGAGATCGGCGAGCATACGGTCGCACTTTCGGCGGGTGGCGCCGCGCCGATCATCACGCTGGTGGGGAATCAGCAGTTCACGCCCAAGCCTTCGCGTTCGACCGGGCTGTATCATGTGGCGATTCTCACGCCCAGCCGCCCGGCGCTCGGCAAAGTGCTCAAACGCTTGGTTGAAGCCAATTACCCCATCGGCGGCGCGTCGGATCATCTGGTGAGCGAGGCGCTCTACCTCTCTGATCCCGATGGCAACGGGCTGGAAATCTACCGGGATCGGCGGCGCGACGAGTGGACGTATATCAACGGCGATCTGCAAATGGCGACCGAACCGCTCAATCTGCGCGCCCTGGTCAACGACGCCGACCCGACCCCCTATGACGCGATCCCCACCGGGACGATCATCGGGCATGTGCACCTGCACGTCTCGGATCTGGCGAAAGCGGAAGCGTTCTACAACGGCGTACTCGGGCTGGATGTCGTCGTGCGCAATTATCCCGGTGCGCTGTTCTTCTCCGCGGGCGGCTATCACCATCACCTGGGCACGAATACGTGGGCGGGGCGCATGCTGCCGCCGCAGACGGCGGTCGGCCTCGACTGGTGGGATCTGGTGGTGCCCGGCGCGGCGCAAACCGTGATCGAGCGCGTGCAGGCCGCCGGGCTGCCCATCACGATCAGCGGGACGGGCGCGGCGCTGGTCGTGGATCAGGACGGCAACCAAGTGCGCATTCTCAACGGGTAAAGCAGTTAAAAGTTAAAAGTTGAAAGTTACAAGAGACTATCCGCTTTTACTTTCGACTTTTAACTTTCCCCTTTTAACTTCCTGTTGCCGCCGCATAGATCATCTGTAAGGCGGCGTCGGCGCTGCGGGCTTTGTTCGATTCGCGGTCGCCGTCCCACACATAGCGGTTGACCTGCGTTTCGCGGTCGCGCACCGCCAAACCGATATACACCAGCCCGACGGGCTTCTCCTGCGAACCGCCGCCCGGCCCGGCGATTCCAGTCACGCTCACCGCGACATCCGCGTCGAACAGCGCGCGCACCCCCTCCGCCATCGCCCGCGCCGTCGCCGCGCTAACGGCTCCATGTGCGCTCAACGTGGCTTCCGGCACGCCGATCAACTTCATCTTCGCTTCATTCGAGTAGGTCACCACGCCACCGAGGACGTAGGCCGAACTCCCGCTGATGTTCGTCAGGCGATGCGCGATTAAGCCTCCGGTGCAGGATTCCGCTGTACACACCGTCCACCCGCGGCCTTTGAGCGCGTCGCCGATCAGCGCTTCTATCCGTATATCATCCAAAATGACTATGCTCCACGGCAATTTGAAATATTGCCTCTTTGATCCCCTGACAATTCTACTTGATACGGATATAATGTGGGATAACCGAACAGCGGTATGGGATAATGAGGGATAAATCCGCTCATGGGGTACTGGGGCTGGCGTCCGCTGATCCTGGGGCTGTTTATGAGTACCTGGGTCGCTGGATGCAACGTTGTTACGGATCACGCCTCTCCGAGTACCTTACCGACCACTTATCCAAGTGTCACCTTGACGATAGGGCGGTTAGCGTCTCCGAGAGCAGCGCCGACGCGCGCGGCAGTTACGACAGTTATTTCTCCGGCGGGCCTTCCGCTCGCCTATGATAATCCGGTCTGCTATGAAACACGCGAACATTCGCGTTTGTGTCTGGGAATGATTTTCAATCCGCTGCCGTATGCGGTGACAGGAGTGGTGCTCGAAGTCCAGTTGGCCAGCTACATTGAGCAGATTGCCATTGAACAGGCGATCATCCCGGCGGGCGGGTTCGCGCCGTATCAGGCGGTCTTTGATACGCGCAGCCCAGCCAGCGGCAGCGCGCGGCTGATTGAGGCGATGCGCAGCGCCGACGCGGCTTGGGTGACGCTGGAAGCGGACGCGGTCACCGCGGAGCCGCTGAGTGATGGGCGCTATATCGTCAGCGCCGCCGTGAGCAACGCGGGCACCCTGCCTGCCGAAGCCTTACGCGCGGTGGTGCTGCTGCTGGATGGGCATGATCGGCTGATGGGCTACCGCGTCGTCGATCTCGAAGGCATTCATCTGGAATCGGGGGCGATGTTCCCGCTCCGGGTGATCGTCGCGCCGCAGATCGATGTGGCCGAGGTGCAGGTGGCGATCTATGTTGAGGGGCGCAAACTCGTACCCGATTAGGCCAATCCGACTGTATACTAAGAGAGATACAGGAGGACACATGACAGAAACATCGGAATGGGTTAGTTTGCGCCAAGCCGCCGACCTGTTAGGCGTGCACCCGGCCACGGTGCGCAACTGGGCTGATAAAGGCGATCTGCCGTCGCGCCGCACGCCGGGCGGGCATCGCCGCTTTCGCAAAGCAGATTTGACGCAGTATGCGGCGGCGCAGGGCGAACTGCAGCCGCTTGAAGTGCAGGTGATCCTCCAGAATGCGCTCGGTCAAACGCGTATGACTGTCGGCGGCGGCACGCTGAATCAAGAAGCGTGGTACACCTCCATGAGCGAAGCGACACGGGCGACTATGCGCGATCAGGGGCGGCGCGTGCTGGAAGGGCTGCGCGCGTATCTGGCCGCCGGGTCACCGGATAACCGCCTCGCGGAAGCCATTCGCATCGGCAAAGATTACGCGGCGATTCTGGAAAAAGATGGGCTGTCGCTCCCCCAGGCGGTGCGCGGCTTCTTTTATTTCAGCGACTTTGTCACCAACGCCGTGCTCACATGGTCAGAGCTGAACGTGCCGCGCAGCGCGTCGGAATGGGCGCATTTGCTGCGGCAGGTCAACACCTACATCAATACCATGCTGCTGTCGATCATCGAATACTACCAAGCCGAATAACCCCATGCCGATTCCTCCGGCATGGGTCGCCTTATGTCTCATCGAACATCTCGGCGCAAAGAAACTGCGCGCGCTGTGGACGCACTTCAACGGCGATCTCGACGCCATTCTCCGCGCCGACGAACGCGCGCTGGATCGCGTGCCGGGGATTGGTGTGAAGCTGGCCGCGGCGATCAAACGCGTGGATGTGGAGGCGGTCGCGGCGTCGATGATCCGCTGGGAAGGCGCGGGCGTGAAGCTGATAGCGCTCAGCGACCCGACCTATCCGCCGCTGCTCAAGCGCATCCCCGACCCGCCGCCGCTGCTGTTCATGCGCGGCACGCTGCCTGTCCCCATGATCCGCTGCGCTGCCATCGTCGGCACGCGCACCCCCACGCCGGAAAACCTGCTCACCGCCAAACGCATCGGCTATGAACTCGCCAAGCGCGGCTGGATCATCGTCAGTGGGCTGGCGCTCGGCATTGACACAGGCGGGCACATGGGCGCGCTGGCGGCGACCAGTCCGACGGTGGCTGTGCTCGGCTGCGGCGTGCTCAACCTTTACCCGCCAGAGAACCGACCGCTGGCCGAATCGGTCACGGCGCTAATCAGCGAGGTGCACCCCGAAGCCCATCCGACGCCACCCGCGCTGGTCGCGCGCAACCGGATCATCAGTGGGCTCAGCGCCGCGGTGATCGTCGTGCAGACGCAGCATGATGGCGGCGCGATGCACGCCGCCCGCCGCGCCTTCGAGCAGGGGCGGCGTGTGTTCACCTTGGCGAGCGACGCCAGCGGCAATCAAGTGCTCGCCGAGCAGGGCGCGACCGTGCTGCCCGACGCCGACGCGCTGATCGCCGCGGTCAACGGGCTTCCAGCCAGTGAACCTGATACCGAAACGTTAACCGCCGTTTTACCCCCGATCCAACTCTCACTGTTATAATTCGGCGTAAATATTAACTTCATTTGGGGGAACCATGATGAACCGCCGCTTCATCCTCCTTTTCGTGCTCCTAAGCCTGTTCTGTTCCGCCAACCTGACCACCGCCAAAGAGGATGGTTCGCCGCTGCTCGACCTCCTCTCGTACATGCCGTATCCGAGTGAACTCTACTACGCCGACTACGCCGCCATTGAGCAGGCGTATCCCCCCGCCCGCATGCCGGTCGATTGGGCGGAGTACCAAACGCTGACGCCGGACACTGCCGACGAGCTGTTCGAGCTGAGTGTGTGGCAGCGCGTCTATCGTCAGGTCAACCTGCTCGGTCGGAATGTCAACTATGGTGGTGATATGGCCGCCGTCATGGGCGTCGACCCTTTCCAGATCAAACAGGTGTTGCTGCATGAAGGCGCACCGGACAACCTGTTTTTTCTGCGCGGCGAGTTTGACGTCAACACCATCAATGCGGCGCTGACGACACGCGGGTTTACCGCACAACCCGGCGACGGCGATCTAACACTCTGGTGTGGGATTGAAGGCTGTGAACACGGGAGCGATCCCGATATAAGCCGCGCCGCCCGTGGGGATCTGTTCGGCGGCGATCTCGGGCGGCAGTCGGCGCGTCTGGTTGCGCCAAACCTGCTCATCAGCGCGAGTCAGTATGAGTACGTACAGGGTGTCATGGGAGCGGTCGCGGGCGAGTACATCACGCTCGACAACTATCCTGACACGCGGGCAGCGGTCGACTCGCTGCATGATCAGGGTGTGCTGCTGCGCGCGCTGCTAGTGCCGAATGTGGAGCAGTTCGCCTATCAGGAGCTGATCGACTCGCGAACACCAACCAATCAACGTGGAGCAGCGTTTCGCGCCCTGCTTGATGCTGGATACGAGACCCTACCAGCCTTCAAGTACCTGCTAATCGCTGACCTCGTTACCCAAACGGAACAAAAGGCCGAAGTGGTATTGGTCTACGATGCGGAAAGTGACGCGCACACGGCTGCGCAGATACTGCCTGACCGCATCAACCAGCAGCAAAGCTTCTCCCGTCATCGTCTGGTGACCGAAGCGCTGTCAGAGCTGCGCGTGGCTGACGTGCAGATGGAAATGACTCAGGTGAACGATAACTACATCGTCCGCTTGATCTTTGCCGCGCCCAAAGCGACGGCAGAGGAGATCGTCCAGTATCGTCCCACCCTCACCAGCAGCGACAACGCCGATGTCACCATGCCCGGCATGATCTATAGCTTCTTTACGGGAGCTTACATCAGCGCGGATCTGGGCTGGCTGTCCACCATGACGCGCGAGTATGTGGAAACGCTGGCTAACAACTAACCGATCCGCGCCAAATGCCAAAACTGCCTATAATGGCTGTTCTCACGCATGAATCAGGAGTGTACAAGGCATGAATCTGCAACGTTTCACAGGTTTGCTCCTCGTCCTCGCGCTGCTGCTGAGCACTACACTGATTGTCGCGCAGGATGAATCGTCACCGCTGTTGGAGGCGCTGGCGCTCGTCCCCGACGATCCTCCTGGCGATCTCTACTTCGTCGATTTCGCAGCGGTCGAGCAGGCGTACCCCGCCGCGCAGCGCCCCGTCGATTGGGCGGACTTTGAAGCAAGCAGCGGCGCGGCTTACGAAGTCTGGTGGCGCACGTTCTGGAACACCATGCTGCCCGGTCTGGAGTTTTTCCAATCCGCTGCGGAGATGCCCGCCGCCATGGGCATCGACTTCTTCCAGATCGACCGCGCGCTGATCGATCTCGCCCCACCTCAGACGGTGACATATCTGTTCGGCGACTTTAACCCGGCGACGATTGGCGCGGCGCTGACGGCCCGCGAATTCACGCAGGAATCGGTCAGCGGAGACGTGGAATTGTGGTGCGGCTCGGTCGGCTGTGAGAACAGCGCGCAGGCCAACATGCGCGAACGCAACCTCGCAGACTTCTTCGGCGGTGATCTCGGGCGGCTGTGGGGACGGCTCATTTCACCCCAGTTCATGATCGGCGCAAACATGTTCGAAGATTTGCAGGGCGTCGAGCAGGTGGTGAACGGCGAGCAGCCGAGTCTGGCAGATGATGCGCTGATTCAGGCGGCAGTCGCAGCCCTCAGCGATCAGGGCACGCTCCTGCAAGCGTTCATTCCATCGGAAATCGGCTTAGCCGCGCTGAGCGATCTGGCCGCGATGCTCCCCCCGAACCTATCGCCGGAACAGATGCGCGCCATTGTTGAGCGTTTGCTCGACACCGACTTCGAAGCGCTGCCACCGTATAAGCTGGTACTGTTCGCCGATGTGGTGAGCGAAACTGAGGAGATCGGGTCGGTGGTGCTGGTGTATGCGCAAACCGCTGACGCTGAAGCCGCTGCGCGCATCATCCCAACGCGCATCGCCGCGTATCAGAGTTTGGTCACGCAGCGCGGCTTCGGCGACCTGTTGGCGGAACGGCAGGTCGAGGTGCGCGCCGAAGTGCTCTCCGGCGAATTCTATACGACTGTGCGCCTAGACTTCGCGGCGCCCATACCGCCCGCCGAAGCGCTCACTGACGATTCGCCGCGCGGGACGATGTATCCGCTGCTGCTGCGGGCGTTCGCGCAGCGGGATATGGGCTGGTTGTCGACCATGTCACGCGAAGCCGTGGAAGCGCTGGCGGGGAACTAAGACTTCAAACAAAAGAGGCGATCCCCTAGGGGATCGCCTCTTGTTTTTCGCTGTGCGGACGCGATAAATCGCGTCCGTATGAAGCTAAATCGCGAGGGTTAGTCGCCTGCGGCGGCCACTTCTTCGACCAGCGCTTCGGTTTCTTTGTCGATGCGCTTGCTGCGGAAGATCGCCCACACAATGACGCCGACCAGCACCAGCATCACCACGGTCACGGCGAGGCGGGTGCTGCTATCCGTCTGCGGCGCGGCGACGGTCACCACCAGCGGCGCGACCAGCAGCGATACGAGGTTAACGACCTTAATCATCGGGTTGAGCGCGGGACCCGCCGTATCCTTGAACGGATCGCCGACGGTATCGCCGACGACCGCCGCTTTGTGCGAGTCGGAGTGCTTGCCGCCGTAGTTGCCCTCTTCGATGTGCTTCTTGGCATTATCCCACGCGCCACCGGCGTTGGACATGAACACCGCCATCAACTGCCCGGCGAGGATGATACCGCCCAAGAAACCGCCGAGCGCAGGCGCGCCGAGCAGGAAACCGACGACGACCGGCGTCAGCACGGCGATCACGCCGATGGGCAGCAGTTCACGCTGCGCGGCTTGCGTCGAAATGCTGACCGCTTCGGCATAGTCCGGAGTCTTCGTGCCTTCCATGATGCCGGGGATGCGCAGTTGGCGGCGCACGACGTGGATCATCTCGAAGGCCGCGCGGTTGACCGAGCGGATGAGCAGACTGCTGAACAGGAAGATCACGCCGCCGCCGATCAGGAAGCCGATGAACACAATCGGGTCGGCGATGTTGATGCCGCGCCCGTAGACTGTGTCTTCCAGCGGAATGCCGAGACCGAGCTGCACGACGCGCGTATCCGTGAGGAACGAGCCGAACAGCGCGACCGCTGCGAGCACCGCCGAACCAATCGCGATCCCCTTGGTGATCGCCTTGGTGGTGTTGCCAACCGCGTCGAGCTGGTTGAGGATTTCGCCGCCCGCGCCCGTGTTTTCGCCCGCCAATTCCGCCACGCCTTGCGCGTTGTCGGAGATGGGGCCGAAGGCGTCCATCGAGACGTTGTTACCCGTCAGCGTGAGCATGCCGATACCCGTCATCGCGACGCCGTACAGCACCGCCGTGAACGTGTCGACGATCTGGTTGCCCGCCGCATCGGTCACCGGGAACAGACCGAAGATGAGGATGCTGGTCAGGATGCTGCCGGAGAGCACGAGGATCGCCCACACGCTGCTTTCCATACCGCTCGACAACCCGCTGAGGATCGTCGTGGCCGCGCCCGTTTGGGTGCTCTTGGCGATTTCCTTCACTGGGCCGTGTTCGGTGTCGGTGAAGTAGGCGGTGACGCGATCGGTCACGACGGCGAGGATGATCCCGACGACGACCGCCGCGAGCGGCTGCCAGACGATATTGCCCTGATTGATGTTGGGTTCACGCATGTAGAACACGGTGAAAACGCCGAACATGGCGATGCTGATGGCCGCCGCGCTGTAGAAGCCGCGCGTAATCGCGCTCAGAGCGTCTTTGCCCGTCGTCGAGCGCACAAGGTAGGTGCTGATGATCGAGCTGAGCACGCCGATCCCGCGCACCACCAGCGGGAACACGATCCAGATCGGGGAGCGCGTGACGGTCGCCAGCGCCAGCCCGAGGATCAAACCCGCGACGATGGTCACTTCGTAGCTTTCGAAGATATCCGCCGCCATCCCGGCGCAGTCGCCGACGTTGTCGCCGACGAGGTCGGCGATCACCGCCGCGTTGCGCGGATCGTCTTCGGGGAGGTTCGCTTCGACCTTGCCGACGAGGTCAGCACCAACATCCGCCGCTTTGGTGAAGATACCGCCACCGACGCGCATGAACAGCGCCAGCAGCGTCCCGCCGAAGCCGAAGCCGAGCAGCGCATCCGGGGAAGCAATGCCGAACAGGATGAAGATCACCGTGCCGCCGAATAAGCCGAGGCCGTCGGTCAGCATCCCGGTGATGGTGCCGGAACGGTAGGCGATGCGCAGCGCATCCGCATACCCGCGCTTGGGATCAACCGCCGCCGCCGCGACGCGCACGTTGCCCTGCACGGCCATGTTCATGCCGATGAACGCGACCGCCGCCGAGAACAGCGCGCCCATCAGGAACGCGCCCGCGCGCCCGATGGCGATGGTGGTACGCGCCGGGTCGCAGCCTTCCGGTGCGGGGAGAATGCCGCGCGAAACAATGGCCGCTTCTTCCGCGTACACGACCGCGTTCTCTTGCAGCAGCGTCAGTTCGCTGACATTCGTGATATTGGGGTTCTGGGCTGCCACACTAGCGCGGATTTCGTCCGCTTGGACGCCAGCGCGGGCAGCATCTGCCACATCCGGGCAGAAGTGTTCGATAGCATAGGGCGTCGGGTTGATCAGGTAAACGCTGAAGAACAACACGACGACCAACACGGCGACGAGCACGCCGATGATGCGGAACTGCGAACGCAGGTAGGCGTTCGCCCCATCCTTGATGAAGCCCCACACCTGCTGCATTTTCGAGGAGCCTTTGCTTTCCGAGAGAATCTGCCGCGCGAGGAACGCCGCGTAGATGATCCCGGCAAAAGCAATACCCATCACGATGATAATTAAGAGATTTTCCGTTGAGTTTAGTTCACGCATGAAAAAAGGACTCCGTCTGGTACAAGTACACTGAAAATTGGGGTTTGTTTTGCTGCGACAAATGTGCATCTGTGATTGTGGCACAGCCTTTATGCGTTTGCAAGCAGTCCCGGTAACGATCTATTGCGGATCGGGTTGGGGCACGGATCGGTCGGCGTGCGCAAAGCGAATTGCTTCGGCACTCGATCTCCGATTCAGAGGGGAACCGACAACGTCGCACCGAGCCATGCGCTCTATTCTGTTATGAAGGGATAGGAGGATTGTCCGAACGAGAGCGGTTGGCCCGCCACGGCTGAAACCAATCATAGGCGGGACAATGCCAACACCTAGAACCCGCGCCGGTGGTCAGTCAGCGCAGCATCGCGCTGGAGGAGGTGTCTTCGGATTGTGGCTGCCCGGCAAACAGCGGGCGATGCGCCGGTTTGATCGTCGCCGGAAGCAGCACCATGACCGTTGTCCCCGCGCCGACCGCACTGGTGAGATCAATCGTGCCGCCCACGCTCTCGATGATACGTTTGGCAATCGGCAGTCCCAGCCCAAACCCACGTGTCGAATGGGCTTCGTCCACGCGGTAGAAACGTTCGAAGACGCGGGCGTGCAGTTCGACCGGGATGCCAATGCCCTTGTCCGCAATCGTCAGGCTGACCATCTCCGCCTCCATGCGACTGCTCACCGTAATCTCAACCTGATCGCCCGAGTATTTGAGCGCATTATCCAGCAGATTTTGCAGCGCGACTAACAGGAGTTCACGGTCGGCAAAGACCCAAGCGTCCGGCGCACATAGATCGAGGTTGAGAGTCAGCGGTTTTTCCTTATGGCTGCTCTCGGCATTGGCGCACAGGGCGCGGACAATATCATCAATCGGCAAATGTTCCAGCGGAGTGGAAATGCCGCTGTCCAAGCGTGACATAAGCACCATGCGCGACACCAACCCGTCAATGTATTTGGTCTGATCGTCGATGGTGTTGACCAGGCGCTGCCGATCTTCGGGGAGCAACCGCTTAATCAGATGCGAATTCACATTGATGATCGAGAGCGGTGTTTTGAATTCGTGCGACGCCTTCTGAATGAAGTCAGAGAGGATGCGGCGGCGCTCATGCTCGATAGCGAGATCCAGCGCCTGCCGTTCATAGCGTTCGCGTTCGAGAATCTCGTGTTTGAGCCGCTCGTTGGTCTCAGAAAGTTCCTGTGTGCGCTTCACCACGCGATCTTCCAGCGTGTCGTGGGCTAATTGCAGTTCGGCGGTCATCACATTGAAGGCGCGGGCGAGCGTGCCAACTTCATCTTTTGAAGTGACCGGCGCTTTGATGTTGAGCTGCCCTTCGGCAACCTGTTCCGCGACCCGCGTCAGCGCGCGAATCGGATCGGTGATGCGCCGCGAGAGGAGCAGCGAGGCGAACAAGGCGACAATCGTCAAGGCGCTGGCGAGCACCGCGAGTCCGGTCGTCTGGCGCTGCGCCGTTTCGAAATACGGGTTGGTCGCCTGCGACATGACCAGATACCACGGCACAGTCTGCAGCTTGACGATGGCGATGCGCTCTTCCGGGCCATCCGGCAGCAGCGGGCCGGAAGCCACTTGCGTCTGATGTGTGCGCCTCAGCAGGTCGACCAGCGTGGGCACTGGTTGACTGAGTTCGTCATCCGCCAGCGGCGGCAGCACATGGTCGTTTTGTAAGGCGCGGATCTCGTCGGGGGTGTAGGTAGCGATACTGCGAAAGAGCAGGTCTTCGCGTTCGGTCTCGGCGATACGCACAAAGTTTTGATCGAACATGCTGATGTTTTGCCCGCGGGCGTTTTCGAGAATGATGTTTTGAACGGTCGCAATCGCGACCTGAATGCGCAGTACGCCGAGGATCGAATTGGGCGCATGCCGGGAGCGGAGCGGAATGCCGTAGTAGAAGTAGACGCCGCCGCGTTCCGGTCGATATTCGACGGGCGAAATGTTGATCGAACTGCCGATGAAAGCGTCGCGAAAGTAATCGGTCTGGGATTCGTCCGCGCCCACGTTTTCACGCGCCGTATCCAGAATGTTGATTCCATCCTGGTTGAGGATGGCTTGTGAGAGGATGTAGTGATCATCCCATGGCTCGACTTCGAGCGAGTCGAGGATGATGCGAATGCGCGTTTGAAACTCCACATCGCTGCGTTCCTCTTCGCTCGCTTCGAGGTAATCGACGAGCGACGGCAGGCGCGACCCCACATTGAACACCTGCTGGTTGCTGCGGTTGAACTCGTCAACGCGGTTGGCGAGCTGCATGGCGCTGACCATGAGCGCGTTGTCGGCTTCGCTGACGAGCTGCGCGCGCAGCCATTGGTTGAAGACGAAAACAATCGCGATGCTGAGCAGCGCGCTGATGAAAAAGACGCCTAACAACCGCGCTTGAATGGATGCGAAAGCTTTCTCGATACGCCGCATAACGTCTCGCTGCTACCCGTCGCGGAGCAACTCAAGCTGGGCTTGAGCCTCTTGCATCAGTTCGGGAATTGGTCGATCTGATTTGAGCACGCCCGAGAGCAGCTCATTGTAAATCGTCCACGTTTCGCGCGGATGGCTTTCCCACTGCGGAAGAATCGCCAGATCCGCGTTGAGCAGTTCATCGATGAAGGTGGCGGTCGCGGGGTCGACCGTAGCCTCCAGGCGCGTCAGAACTGTGCGACGTACGGGCAAGCGACCCAGCAGCGGGAAGACGCGCTCCTGCGCTTCGCGGCTGATCAACAGTTCCAGCCATTCCTTCGCCAGTTCCGGATGTCGACCAGCGCTCGGCGCGCCGTACAGCACATTGCCCACCAGCATGTTCGCGGCATGACCGTCGCGCGGCATCGGAATGCTGGAATAGCGGCAGGTCGTACAGCCCGCCGTCGTCGCCCAGCCGACATGCCAGCTCCCGGCGATCTGATAACCGGACACACCGCGGAACAGCGCTTCGTAGACCTGCCCTTCATTCGTGTTATTGAGCAAGCCGGGCGGGGTGTACGCGGCGAGTTCGCGCAGCATCTCGTAGACCGGAATCACATCCGGATCGTTAAAAATCGGGATAGTGCAGGCATCATCGACACACGGGAGCGCGTCGAGCTGCGCCTGATAGACCGCGATGCGAAACGCCGCGCCGACCGCCGTACCGCCCGGCCCTTGCAGCGTGTAGCCGAAGTAATCGCCCGCGCCCGCCGCGGTGATCGCGTCCGTTTCGCTCAGCAGTTCGTCCCAGTACTGCGGCGGCTCGTCACAGTTCAACCCTGCCGCCTCGAGGACGCTGCAGTTGCGTTCAAACGCAAATACCCCGGTGAACATAGGGATCGCGTAGACATGGTCTTCGTAGATCGCGGCGGCATAGGTCGCCGGAATCAGATCGTCAACATACGGGGCAATAATGTCATCGAGCGGAAGTAGATCCCCCTGCGCGGCAAAGGCGCGGAAGTAATTCTCGCCGATCACCACATCTGGCGGACGCCCCATGAGGATGGCGTTCTGCAGATTTTGCCGCAGCGCTTCATCCCACCCTTGGTCGGTGATGATGATTTCAAGTTCGGGATGCCGGGCTTGAAACGTCGCCGTGATGTAGGTGTCCAGTTCCAAACCGGAAGGTCCCCAGACGACAAAGGTGTTGTCGTCAGTTTGCGGCAGGGGCGCGGCCGACAGCGGAATTCGGATTCCGAGGAGGATGACGAGCGTCATTCCGATCATGAGCGACGTTCTGCGGTGCATAGATTACCTCTGAGCGCAATCCGGCTGCTCAATGTTGTGTCAGCCTATAGTGATTCTATGCGTAAAATCTCACATAAGCAAACTATTTTACGAATATAGTCCTCAATGGATCGCTCATTTTACAGGAGTAATTATTCATGTTTTGGGGTGCAGCAAAGCCGACCCTCAACGCGCTGCGACTTAGGCCAGCGCAAAGGCGCGGGCGGGATTGGTGATCGTGATCTGGTCGATGATGGCTTGGGTAACTCCACGGGCGCGCAGAGCCGGAATGAAAGTGTCAAACAGCGCGGTATAGCCCCGAATCCCATCGGGACGCGGATGACCATCAGGCTGCGCGGGATCGTACCACCCTGCGTCATGTGACAGCAGCATGTATTCCGCATAGCCCGCCTCGATCAGCCGGACGACCAGATCGAGCAGCAGCGGCTGATCCATCCACGCCTCCGCGCCAATCGCGTCAAACTCCACCCACACGCCGCGCTGAGCCATTTCGACGTGCAGGGCTGGATCATGTACGGTATGCGCATGCACCCAGATGAAACGGCGCAAATCCAGCCCGGCGCGTTCCAGCACCTCAACCTCGCGGCGAATCGCGGCTTCGCCAATCGTATGACTCGCCACGACCGCCCCGGTCTGCTGGCTGGCGAGTGCTGCTGCCTGCAGATTGCGCACCTCAATCGGCGTGGGGCCGTGATCGCTCAACGCCACTTTGATGAACCCTGCGCGGCAGTCGGTACCGTCCATGCCTTCGGTCAATTCGCGCACCCAGCGGTCGGCCAGCGCTTCCGGGGTCAGGTCGAGCAGGTCGGCGGGGATGAAGCCTTCCTTGTACACCCCGGTCGGCGCGATGACGTGCAGCGGGGTCGCCGCCGCGAGCCGCCGCAGCACCGCAACATTGCGTCCGACGCCGGGCGGTGCGCAGTCGACCAGCGCGGTCACCCCACGGGCGACGAGTTCGTCGAGATACGGCCGCATCCGCTCGACGACGCGCTCGGGATCGGCTTGCGCGTAGCCGGGGACGAACGGCCCACGTAAATCGACAAACAGATGCTCGTGCGGCACCGTTCGACCGAGCGCCGCCGCGAGTATATCTCCGCGCAGCGTCTGGATATGGCCTGAAGTCATGGTGTGCTCCCTCTGATAACCCCCGTGGTTGTGTCCATTTTACCCGAATCAAAAAGACGGAGCCGAAACTCCGTCTTTTTATACTCGAGTGTTCTCAGTCGAGCGGGTTGTCGCTGACGAGCACGAGCGTGCCCGGTTCAAACAGCGTCGCGCACGTGAACCCGGCGAACTCCGGCACGGTGTAGCTGCCGATGATCTCGGCGTGGCGCGGAATGCCACTCGCCGCCAACCAGATCAGCGTGCCCGGCCCGCGCAGGCAGAAGACCGCCCCGCCATCGAAGTAGGTCAACCCCGCCGGGCTGAAAATGTCAATCGCCTGCTGCACGCCGAGTTCGAGCAGACCGGGCACGCCAAGGTTGCCTTCGGTATAGAGCGGACTGCCCAACCACGTGGTCGAGCCGCCATTCTGGTAGAGGATGCGACAATTGATCGCATAGCTGAGGCTGTCCGGCGCGCTCACGCGCACGACCCCGCCCTCGGCGAAGTTGTGCTCTTCACACAGCGGTGTAGGAGGCGGCGGCGGCACATCGCCAATGGTAATCGTGACGCTCGGAACGGCTAAACTCGTCGGGTATTCCGCCGCGCCGCTGGCGCTGATGCTGTGGGCGATGGTCGTCACGCGGTCGGTGTTGCTGGTCGGGTTTTCGAGGACATCGACCGTCACGCTGATCGTGCCCTCAGCACTGATGGTGAACAGCAGCGGCGACACGCTGCTGCCGTTGAGCGTGACCTGCGCCGGGTCAAAGCTGACTGCCAGCGTGAAGGGGGCGCTCGGCAGGGTAGTGACAGTCAGGCTGTACGTCTGCGGCGCGCTCGTCTCCGTCATGTTGAAGGCGACCGGCGTCACCGTGATGCCGCTGACGTCGTCATCGGTGTTGGTGATATCGAAGGTCGTGAACGCGGGCTGATCGTAATTCGCATCTGGGCTGGCCGCGTCCACGGTGATCGTCGTGAGCGTGTCGCCGTCCGCCAGAGCATCATCCACGCCCGTGAGCGTCATCGTTTGCGGCTGATTCCAATTGGCGGACGTGAAAATGATCGGCGCGCTGACCGTCACTTCGGCGGTGTTGGCGCTGCTCAGGCTGACGGTCACATCCGCGTTGGGCTGGCTGCTGAGGACAACGCTGATCGTCGCCGTGCCGCCCGCTTCGGTGGTCGTCAACCCGGCGCTGGTATCGATCTGCACGGACGCGCTGTCATTGTCAACCATCGTCACCGTCGCCGACTGGTTGGCGGGCGTGCTGTCGATGACGTAGTTCGCATTTGCTGCCAGCGTGAGGATCACCGTTTCATCGCCCTCCACGCTGCTGTCGTCGACCGGCGTGATCGTCACATCGACCGAGGCCGCGCCCGCCGGGATGGTCGCCGTCCCGGTCAGCGTGGGCGTGTAGTCCGCCGCAACCGCTGTCCCGCCGATCGTGTAATCGACATCGAGCGGGAGTGTGGTCGGTCCCGTGCGCGTGATGCGGAATGTGCCGGCGTCGGGCGCTTCACTGGCGCTCGCGTCCGGCGCGCTGATGCTCACCGACGGGAACAGCCGCTGCACGTTCAACACCACCGTTCCGCCGCTAAGCGTTGAGCCCCATTCAGCGACGCGAATGCGGTAAGTTGTGCCGGCTGTCAGCGTCAGCGTGAGCTCGGAAAGATAGAGGACGACATTGGATTCATCATTGCAACCCACCTCGGTCAGCGCGTTCACCGCTGACCCCGTATAGATGCTGAGCACTGTATCGACGGTGGCACCAGCATTACCAAAGGTATCGACCTGATACGTACCGCTCACGGTCGGTGTGAAATTCCACCACAGTGATCCAGTCGTGTTCGAAAAACAAACCTTCGTTACCTCGCCGGCTTCGGTGGTCGCGTTGGTGTTGGCCTGCGCGCGGCTGTAGGGCAGCGCCGCCGGGTCGATGGTGTAGGCGCTGGCGAAATCATCGTTGCCGGGGCGCACAGTGAGCGTCGTCGTGGCGCTGTCGGCGCTCCCGCCTCCATTGCTGACGCGCACCCAGTAGTCGTAGTTCCCGTTCGGCGTTGGCGCGACCGTGATCGCCTGCGTCGTCACGCCAAGCGGGTTCGATGTATTACCCGCCGCGCCCTGATACCACTGATAGGTGAACGGCGCGGCTCCGCTGCTGGTATTCGCCGTGAGCACAACCGACTGTCCGTCGCGGGGCGCTGTGTCGGGAATGGCGCTGATGGTGACGCCGCTCGGCGCGGCGGTGAGCAGCTGCACGTGCAGCCCGAGTAAGCCGAGTGGTTGACCACCATTGTAGTCGGCGACGCGAATGCGATAGGTCGTGCCCGCTGTGAGTATCAGCACCAGCTTAGAGCGCAGAAGTCCAGAACTATCGTCGTTACAGTCGACGAGCGTCAGCGCGTCTACCGCATCCCCCGTCCACACACTGAGGACGGTGTCTTTAGCGACATCGCTGCTGAACGTATCAAGTTGGTAGCTGCCGCTCACCGTCGGCGTAAAGTTCCACCACAGCGATTTCGCGGCGCGGCAGCCGATTACCGATGGTTCGCCCACCTCCATCGTCCCGTCGGTATTGTCTTGGGTGAGGTCGTAGGGCAGCGCCGCCGGGTCGATGGTGATGGCGTTGGCGAAATTGTCATTGGCGGGCGCGGCGCTGACGGAATGCGTATCGACCACACTGAGCAAACCGAATGAGAGCAGGAGCACGAAGGTGATCAAGGACAGGGGCTGGAAGCGTGAACGCATAAATGGCCTCAAAAGCAGGAATGAGATGCTGGATAAAGGCTAGTGCTGTGCAGTTGTTAGGACATTACATGAATGCTTATAAGAAGCATTCTATATAAAAATAGCGGTTTGACTACCTCGTTTGGGCTAGGGCGGAATAAATTTACAATTTTTGAGGATTTCAGGAAGGGAGGGCAATCAACCTTACCCCGAATTGGCCTCACCCTAAGTCCCTCTCGCTCGGGAGAGGGACTTGACTCCCCTCTCCGCTCGGAGAGGGGCTGGGGGTGAGGCCGATCTTTACCCCTTCAGCCCGCTAGAGGAGATGCCTTCGACAAACTGCCGCTGCGTGATGAAGTAAGCACCACACAGAAAGGCGCATTGCTGTTAAAGTGGGCTGCTGCCAAATACATCGATGAGTGCCTTGGAGTTTGCGGCAGAGCCGTTTTCGAATCCCATATTTCTAACATTATTGTTATAATGATAAAATATACAAGACTACTTGATCGCTTAGAGTAATCGTCCTATACTAACTCATATCGCCTCCAATATTTAACCACCGTTTTCGCCATCTTCGGGTAGAAGCACCAACATGTCGACTGGCAGCTTTAGCGAAGGGAAACAAACGTGGACGTTATTCAGAAGCTCATCGACAATCAGAACAATTTTACGAATGGGCGGAAAGGCAATTCGGTTCAGTTAATCGTTTTGCATTCTGAGGGAGCGCGGAAGATCGAGGGAATGGCTGATCGCAGCCTATTCAACTGGTTCCAGACGAATGGACGAGGTGTCTCGGCTCACTACTATGTGACATTTAGTGGCAAGGTCGAACAGTATGTTCGTGACGAAGATACTGCACATCAGGCAGGAAACTGGCAAGTTAACTTACGAAGCATCGGCATCGAGCATCAAGATAACGGCTTTCGAGATCGCTATACCGATGCGGAATACGAGGCAGGTGCGCAGTTAGTTGCTACGCTGTGCAAGAAGTATGAAATACCCGCAGAGTTCGTGGCTGAGGTTGACGAACGACTCAGCACTGGTATCACGATTCACAAGAATGTCGGTCTGACCGCGTGCCCTGCCGGTCTGGACTGGATGCGGATCATCAATCGGGTCAAAGAAATCTTAGAAACTGAAGAGGCTGAGACTTTAAGTTTCGTCCAACCGCTGCCCCCGGATCCACGATCTCCCCAACCACAGCTGAAAAAACTGCCCTGGGGTGTGGGCGTCAATATGCGCGAGCTGGCCTATTATGGATGGAGAAATTTTGCTTCAGCAGAATTGAACACCAATCTAGACCTGCTTGATAATCATGGCGTGAAAACGGTTCGTTTCTTTGCCAGCCGCATTGAACTGACTGCGTCCGAGTGTGCAGATCGGGTCGAGGCGACTCTCAATGAGCTGAACGCGCGTGGTATGAATGCGATCGTATGCTTGACTGATGCATTCAGTGAATCGGGTTTCGTGATCAACACAGATGCGATTTGGCATAAAGTGCCGAACACGCATGGACAAATACACAAAGATTACTGGCTGCAGCGAATTTACCGGGATAAGAACAGTTACCTGGAGTTCGCTCGAACGCTGGTTAGCCGATTACGCAGCCATCCCGCAGTTGCTATGTGGGAACTGGGCAATGAATTCGCCATCCATCCTCAACCCGCTGCTGCTCCCGAAAGCGAGGCATTTCTGCGCTTTGTCGAAGAAGCCGCAGGAGAAATCAAATCAATCGACGGAAATACGCCTGTCAGTATTGGTCTGGTCAACTCCACCCATGTTAGCCCGAGCGGCGTCGATCCACGTCAATTCACGAAGCGGCTCTATACACTGGTAGATGCCGTGAGCATCCATCGTTATGGGGACTGGTCACAGGAAGATCAGGATAGAGGATTGCTCGATATGGAGATCGCCCAGCATATGGGCAAGGATTTTTATGCCGGGGAGATTGGCATGCCTTTCTCGTCGGGGGCAGATCGAGTCGCATACTTCACAAAGGAAATCGAGTTCTGGCACTCAAAAGGTGCGTTTTCAGCTATGCCGTGGCAGTTCAATGCACAGCAATTCGGCGGCATGCACGAGGATATGGGCATCTCAAAGGGTTTAGGTGATTTCGACGCCCTCCTCGGTGTTCTAAAAACGCAAGCCGTGTAGGGTGTTCTGGGACTGAACTTGCACTTGATACAGTCGCGCCGATGAGGAGACGAATCCGAGTTTGAGATTCGTCTCCTCATGGTTTACCGTGTTGGCGTTGCAACCTGTAATTGCACTCTGAAGTTTGCGCACTTACCCTTTCAAGCCGCTGGACGAAATGCCTTCGACAAACTGCTTCTGAGTGAAGAAATACAACGCAAGGATCGGGATGATCATCAGGACGCCCGCCGCCATTTGCAGATGCACGGAATTCGGCGCGTCGCTGCTCACGAACTTCGTCAGGCCGACCGCCACCGGACGCCATTCGTCGGTTTGCGTGACCAGCAGCGGCCACAAGAGCGCATTCCACGAGCCGATAAACCCGAACGTGATCGAGGTCATAATCGGCGCGCGCGAGAGCGGCATCACCACCGACCACAGGAAGCGCGGATGTCCCGCCCCGTCGATGCGGGCTGCGTCCCACAAATCTTCGGGGATCTGCGCGAAGAACTGGCGCAGCAGGAAGATCGTGAAGGCCGATGACCAGAACGGGACACTCAGCGCCGGCCAATTGTTGATCCACGGCACGCCGAGCAAATTCTCGCTCAGACGTCCGAGCCAGATCACGGTGAGATAGTTGGGAATGAAGCGGGCGACTTCCGGGATCATGATCGTCGCCAGCGTCAGCGTGAAAAACACGTTTTTGCCGAAGAAGCGCATGCGGGCGAAGGCGTACGCCGCCGGAATTGACACGGCGAGCTGACCGAACAACGTGATCGCCGTAATACGCACGCTGTTCCACACAAACTGACTGAAATTGGCTTTCGCCCACGCTTCAGCATAGTTGCCAAACTGCGGCACTTCCGGGAACAGCCGCCCCATAATGACTTCGCCCTGCGTCATGAGCGACGCGCTGATCATCCACGCGAACGGGAACAACGCCTGCACCAACCCGATGATCAGCACGGCGTAGACGAACACCGTCCCCCACGAGATCGGCTTGCGCGCGGTGGGCTGCGTGGCGGTCACATCGATGCGGCGGGCACTTTCAGCCATAGAACACCCGACTTTCAGCTAAACGATTCTGGAATAGGGTCAGCAGCAAAATCACGCCGAACAGCACGAACGACAGCGCCGACCCGTAGCCCATATTGGGATCGGTGGCGCGCGCCGTCTCGAAGATATATACGCTCAACGTATCCACGGAACTCTGCGACGCGGGCGTGCGCATAATCCAGATCTGTGTGAACGCCTGAAACGTGCCGATCAGCGCGATCAACGAGAGGAAATAGGTGGTCGGCGAAAGCAGCGGCAGCGTGATGTAGCGGAAGATCGACCACCCGGACGCGCCATCGATGCGCGCCGCCTCGTACAACTCACCGCTGATGGTGCCCAACCCGGCGAGGAACACCGCCGTGTCATAGCCGATGTATGTCCACACGGTATACATCATGATCACGATGAGCGCGAGGCTCGGCCCAGCGAGGAAGGCGGGCACGTTGGAACCGAAGATCAGTTCGACGATACCCTGCGCCTCCAGCAGCCATTTCTGGTCGGGGATACCGAACAAACCGATCACCTGATTGGCAAACGAGGCTGGGCGCTGCGAGAAAATCTGATTGAACACAATCGAAGTGGCGACGAACGGCAGAATATAGGGCAAAAAGTAGACCAGGCGGAAGAACGAGCGCCCTTTGATCTTCTGGAACAGCAGATACGCCAGCGCCAGCCCAATCGCCAGTTGGAACGGCACGGTGCCGAGCGCAAACATCACCGTGATGCCGAAGGTGTGCAGCACTTCCGCGTCGCCACCGGCCAGCAGGCGCGGCAGTTCCGCGACGAATACCACCCCGCCCACCATCAACGCCAGCGCCGCCCCAGCCAGCAGCCCGAAGCGCCGATTTGAATGCGACCGCACGCCCCGCGTCCATAACACGTACCCGGCGACCAGCAGCGCCGCGCCGATTGAAATCATGAGGATTTGCGTGGGCAGCAGCGCGTCACCGCTCGCCGCGCCGATCTCCGTCAGCGTGAGCTGAATCGTGAGTGCGCCCATGCCGATCAAAAAGGCGGCGGTCGTCGCTTTGAACAGGTGCGCGCCCCAGTCCACGCCGCGAATAATCACGCTGGTCAACGCGCTCGCCAACGCGGCGATCACCGCGACGGTCAGGAAGGGTGTCCATGCGGCGAGGACTTCGGGCAGTTGGAAACTGGCGACCAGTTCGGTCACGAAGATACCTTGCACGAGGTTTTGCCCGCGCAGCCGCTGCGGAATGTTGAGGATGGGTACCAGCGCCGTCGTAAACCAACCGATGAACAGAATCAGCGCCGCGCCGTTGAGTACGCCCGGCAGAAGATACACCAGCGCCCGATCCGCGCGTTTCTGCCACAGCCCGCGGATCTGCAGCAGCGCATAGAGGATCACCGCCACGCCGATCCAAAAGAAGATCACGTAAGTGAGCCCGCTTAACCCGCGCGCGAAATTGTCGAGGCCGAGATATTCGCCGGGGAAGCGCCGCCAGCGGTGCAAGCTGACGAAAAACGCGAACGCGACCGGGAAGATGCCGAACAAAAACAGGAGAATCATGGCGGGGGATAAAAAGGCATACGCAATCAGGTTTTCCCGCAAACGGGTCATGCGTCTCGTTTGAGCCATAGTTTCTCCCTAGTTGATGGGCTTGAGCCTTCGGGACGCACGTCTGCGCGTCCATGTGAGCAGACAGCCACCCGACCGTCCATAAAACCGAGTGCATTCCTTGTCATGGCAGCGATGGGCGCGAAGGTACAAACAGGATCACGTGAATTGTAAACACAGATGCCGGGAGAACCAATTCCCATGCCTGAATTTCACAGAATCTTAAATCACGAGGCGGTGGGCAGCGGGGTGCGGCGGGGAGGTTCGCTGTCGAACGGAGTCTGCAATTCGCGACCATAGGTCAGCACTTCGGGGACGCTCTCGCCCGCCAGAAGCTGCACAATCGCGTAGATCATCAGGCGCGCTCCCGCTTCGCCGCTGGTCAGGTCGTCGCTGCCGAGCTTGACGCCGTACGGCTGATCGATGGGCTGAGAGTACACCAACGGCACAGCGCGCTGCGCCAGCGACCGTCCGATCTCGCCCGCCAATTCTGCATCCAGCGGGCACAAAATGATCGCGCGCGCCCCTTCGAGCTGCGCGGTCTCCACCTGCCTCATCTGGGTATAGGTATCGCCCTGCGCGTCAAATACGCGCAGCGTTATATCCAGCTCATTGGCGATCTGACTCAGTTCGCGGGCGCGGGTATTCTGCCAGGAGCTGCGCAGACCGCAGGCCAGATAGGCGATATAGCCCTGCTCGCCCAGCGCCGCACGCGCCCGATCCACGGTGCTGCTCGTCGGCAGAAGATCCCCTAACACGGCGGTCGCCCCCTGCACAATCTGGACCGACTCGGCGTTAAGGGTCGTCAGGCGATAGGCGTTGTAGAGAATGCTGACCATGAGCGCGGCGAGCACCGCCAACAGCAGCACCACTCGTGACGGCATGCGGCGCCGCAGCCCCGCCGCGCTCGGTGAAGCGGGTAGGTTCAGCGCCACCTGGAGTTCAGCGAGCATGTCATTGACCGTGAGGTAGCGTTCCTGCGGGTTTTTCGCCAGCGCGCGCAGAATCACTTGCTCAACCGCCGGGGGAATTGCCGGGCGCAGTTCGCGCGGCGGGGTCGGCTCCTGCTGCACATGTTTGTAAAACAGGCTGGCGATATTCAAGCCGCTGGAGACTTCAAACGGCACGCGCCCGGTCAGCATGTGATAAAGCACCACGCCGAAGCTGTAAATATCCGATAGATGATCGGCGGGCTTGCCGAGCAAAATCTCCGGCGCGATATAACTGGGCGTGCCGATGATGCCGCGGTCTTCTTCGCCGATCAACTGCGCCGGGTTGTCGCGCCGCGCCAGTCCGAAATCGCTCAGATAGGCGTTACCCGTATCGTCCAGCAAAATGTTGCTCGGTTTGATGTCGCGGTGCGTCACGCCGCAGCTATGCGCGTAGGCGAGCGCGCTGCCAATCTGCTGGGTGATTTTGGCAGCCGACGCAATCGACAAGGGGCCGCTGCGCAGCATATCGCTGAGCGACCGATGCATCAGACGCGTGACGAGATACGCATGCTGGTTTTCGATGACACCATAGTCATAGATCGGCAGAATGTGCAGATGTTCCAGTGAAGCCACAACATGAGCTTCCTGCTGGAAGCGCTGAAAGGCCAGCGCATTCGATTGCGCGTCTAGGTCGATGATTTTGAGGGCGACGTAGCGATTGACCGGTACTTGCCTTGCCCGGAAGACCGAGGCTGAGCCACCTCGTCCGATCCGTTCCTCAATCTCGAAATCCCCGACCCGACGATAAGACCACGTCGAAGCAATCATCGACTGCACATGCCCCACAAGTCAGGTTAGGTCGTCTTCATTACAAGTATAACCGAAAGAGCGTAATTGAATGCAGGTGAAATCTTACAGATTTTTGTAGATTCTCACGAATTAGGATTGTAACTCGCCACATTCTCTTTCGTAATCATCGCGTCGGGGGGAGAGCGCAGCAGTTCGGGCACCGGGTTGCCCGCCAGCATCGCGATCGCCCCGTACACCATCAACCCCGCCGAGACGCGCCGATCCACGGCGACGCTGCCGCGCAGATAGCTGTCCGTTCGGAGGAGATCGAGCGTAAACGGTTCCGCGCCCGCGCTCACGATGAATACCTGACTGGTAGGGATATTCGCATTGGTCAGCGCATTAATCGCGCCATACGCACACGCATCGGCGACGCAGAGGATCGCATCAGGGATTTCCCCGGCGGCGATCAGCGCGGCGACATCCGTTTCCGCGGCTGCGAGCAGATCGCGCCCCTCCGCATTGAAGCGTCCCGCATTTTCAACATTAGGAGCCGCAGCAGCCAGCGCATCCATCATGCCCTGCACGCGGAGCTGCGCGGCGGCAAAATTGCCGTAGTCAATCGTGATGTAGCGTCCCACGCCGCCACGTTCCGCATTAAAAATCTCTGCTGCCAGTTGACCAATCCGCTGACCAACGGCGTAATTGTCCGAATCAAGTTTCAGGCCATAACGATCATCGACCAATGTCGCCCACACGAACGGAATGTTCGCCGCCTCCAGCGAGGCGATGCTCGCGGTCAGTTCAGTGGACGAAGTGGGGCATAGGATGATCGCGCGGGCACCTTCCAACCGCGCCTGTTCGATCTGTGTGAGTTGGGTATACAGATCGTTTCTCGCGTCGTAGACCACCAACCGCAGCCCAAAACTTTCGGCGATTTCGCGCGCGTAGCGGGAGCGGGAAGCGAACAACACGTTATCCAGCGAGCAGTTGAGATAGGCGATAAATCCGTCGCTGCCCAGCACGGCCCGCGCCCGATCCAATGTGCTCTGGTTGGGGGTAAGCGTTTCCAGCGTGCCAAACTCATCTTCCAGCATGACGATGGGCGGCTGCGTCGTCGGCAGGCTGGGTCGGCTGACCATCAGCACGCCTGCCGCGATGACGAGCAGCAGCGCCATGATCGGGATGAGCCACCAGCGGCGGCGGCGCACGCGCGTGAGCGTGGACGCCATCTGCCATTGCAGCGTCGATTTGCCCAATACCGTGTTGTAGCTGTCCGTCATGTCGGCCAGCGTCGCAAACCGCTCTTGCGGGTTTTTGCGCAGCGCCCGCATGATCAGGGCGTCGATGGCGGCAGAGATGCTCGGGTTCAAGATCTTGGGCGGGAGCGGTTCCTGTTCCATTTGGCGAAACATCAGACTGCCTAAGCCGCCCTCGTCCAGTTCGAAAGGGGGACGTCCCGTCAGCAGGTGATAAAGCAGCGCGCCAACGCTGTAAATATCCGAGCGAGCATTGCCGTCTTCGCCGCGCAGTCGCTCTGGCGCCACGTAGAGCGGCAGCTTGTTGAGCGATTGGCTGACCAGCGGATCGATCGCGCTGGCGATCACCGACGCCACGCCGAAATCGGAGAGATAAGCGCGTCCCGCATCATCCAGCAGGATGTTGCTCGGTTTGAGATCACCATGCAGTACGCCCTTGCGATGCGCGTAATCCAGCCCCTGCCCAATATCGCTGAGCAGATCGCCGACGCGATCCAGCGTGAGCGGCGCCTGTCGAATCAAATCGGTCAGCGCGCCGCCGCTCAACAAGCGCATGGCGATATAGGCATACGAGTCGTCGACGAGGCCGTACCCATAGACGGGGAGGATATGAATGTGTTCAAGGCTGGCCGTGATCGCGACTTCGCGCTCAAACGCCGCGCGAAAAGCCGCACGATCCGGAATGTCGCCGCCGAGGTCGATGATTTTGAGGGCGACAAAGCGATTGACCGAGATCTGCCGCGCGCGATAAATCGTCGAGAGCCCGCCGCGCGCAATGCGCTCCTCGACGATAAAGTCTCCGATTTGTCGACCTGACCACGTTTCGGGCATAGGACGTGACCTTCACGGTAGATAAATCAAGGCCATTATACTCAGTTTTCTGTCATTGTGAGCAATTATTTCTGTTCCTGTATTTTATATTAAATAAAGTATTACAAACTTAAAGATTATGAGTCTCACTCCGCTCACCATTGAATCAGGGGCAGCCTGGCCAAAGGGGTATACGCCGCTTCCAAATCGACTGGAGTACCTACGGGAGAGTCACCGGCAGCCTCTCCCCGCAAGGAGAGGACGAGACAGGTGTTTCTTCAAAACTCACTCTCCGCTGGGTGCTCGGCAGGACAGTTCTAACATTTCGAGGTGCACTTCCCTCAAACAACCCATTGGATGGACGACCCTCTAGGCTTGTCCGCAAATCAAACGGCCCTCCCCACCCCGGCCCCTCCCCGAATTCGGGGAGGAGAGACAGCAAAATCATGTTTCTTCCCCCTCCCCGCTTGAGTGGGTGAGGGATGAGGGGTGAACTCGAATTACCATGTCTGAGCCATGAAGAATGGTTAGCCGTTTGCGGACAAGCCTTTCTGGCCGTCCGCTGACCACAGACGCGCAGAAGCGTATCCCTCCAAGAACTCGAGCGTTAAAAGTATCCCGTCTTCAATCCATGGGAGAGGAGACTTAACGCTGAGGTTAGGGAAATCGCTGCTTCTGAGATGGGGTGTCCGGACGTGCGGCTATTCGGTCACAAGATCTTCGCGGGTGATCACGTCACCCGGCGGGACGAGGAACGTCTCCGAGAGCGTTGCCCCAGCGAGCAGTTTGACCATCGCGTCGATACCGGTCTGTGAGAACAATTCACGCCCGACATCGACCGATGCGCGCATGAAGTAGTTGTCGCGGATGTAGCCGCGCGCGAACGCTTCCGCATCGACGCTGCTGATGATCACCTGTGACGGATCGATATCGTGATCTTCGAGCGCGTCAATCGCGCCATACGACCCCGCGTCGTTGATGCTGAGGATCACATTGAAATCGACACCCTGATCGAGCAGGTCGGCGACCGATTCGCGGCCATTGTCGCGAATCGCACCGAGGTAGCGCCCGATGATCCGCGCCGCCGGAGCGACTTCCAGCACGCCGTCCTGCATGCCGTTAGCCCGCGCAACGATGTATGGCAGTGACGGATAATCGAGGATGATGACATTGGCCTGTCCGTCCAGCTCATCGCGGATAATTTCGCCCGCCGCGCGCCCCGCTTCGACGCCCATCAGGTAATCATCCCCGGCGAGGAACACGCCGCCGTAGCTTTCGTTCTGCGTGGACATAAACACCAGCGGCATGCGCGCCGCTTCGACGGAGAGCAGCGTGTCGCGCAGCAGATCCATGTCCAGCGGGCAGATGATCAGGCCCTTGGCGCCATCGGCGCGCGCGCGTTCCAGCTCCGTGACCTGCTTATAGCGGTCGCTGTCGCTGTTGTAGATGCGGAAGGCAACCTGATACCGCGCCGCCGCATCCGCCATTTCGCGGGCCTGCGCGGCGTGATATTCGCTGGACTGGTTACAGGTGATGTAGGCAATGAAGCCATTCGCGCCCAACCGCGCCTGCGCCGCGGCGATTTCGTCGGCGGTCGGCACGGCATCTTCGGCGGTACCCTGCCCGCCTTCGATGATGGTTGGGTCAGGTACCGGAGTCGCCGTGGGGATGGCGGTTGGCGTGAAAATGCCCGAACCGGTCAACTGCATGGTGAGCAAGGCGACCAGTGCCACAATCACGACGAGAGCAGCCAGCGCGGCCATGCGCGCCGTGAACACCGGCTTGCGGACTTCGGCCTTGCCCGTTTCCCGCGTGGCCGTGGGCAGGTGCACCGCCGGGTAAGTCGCAGTGCTGATTTTACGCCCGAGCGCCATATTCAGGTGATCCGCCATCTCACCCGCCGTGCTGAAGCGGTCTTCGGCTTTCTTGGCGAGCGCGCGCATGATCACCGCTTCGACGCCCGGCGGAATGATCGGATTGAGCGAGCTCGGCAGCGCGGGAATCTTTTCCAGATGCTGGTAGATCACCGACACCATGTTCGTCTCGGAAGCTTCAAACGGCGGCCGCCCGACGAGCATGTGATAGAGCACGCAGCCCATGCTGTAAATATCCGAGCGGTGATCAAGCGGGTCGCCGCGCAGTTGTTCCGGCGACATATAGGTCGGCGTGCCGACGATATTTCCGGTCTTGGTGAGCTGTTCCGAATTTTCGAGGATTTTCGCGAGGCCGAAGTCAGTCAGGTAGGCATTGCCGGTATCGTCCAGCAGGATATTGCTCGGCTTCAGGTCGCGGTGAATGACACCTTTGCTGTGCGCGTAAGCCAACCCACGCGCGATTTGCGTGAAGATTTCTGCCGTGCGATCCAGACCCAGCGGGCCAGCATTGAGCAGATCGCTCAATGAGCCGCCACGCAGCAAGCGCATCGCCAGAAACGCGATCTCATTGTTGACGATGCCGTAGTCATACACGGGCAGAATGTGGATGTGTTCGAGCGAGGCGATCAGCTTGGCTTCCTGGGCGAAGCGCGAGCGAAACTCATCCCGTTCGCCCTGGGACGGGTTCAGCGAAATGATTTTCAGCGCGACCGAGCGATTCATGGAAGCTTGAAAGGCGCGATAGACCGTCGCCATGCCACCCTGACCAATGCGCTCTTGGATGGTGAATGCGTCGATTTGTTTGCCCAAGAAATGATCAAGCTGCATAGGAGTCCTTTTAACGCCTAAACGCGCCTAAGTATATGACACAGACTTAAGAATTGCGAAAGCCTAGCGTGGGCTATTCGTAGAGGATTCTGTCTTCATTTCACTATATAATGGGACGCGCACGGAAAACGTAAAGTATTGAGTGGGGAAACATGAAATCTCTCATCCGCCTTGGCGCGGTGTTGATCAGCCTGCTGATCATGACAGGCACGGCAGCGGCGCAAACGACCGTCCCGGCTGCTTATCAACTGAATGGTGTGCAGCACATCTATCAGGACTGGAATAACTGCGGCCCGGCGACGCTGACCATGGGCCTAACCTATTTCGGCTACGAAGCCGACCAGTACCCGGCGGCGCAGTGGCTGAAACCGAACCCGGAAGATAAGAACGTCAGCCCGTGGCAGATCGTGGAGTACGTCAACAATCACCTGCCCGGCACGACGCGCGCGCTCGTGCGGCAGGGTGGATCGCTGGATACGCTGCGGCAGTTCATCTCGAATGACTTCCCGGTGATGATCGAAGCGGGCTATGAACCGCCCGGCGAAAACCTCGGCTGGATGGGTCATTACCTGCTCGTGATCGGCTATGACGATGGCGCGCAGACGATCACCACGCACGACAGCTATGAAGGTCCGAACCTCGGCTACAGCTACGATCATGTCAACACGTACTGGCGGCAGTTCAACAACCTGTACATCGTACTCTACGACATCACGCGCGAGGCTGAAGTCATGGCGCTCCTCGGCGATGATGCCGATGAGACGACCAACTGGCAGAACGCGCTCAATCTGGCGCGCGCCGAAGCCATCGCCAACGATCAGGATCCGTTCGCGTGGTTTAACATGGGGACGAGTTTCGCCGGGCTGGGGATGTATGTCGAAGCGTCGGTGGCCTACGATCAGGCGCGCAACGTCGGCGGCGGCTTGCCGTGGCGCATGAACTGGTATCAGTTCGGCATGTTGGAAGCGTATGTGCAGACGCAGCAGTATGACAAGGTGATCGCGCTGGCGCAGGCCAACCTGAATGACGGCGGCGGCCAGTATGTCGAGGAAACGTTCTACTACGGTGGGTTAGCGCGTCTGGGCATGGGTGAGACGGACCGGGCAATCAGCAACTTCAACGGGGCAATCAGCTTCAACCCCAACTTCACCCCCGCCCGCGTCGCGCTGGAAGATCTCGGCGCAAGCTAGAGCAAGAAACCTCACCCCCCAACCCCCTCTCCTAGAGGAGAGGGGGAGCTAAGCGAAGCGCAGCGGGGTGAGGTTTGCAGCTACTCTTCGAAAGCTTCGTCGTCGAGCAGGCGCTGCGGGGTCGCGGCGCCATTGCCGTCTTCACTCCGACGCGCACCCCGTGGTGCCGGGGCAGGTGGTGGTGCTTCCGGCGCGGGCACGGCCCGGCGAACATCAACCGGCGCGGCGGGCAGACCATAGCGTTCGCGGATCGCCGCTTCGATTTCATCGCGCACAGGCAGATTTTCCAGCAGGAACTGCTTGGCGTTCTCGCGCCCCTGACCGAGCAGGCCATCATTGTAACGATAGAACGCGCCGCGCTTCTCGACAATGTTCAGGTCGGTGGCGAGGTCGAGCACTTCACCGCTCTTGCTGATGCCACCTTCGAGGAACATGATGTCGAATTCGGCTTCGCGGAACGGCGGCGCGACCTTGTTCTTGGTCACACGTACGCGGGTGCGGTTGCCGACGACTTCGCCGCCGCCCGCCTTGATCGATTCGAGCTTACGCACATCAAGGCGCACGCTGGCGTAGAACTTCAGCGCGCGGCCACCCGGCTGAGTTTCCGGACTGCCGTACATCACACCAATCTTCTCACGGATCTGATTGGTGAACAGCACGGAGACATTCGACTGCTTGATCGCGCCGGAGAGCTTACGCAGCGCCTGACTCATCAAGCGCGCCTGCACGCCAACATGACTCTCGCCCATCTCACCTTCGATTTCAACGCGCGGCACGAGCGCGGCCACGCTGTCCAGCACCACCACGTCGAGCGCGCCGGAACGCACCAGCGTCTCCGTGATTTCGAGCGCCTGTTCCGCCGTATCGGGCTGCGAAATGTAAAGCGTATCGACGTTCACGCCGATGCGCGCCGCATAATGCGGGTCAAGTGCGTGTTCCATGTCGACAAACGCGCAAATGCCGCCGCGCTTCTGCGCTTCGGCGACCACATGCAAGCACAGCGTTGTTTTGCCCGAGCTTTCCGGGCCGTAAATTTCTGTCACACGCCCGCGCGGAATACCTCCGACGCCGAGTGCAATATCTACGGTGAGCGAACCGCTGGGGATGACATCGACCACCATGTGCGACGCATCGCCGAGGCGCACGACCGTACCATCACCGAAGCGTTTCGTGAGTTCGTTGACCGCTGCATCCAGCGCTTTCAGACGACCCTCATCGCCCATCGCGAGCTGACTGACTTCCTCGCCTGAACCTTTTGGCTCTTTTGCTGGTCTTTTTGCCACGTCCCCCAACCCCTTTAAGCACGATTAAACCGTGTCATCCATTATAGCGGTGTTTACCAAAAGCCAGATCAGGATAGCATATTTGTTCTAAAAATGCAAATCTGGAAGGGGTATTTTTCCCCGTAGATCGGACAGACTTAATGATTGTATGAGCTTTCAAACGATCATCTCGTATAATAAAGGCAGCCCCGAACCACGTTAACGTGGGCGGGAACTGACCGCTTGCCTACACGATTTGGTAAACCACGTATGCGCCGACTACTTCTTGTGATCGTCGTCCTGCTCCTCGTCAGCACGGCTGTGTTGGCGCAAGAGACGACCTATGTTGTTCAGCCGGGCGATACGCTCGGACGCATTGCTGCGCGCTTTGGCGTCACCGCGAATGCCATCGCAGCGGCCAACAATTTGCCGAGCGTGGATCTGATCTATGAGGGGCAAATTCTCGTCATCCCCGGCGTCGAGCCGACGCCTGCCCCAACGCTGGCAGCGACCGCCGCCCCCGCGGCCACGCCGACCCCGGCGGCGGATACAGCAGGGGTGTCGCCGGAGAGCACCGCCGAAGCCACCCCAGAAATCGTCATTCCACCGGAAGTCACCGCCGACCCCGCCATGCCGCAGATCAACTTTCAGTTGGGCGGCGAAGTGCTGAGCTTCGCCTACCCTGAACTGATGCGCCGCGCGTCGATGACGTGGGCCAGCAGCGCCGTCCATTGGACGCAGGGCGCAGGCACGGAGATCGCGCAGGGCGCTATCGATGCGGCGCGCGCCAACGGGTTCCGCATTTTGCTCGCCGTGCAGGGTGATCCCGCCGAATGGGCGGCCGATCCCGAAACCTACAACGCCGCCTTCGCGGGGTTCTTGGCGCAGGTCGCCGCGCTCAGCCCGGACGCGATTCAGGTGTGGAATAATCAGAACATGGAAAGCGGTTGGGCCGATGACCGCGTGAGCGCCGCCGCCTACACTGACCTGCTGCGCACCGCCTACAGCGCCATCAAGACGGCCAATCCCGCCGTTACGGTGATCAGTGGCGCGCCCGTGCCAACGCCCCTATTCGCCTCGTGCCTGCCGAGCGGCTGCGAAGACGGCGCGTACATGCGGCAGATGGCCGACGCGGGCGCGGCGAACTACGCCGACTGCATCGGCGTGCAGTACACGCAGGGCGCGCTGGCTCCGTATGTCAGCACGGGTGACCGCCGCAGCCTGCCGGAGCATCACAGCTACTACTTTACTCCCCTGCTTGATACCGTGGCGGGGATCTTCCCAGACAAACCGCTGTGCATCACGCGGATCGGCTACCTGACGAGCGCCGGACTGCCCGCGCTCCCCGCCGCGTACGAATGGGCGACCAATACATCGCTCAGCGAACAGGCAGAATGGCTGGCGCAGGCGGCGCTGCAAGCCCGCAACGATGGCCGCGTGCAGTTATTCATCGTGTGGAACGTGGATTCGACAGTGTACGACGATGATCCCGAAGCCGGGTATGCGCTGGTGCGCAGTGACGGGGAATGCATCGCGTGCATCGCGCTCAATGCGGCCATGCGGGCGCAGTAACCGAAGCGCAAAAGCGGATCGAAACCATTTCGTAGGGACGCCCAACCGGGCGTCCGCCATTGCTGACCCCACCCCCGGCCCCTCCCCGAATTCAGGGAGGGGAGATGGATTTACTCCTCGCCCTTGGGAGAGGAGACTTAAAAATCGCGCCGGTCTCCCCTCTCCTCTTTTCGGAGAGGGGTCGGGGGTGAGGTAGAGTATTTTCACCAATTGTGAAATAGCCCCATGCCTCGTCCCTGCAATTGCAGACCTACCCCTGGGGTGTGGACGGATTTTAGCCAGTTGCTCCGGCGCGAATCTTCGCGACAATCTCACGCATCAGCGCCGTGAAGGTGTCGAGTGCGGCACCAGTTGCCAGCGCCGCGAGCGGCAGCGTCGGGCGACGATCCGCGCGCGACGGCTCAAGCGGCGTGGTGCTCAGGCGGTTGAGCGCCGCCAGCACCGCCAGGCGTTCATCCGCGTGATCGTAGGGCGGGAACGGCATCAGATACTGGAGCGGCACTTCGACGGCCGGCTGCTTGCTGAACGAGCGCACCGAAAACACCACCACCCCGCCCGCGCCCACCCAGATGTGCGCGTGGAAAGCCGGTTCGCTCCGTCCGCTGAAGGTCAGACTGTCGGTGTTATCCTTTGCCCACTCGAACAGGCTGCGGGCGATGCGTGCATTCTCGGCGCCATTGGGCAGCTGCTCCATATATTTGAAGTAATTGAGCGAATTCGGCGTCGGCGCGAGCTTGATCGCCTCGCGTCCGGTCGGCGGGGGCGGCGGCTGATGGAACTGGATTTTGCCGAGCGCCGCGATCAACCGTTTGAAGGCGGGTTCGTGCCGCTTGCGAAAGTCGGTGAACTGGCGGTTGATGAGCGCGATGGGCAGCGGCGCATCGTCGAGGCGCGCGATCAGCAGCGGCTTGTGCAGGTCGAGCGCCAGCAGAACTTCCCGCTCCACCCACTCCGATTCGCGCGCGGGCTTGGACATGACCACGATCAGCGCGCCGCACTCAGTCACCGCTTTTTCAATTTCGCGCGCCCATGAGGATCCGTCAGGGATGGCTTCGACATCCACCCACGGGCGATAGCCCCCGTCGGTGAGCGCATCCGCCAGTTTGAGCGCGAAATCGCGATCCTGCGAACTATGGCTGATGAAGATACTCGGTTGGTGCTGCGTCATAGGCTCTGCTCTCAAGCTGGAGGGCGGCTCACTATTCACACTGGATAAGCGCCGTCCTGATTCAATGTGCGATTACTTCTACTCTTTAATGGGAGTTAAGGATAATGTTTCTCTCTGCCTCCCTTCCCGAATTCAGGGAGGGGAGGCAGAGAGTGTGTGGTTTGTCTACCTCTCCCCACTTATGTGGGAGAGGGGCACATACAATCCCACTTATCCCTAATTGACGTTATTTTACCTGAGCTTGACTGCATTCACTGACACTTTCCAAAGGCGGTGTTCGCACGCTCAATGCAGTTGGAACGGCACATCGATGATCACGCGCCCGCTGCTCAACCGCCGCCGCTGGTACATCAGCACTAGTTTGATCGCCCAGGCGGTTTGATTATGCAAGAGGTTGTGCCACCATTTTGCCGGGATAAACTCCGGCAATACCAGAACAGCGGTCTGACCATCCGCGTGTTCCAGATCCGTCTGGTCAAGATACTCCAGCAGTGGCACGATTACCGAACGATAGGGTGACGGCAGCACAACCAGCGGCACACCCTGACCCCACTCTTCCCAATCGCGCTGCACTTTTGCGGTCGCCGTTGGGTCGAGTTCGATATAGACGGCCGTCACATGTTCGGAGATGGAACGGGCAAAGGCCAGCGCCTTTACTACGCCGCGATGCACGCTGGCGACCGGCATCACCACCCGGGCTGAAACGCGCGCCTCGGACACGGGAGTTTCATTGTGGAGCGAGAGCTGCGGGCCAATTTGGGCGTAATGTTTTTCCACCGACTGGAAGAAGATGACGACCACCGGTACGACAATGGCGATGATCCATGCGCCCTCAGAAAACTTGCTGACGGCGACGATGATAAATGTAATGCCCGTGGTCAACGCCCCGACGCCGTTAATCACTGCTTTGAGCCGCGATCCGGGTTCGCGCAGGCGCACCCAGTGGACGACCATGCCCGCCTGTGACAACGTAAATGCCAAAAACACGCCCACTGCAAACAGCGGAATCAACGCATGCGAGTCGCCGGCAAAGACGATGATCAGCAGTGCCACCAGACCCGCCAGCAGCAGAATGCCGTTGGAAAAAACGAGACGGTCGCCGAGACTGCTCAGTTGGCGCGGCAGGAAACGATCACGCGCCAGCAGCGAACCCACCCGAGGAAAATCGACAAAGCTGGTATTGGCAGCGACGACTAGAATCAGCAGTACGGAAACCTGAACAAAGATATAGAGCGGCCCCGAACCTAAGATGTGCCGTGCCAGCGCCGACAGGATGGTGTCATTTTCCCCGGCGGTGATGCCAAAATACTGGGTCAGGCCGATGCTGCCGAGCAGAAGGACACCCATACAGGCGGCCATTACCCACAACGTCTGGCGGGCATGTTTAGGCTCCGGTGGTTTGAACACCGAGACGCCATTGCTGATCGCCTCAACCCCGGTCAGCGCGGTGCACCCAGACGAAAATGTCTTTAGGATCAGAAACACACTGAGCGGTTCAGTGGCGGGGATTGAGGGCACGACGCCCGGCCCTTCGATGACGGCGCGGACAATACCGTAGATGATCATGAGGAAATACGCGCCAAGGAATAAGTACACGGGGATAGCGATGAGTGTGCCTGCCTCCCGTAAGCCGCGGAGATTGGCGATAGTGATCACTGCCAAGAGCAGCAGCGCGAGTTCCGTGCGGTAGGCCCACAGATCGGGAAAAGCCGAGGCAATCGCGGCAACCCCCGCGGTCAGGCTGACGGCTGCTGTCAACACATAATCGGTGAGCAGGGCCGCAGCGGCGATCAGACCGGGAAGTTTGCCGAGATTCTCCCGCGCGACCGTGTATGAACCGCCGCCTGTTGGATAGGCGATGATCGTCTGGGAATAGGAGAGAGTCAGAATCAGCAGCAAAATAGTAATCGCCACCGCGATTCCGATGGACAAGCCTAAGGCGGCGCTGCCCGCGACGGCCAATCCCAGAAAAATCTCTTGATTAGCATAGGCAATCGACGACAGCGCATCCGGGGACAGGGCCGCCAAGGCGCGCACCTTGTCCAGTCGTTCACCTTGCAGCCTCGTCGTTGGCAACGGTGAACCAATGAGCCACTCCCGCCAGTTTCTCATTGCCATAGTTATCCCCTTGCTCAGATCGGCGCCCGAACGCTGGTTTTCGAGCCTATGACCCATTATAGTGCCCACTCGACAATTCGATTGGCGTTCGCCATTCATTCTTAGCGTCTCAGTTTCCAGGCAATCGGGTTGTCGTTGATGTGAGTTATACTATAATCCTCACTGTAAACCTTAATCTTAGATGAAATCTATGTCAGTTGAAAATCTCACCGGGCGGTCGCTCGGACAATATCACCTGCAAGAACTGCTCGGCGTTGGCGGCATGGGCGCGGTGTATCGCGCGCATCAATCCACGCTCGGTCGGGATGTCGCCGTCAAAGTGCTGCCGGGCGAACTGGCGCAGGAACGGGGCTACATTGATCGCTTCAAGCGGGAAGCGCATATCGCCGCCTCGCTCGAACACCCGCACATCGTCCCCATCTACGATTATGGCACCCAGGACGGCATCGCCTACGTCGTGATGCGCCTGCTCAACGATGGCACGCTGGCACAGCGCCTGTATGTGCGGCGCACGCGCGGTGAAGCGCTGCCCGCGCTCTCCGAAACCGCCGATCTGCTGCGCATCCTCGCGGGCGCGCTCGATTACGCGCACCGCAAAGGCGTCGTGCACCGCGACATCAAACCCGGCAACATCATGTTCGATGATGGCACGCCATACATCGTGGACTTTGGCATCGCCCGCCTGCTCAACGAGGCGGCGATCACCGGGCAGCAGCAGGTGTTCGGCACGCCGATGTATATGCCGCCGGAACAGTGGCGCGACGAAGAACTCACGCCGGAAACCGACCAGTACGCGCTGGCGTCGGTCATCTACACGATGATCACCGGGCAGCCGTTGTTCCCGACCGCGCAGCCGCAGCAGTTAGTCTTCCGCCATCTGAACGAAACGCCCGTCCCGCCCACCACCGTCCGTCCGGATCTCCCGCCCGCCGTGTCCGATGTGCTGGCGCGGGCGCTGGCCAAGCGTCCCGGTGAGCGCTTCCTAACGGTGACGACCTTCGCGCAGGCCTTCGGCGCGGCGGTCGCGGGCCAAGAGACCGCGACGACGGGCTTTTTCACGTTCCCGCTGATCGACGATCTCCCGGTGGAAAGTGATTCCGCGAATGTGTCGCAGCGCGTGCCGCAAGCGCCCGAGTCGGCGGACTCACCGCCTGCGCCGATACAAGCGCCGGGTGTGCCGCCCCTGTCAACGATTAAGTCCGTGCCGCGCGTCGAAGAACCGCCGCCCGCGGTGCCCCGCGCGCAGCCCATCGCACCGAGCGTACCACCCCCGCCGCGTCCCACGCCCGCCTATGTGCCGCCGCCCGCACGGCCTGCTCCGGTTGAACGATCCTCATCAACGGTGCGCTCGCTGGTGATCGGCTGTGGCGTCGGACTGCTCCTGCTCGCGCTGGTCATCGGCGCGGGGCTGCTGCTGGCGGGCAATCAACTGCTCACCTTCCTGCAATCCGAAGCGCAGGTGACGCCCGCGCTCGACACGCCGCAGCCTTCCGCTGCCGAGCCGACCACCCTGCCCGATACGCAGGCCACGCCCATCACGCCCGTGGCTGCCGATCCGGTGCAGGTCACCCCCGGTCGCCTGCCGGACGACATGCCCGCGCCCGAAGACATGGTGATGTCTCAAGCGGCGGTGCTGACGCACAGCGCCGGCACGGTGCGCGCGCTCGACTTCAGTCCGCGCGGCGGCCAGCTAGCGACGGGTGGTGGCGATACGTTCGTTCACTTATGGGATACCAACACCGATACCCAAACAGGGACGTTCAGCACGGGCGGTGTGATCAACGACGTGCGCTACAGCCGCGACGGAGCACGGATCGCCGCTTCGAGCGAAGCAGGTACGGTCACGCTGTACAATGTGGACGGCGGCGCGGTGATCGCGACATGGGCGGCGCACAGCCTGCCGGTGCGCGGGGTGGCCTTCAGCCCGGACGGCTCACGCTTAGTCACCACGAGCGAAGACCAGACGGCTTTGGTGTGGGATGTGGCGGCTCAAGCGCAGGTGCTCCGACTGACCGGGCACAGCGGTCATGTACTGGATGCCGACTACAGTCCCGACGGAGCGCGGATCGTCACCGGTGGGCGGGATGGCACCGTGCGTTTGTGGGATGCCGCCTCCGGCAGTCAACTGCAAGTCCTCAACGGGCATACCGACGAGGTGCGCAGCGTGTCGTTCAGCCCGGATGGCTCGCTGATCGCGTCTGGTTCCGCCGATGGCACGATTCGCCTGTGGGACGCAGCGTCGGGCGCGGCGCTCACCACCTTAGGCGCGGCGAACAATTGGATCTGGTCGGTCGAGTTCAGCCCCGACGGATCAGTGCTGGCGGCAGGTGATCGCAACAACACGGCGACCGTCTGGGACGCCGCCAACGGCACATTGCTCGCCACGCTGACGGGTCACACGGGCTGGGTCATCGCCGTCGATTTCAGCCCGGATGGATCGCTGCTCGCCACGGGCAGTGGCGACGGTACCGCGCGCCTGTGGAGCACATCGGCGGGCTGATTATTTTTCGCGCAGGTACACAAACCAGTAAATCGCGCCGACCATCACCACACCGCCGATGATATTGCCAATCGTCACCGGGATCAGGTTGTTGAAGAAGCCCGTCAGCGTCAGTGCGTCGAGGTTGAGCCCGGTGCTGGCGGCAAATTCCGGATCGAATGTCTTAATCAGCAGCGCGCTCGGGATGAAATACATATTGGCGACGCTGTGCTCAAACCCTGCCGCACCGAAGGCGGTGATTGGGAAGATGATGGCGAGGATTTTGTCGGTCGTCGTGCGGCCGCCCAGCGTTAGCCAGATGGCGATGCACACCAGCGCGTTGCACAGGATACCGAGCGCCAGCGCCTGCCCGAATTCGAGCTGCGCTTTGTTGTTGGCGATAGTCAGCGCCGTCTGCCCGATCACGCCGCTGCCGAAGCGATATTCACGCCCCGCGTAGACGATCACCGCCGTGACCAGCGAACCGAGCAGGTTGCCGATGTAGACCAGCGTCCAGTTGCGCAGCAGCGCAGTCGTGTTGACTTTGCGGCTCGCCCACGCCATCACGATCAACACGTTGCCGGTGAACAGTTCTGCGCCCGCCAGCACGACCAGAATCAGCCCGAGGCAGAAGACGAAACCGAACAGGAGGCGCGTAACCCCATAGGGGATCATGCCGCTGGCTCCGGCGACGGCGATGGTGGCGAACAGCGCGCCCGATGAGACGAATCCGCCCGCCATCATCGACTGAACGAGCGTGGTCGTGATGCTCATGTGCGCTTTACGGACGCCCATAGCGGCGGCTTTGGTGGCAACTTCGGCGGGGGGCAGCATATCGACGTGGAGTTGGGTGTCTGACATAAGAATTGCGCTTCTCTCTAATCAAAATTCTATCTGACTGATTGTCGCGCGGTTTACGGTTTTGGCGGCATGAAGATTGTCACACGTCGGTTAGACAATAGCTCAGTATCCGCTTTATTTGGAGGGGTGAACGCAGAGGGATGGCACAGTCGCACAGCGCGAGTCGGAAGTGTGCTATAGTAATCTCATCCGTCATACACACCTGTGAGAAATCTGCGGTGCATCATCATCACCATCAGGCGCGGCAGGCGCGCCGACTGCTGGATCGGGCTTATGCGACGCCCATCACCATCGACCACTTGAGCACGGAAGTCGCGCTGTCGCCGTTCTATCTGATCCGGCTGTTTCGCCGCATCTACAGGCAGACGCCGCACCAATACCTTATCCAGGTACGCATGGCCAAAGCCAAAGAGCTCTTGAGCAGTTCCGACCTCAGCATCACCGACATTTGCGCGGAAGTGGGCTTTGAGAGTTTAGGCTCGTTCTGCACATTGTTTCGCCGCGTCGTCGGCATTTCGCCGAGTGCCTATCGCCGCAGCCGGCAGCCGAGCCGTCATACGGCTTACATTCCCCTGTGCGCCGCCGTTCAGCACGGCCTGCCGGAAACGCTCGATCCGTAAAACTGAGCAATTTTCGAGAAGTCAGCTTAGCACAAATGTTTTATGATCTAGCTATCACTGACGAAGGAGATCACGCATGATCAATCGACTGGCCGTCACCACCTTTTGGGTGAAAGATCAAAACGAAGCCCTGCGTTTCTACGTCGAAAAGCTCGGCTTTGAAATCCGCGCTGATGTCACCGCGGGCGACTATCGCTGGATCAGTGTGGGCGCGCCCGACCAGCCCGATTTTGAAATCGGACTGTCGGCGCTGAAACCGGGCGGCGGGCTCACGACCGACGACGTGCACGTGCTCACCCCACTGCTGGAAGCGGGCAAGCTCAGCCACGGCGTGTGGAAGACCGACGACTGCCACCGAGCCTATGCTGACCTTCACGCCAAGGGCGTCGAATTCGTGCAGCCGCCGCAGGATCGCCCGTACGGCACCATCGAAGCGATCTTCAAAGACCCCAGCGGCAACGTCATGGTACTGTCCCAGGACAAAGCGTAAGAGGAGAGAAACAATGAAAAAGGCTGATGGATTCACCGCCGAAGAAAAGGCGGCCATGAAGGAACGCGCCAAAGAGTTGAAGGCGGAGGCGCGCGCGAATCAGGATCGGCAGGCCGGGGAAAACGACCTGCTCTCAAAGATCGCCGAGATGTCCGAGCCGGATCGCGGCATGGCGACGCGCATTCATGAAATCGTCACGACGGTCGCACCGGAACTGTCGCCGCGCACATGGTACGGGCAGCCGGCCTATGCCAAAGATGGCAAGGTGCTGTGCTTCTTCCAGCCCGCGGAGAAGTTCGGCGCGCGCTATGCGACCTTGGGCTTTAACGATGTCGCCAACCTCGATGACGGGGAGATGTGGCCGACGGCCTTCGCGCTCAAGGGGCTGACGGACGCCGAAGCAGCCAAGATCACGGAATTGGTCAAACGCTCGGTGCGTTAAACCCCTCAACCCCCAGCCCCTTCTCCCACGCAAGCGGAGAGAAGGGGAGAATACCTGAATTTCAGGATGCTTCTGTAGGGGCGAGGCTTGCCTTGCCCGGCAACGGGAGGGGCAAGCCCCTCCCCTACATTGGTTTGCTGTGAACCGAACTTTTCCCGACCTGAATTCGGGGAGGGGAGGCAACAGATTCGCCGTTCCCCCCTCTCCCGAGGGCATGTGGAAAAGCGGCACAGCGAATGTCCCTCTCCACCTGGAGAGGGACGGCTTGCGGAGCAAGCAGGGTGAGGTGAACTACCGCGTGACGATGGTCACGGTCGCAGCAGGCAGACGCGGCGCGCTCGCCGTCACCGTGATCGTGCCGGGAGTGGTGTGCGCACGGACGTACATCGCGCCCTGCCCGCCGACCAGCGGGAAGGGATTCTCGCCGATGAGATCGCCCGCGCCTTCCAGCGTGAAGCTGATCGGCATGATGGCGTAGGGCAGACGATTGCCGTACTTGTCCGTCACTTTGAAGACCAACCGCGTCATATCCGCGCCGTCGGCATCCAACTCCGTATCATCTGCTTCCAGAAGCAACTGCGCGGGCAGGCCGTTCGCCGCGATCCACTGCTCGGCGGCGGGTTTCCCGTCGATCAAGCCGACGAGGTGCAGATCGTTGAAGTTCTCCCCCCAGTGTGTCATGTTATGGACTAATCCCTTGACCACGAACGGCGCGTGCGTGATGTGCGCGTAGGTCTCGCGGTCGGGCAGGAAGCGCCCATACAACTTGTCGCCGAGATAGACTTCCAGTTCCTCGCAGTTCGAGAACACCACCAGCGGATCGTTGCCGTTGGCGGCGCGGTCACCGGGCGTCCAGAAGGTCGCGGCGCGGACGAGTGGACGCACCTGCGGGTCGATCTGGCTTTCGTAGACGTAGGCGGCGAATTTGGGCAGGCGGAAGATGTCCATCACGCCGTGATAGCACATGCGGTCGCCTGAGCCGAAGTCCTTATGGGTGTTGTAGTCGAACGCGCACCAGCCAATCGCCCCGGTGACATTGTCCATACCAAACTGCTTGTTCTGCACGCGTAGATGCCGCAGCGCGTGTTCGACCTGCCGCTCTTCGTTGTCGAACGTCTTGGTCGAGAACATATGCCCGTTGTGTTCAGTGACGAGATGCGGCGTGTGCGACGGTTCGACCACGGTGTTCGAGAAATCGTTGTAGGTGAACACATCTTCGAGGAATTGGCTGGTCAGGAAGTAGCGGATGCCGCCTGTCTGCCGTGTGGGATCGAGCTTGTGCGCCAGCGCGTTGGTCGCCGTGTACAGCGCTTCGTCGTCCCACGATTCGTTGATGCGCACGCCCCACAGCACAATCGACGGGTGGTTGCGGTCGCGCATGATCATCGCTTCCACGTCGCGCAGCACGATGCCTTTCCAGTCCTCGTCGCCGATGAACTGCCAACCGGGGATCTCTTCCAGCACCAGCAAGCCAAGCTGGTCGCAGGCGTCGATGAAGTGCGGCGACTGTGGGTAGTGCGACGTGCGCACGATGTTCACGCCGAGATCATACTTGAGGATTTCGGCGTCGCGGCACTGCAAGCGCTGCGGAGCCGCCGCGCCGATATACGGGTACATCTGGTGGCGGTTCAAGCCGATCAGCTTGATTTTGTTCCCGTTCAGGTAGAAGCCGTCATCTTTGAAGATCGCCTCGCGGAAGCCGAAGCGCGTGGTGAACGTGTCGATCAAGCCGGAGTCGGCGGTGACTTCGATCTCCAGCGTGTACAGCTTAGGATCGTCCAGCGACCACAACTGAATACCGGACAAGTTGTCAAACTGCAGCGTGGTCGTCAGCGTGCCGTCCGGCGGGACGAGCGCGGTCACTTCCTGCGTGACGGCGTTCGCGCTGCCCCGCTGCAGATACGGGTGCAGTGTCGCGCGGATGTTCACGGCGCGGTCGAAGCGATTGGCGTTGCGCAAACGCACATCCGCGCTGAGCTTGGGCGCGGTCAGCACGTCGCTGGTGCGCGTGAAAACGTTTTCCACATGCACGTTATCGACGATGACGAGGCGCACATCGCGGTAGATGCCGCTAAACGTCAAGTAGTCGACCACATAGCCGAACGGGGGAATATCCGCGCGTTCGCTCGAATCAAGTTCGACTTGCAGCAGGTTTTCGCCGCCGCGCAGATGGTCGGTCAGGTCAAAACTGAAGGGGGTGTAGCCGCCTTCGTTGATGCCCAACTGCACGCCGTTGAGCGAGACGGTCGCGGCGATCATCGCGGCGTCGAACTCGATGAAGACGCGGCGACCCTTGGCGGGTTCCGGCATGGTGAAGCGCTTGCGGTACGTTGAGGTGAAGCCGTACTCGGACGGATCAAAGTTGCGGTGCGGCAGTTCGACGGTCGTGTGCGGCAGCGTCACGCTTTTGAAGCGGTCGTCAGGTGTGCGCGCGTCGAGCGGTTCGGGCGCGAACAGCCATTGATCGTTAAACGGGATTATCGTTCGCATGGCGAGAGAAACCTTTTAATCAGAGCAAGGACAATTGAACCACAGAGAACACAGAGAACACAGAGAAATCAACCCTTAATGCTGTCGTAGGGGCAAGGCATGTCGGTATTTCAAACCCCTCACCCCCAACCCCTCTCCCGCGCAAGCGGGGAGAGGGGAGATGTTGCGAGCAATGTTGGCTCCCCTCCCTGAATTCGGGGTGGGGCCGGGGGTGGGGTCGGAACGTGAATTCCTCAGCCGCCCCTACAAACATTCCACAGAGCCAATCGAGAACAGGCTGTTTTGGGATATTTCCTCCGTGTTCTCTGTGTTCTCTGTGGTTGAAATCTTTTACGTTTTGACAAACCACGCGCACGAGCGCGGCGCGATCTGCGCGGTGAGCTGATCGCCGCTGACCGTGCACGGCGTGCCGTTGAGCACATCGCTCCATGCGCCGCCGCCGACTGTCAGCGCGACAGTCGCCGCCGCATCGCTGGCGTTGAACGCGCAGTACACCGTTTCGCCCTGATATGTGCGGGCGAAGGCGTACACGCGCTGCGTATCGTCGATCACCAGCGCTTCGAAGTCGCCGTAGCGCAGCGGCGCGATCTCGCGCCGTGTGTGAATGGCGTGCTTGAAGTCGCCGATCAGCTCGTGGTTGAGGTTATCCCACGGCATGCAGCGCCGACCATCTTCCGCGTAATCGCCTTCGAGACCCGTTTCGCCGCCATAGTAGATCATCGGCGCGCCGGGGTAGCTCAACTGGAAGGCCAGCACCTGCTTGACGCGGCGCACATCCCCGCCTGCCACCGTCAGAATGCGGTTGCTGTCGTGTGAATCGACCTGATTCATCTGCGCTTTGAGCGCGGGCGGCGGCGTATCGCGGCGCAGCACGGCGAGGCGATCGTCGACTTCCGAAGGGGTCAGCATATCTTCCGCGAGGAAGCCGCGCGCCGCCCACGTGAAGCGATAGTTCATGGTCGCGTTGAAGGTGTCGCCGAGCAGATAATGCGTGGAATCCAGCCACAGCTCAGAGACGGTGTACGCGCCGGGGCGGGTCTGCTCCACGCGCTTGCGGAAGCGCCGCCAGAACTCGTCGCTGTTATCGAAGGCGACATCGCAGCGCCACCCGTCGATGCCTTCGCGCAGCCAGTAGGCGGTCACGCCGTCTTTACCACAGAAGAACTCTTCGACTTCCGGGCATTCGACAAATTCCGGCATGAAGCCGAGGCCGATCCACCCGCGATACTTGGTCGGGTGCTCCTCGAAGTCGAACCAGCGGTAGTACGGCGACTGCTTGGAGGCATATGCGCCGCCGCCAAACTTGTCGGTGATGTCAAAGTAAAGGCTGTCAGACGAGCAGTGATTGAACACGGCATCCAGCACGATTTTGAGGTCGCGCCCGTGCGCCTCGCTGATTAGTTCGCGGAAGTCGTCCAGCGTGCCGAGCATCGGGTCGATCTTGAAGTAGTCGATGGCATCGTAGCGGTGATTGGTGGGCGCGTCGAAGATCGGCGTGAAGTAGATCGTGTCGATGCCGAGTTCCGCGATGTAGTCGAGGTGCTGAATCACGCCGCGCAGATCGCCGCCGTAGAAGTCGCGCCCGAGCGGCGGGTGTTCGGGACGTTCGCCCCACCGGTGAAAGTGCGGCTCGTGACCGTACACGCCTTTCATCAGGTGATCAGTCGACGGGTCGCCATTGGCGAAGCGATCCGGGAAGATCTGGTAGATAACCATGCCCTGCGTCCAATCGGCGGGCATGGCGAGCGGGTCATAGACCGCGATTTTGAACGGGAGCTGCGTCCATTCGCCGTAGATCGCCGTGTTGCGCCCTTCGATCTGGCGGATTTCCAGCAGGGGCGGCGTCGGCTCAGGCGCGTGGAACTGGAACACATAGGTGACAATGGTCGGCTCGCTCGGCAGTTTGACCTGCGCGCGCCACGTCCCCGGCGTCTCCGTCGCATCCAGCAGCAGATGCCATGACAGGTTGCGCCGCGTGTCCGTCAGATAGACTTCCGGCTGATGTTCCGAGTCTTCGAGGATCAGATCGACGACCGCGCCGAGCGGCTGCGCCGTAGGTGGCAGATGGAACGCCCCTTCCGGACGCAGTTTGCGCGCTGCCTGATAGCTCGGATTCATGCGCGCACCTCTTGGCTGATCGCCGCTCCATCGGTCGCCGTGGAGACGTAGATCGCGGGCTTGAGCGACTGGCGCTGCTCATATTCCGCCGACACTGCGTTGGCGAACGCTTCGGCTTCGCTCAGTTTGACGAGCGCGACCGCGCACCCGCCGAACCCGCCGCCGGTCATGCGCGCGCCGTAGCACGAAGGCTGCGCTTGCGCGATTTCGACTATCACATTGAGCGCCTTGTTGGTCACTTCGAAGTCGTCGCGCAGGCTGGCATGGCTGGCGTTCATCAGCCGACCGAGCTGCACCGCGTCACCCACCCGCATGGCGTCTGCCGCTTCCAACGTGCGCGCGTTTTCGGTCACAACGTGCTTGGCGCGGCGGTAGACCAGATCGTCGAGCATGTCCTTGACCGCTTCGATCTGTGCCGGGTTGACATCGCGCAGCGCGGGCACATTGAAGAACTTGGCCGCCGTTTCGCATTGTTCACGGCGCACATTGTATTCCGAGCCGATCAGTTCGCGGCGCGACATCGTGTCCATGATGACGACCGCCGTCCCCGGCGGCAGCGGCACGGGCGTGAGTGTCAGCCAGCGACAGTCGATGAGCAGCGCGTTATCTTCCACACCGCCCGCGGAGATCGTCTGATCCATGATGCCAGACTTCACGCCGATCCACTCGTTTTCGGTCTTCTGCCCCATCTTGGCGGCTTCAACCGGATTCCACTCAATGTCAGAGGTGTAACCGAAGGCGCGCGCCGCCGCCATTTCGACCGCCGCCGAGGAAGACAAGCCCGCGCCGATCGGGACATCGCCCGCGATCACGCCATCCCAACCCTTGAGCGTCAGACCGTTTTCCTGCATCGCCCACGCCACGCCTTTGATGTATTCCGCCCATTGGCTGTGACGGCCTTTGATCGTCTCCAAGAGTGAGAACTCAGCCACCTCGTCCATATCACACGAGTAGATCACTACATACGGATCATGGCGGGGGCGCAGCGCGATCCACACCGCGCGGTTGATCGCCATCGGCATGACGAACCCGTCGTTGTAGTCGGTGTGCTCGCCGATCAAATTGACGCGGCCCGGCGCGCGCACGACGGCGGTCGGCGCTTCGCCAAAACGGCGCTGAAATTCTTCAATGACACGTTCACGTAATGACATCAGATGCTCTCCAGTCGTTAAAAGTTAAAAGTTAAAAGTTAAAAGTCAGGTCAGCAGCTTTACGTTGGGTGCATTTCAATAATTTGGGGATTTAACGGACGAGGCAGGCGTCGTCCGCCCTGTATCCCCGATAAGCTGAAATGCACTCCTTTACTTTCAACTTTTAACTTTTCCCTTTTAACTCAGTTCCTTGTAATGCACTTCAGACAGCGCCCGCAGCCGATCAGCCGCTTGCTCGGGCGTCAGGTCGCGCTGCGACTCGGCCAGCAGTTCGAAACCAACCATGAATTTGCGCACGGTCGCCGACCGCAGCAGCGGCGGGTAGAAGTGCGCGTGAAGCTGCCAGTAATCGAAGTTCCCGGCGGTGGTCGGCGCGCCGTGCCAACCCATCGAATAGGGGAACGATGTTTCGAACAGGTTATCGTAGCGCGTGAGCAGCCGCTTGAGCGCGTCCGCCAGCCCGTCGCGCTGCCCGTCGGTCAGGTCGGGGAGGCGCAGCACATGCTGCCGTGGGATGAGGATCGTCTCGAAGGGCCAGATCGCCCAGTAGGGCACGAGCGCGACCCACTCATCATTCTCCACGACGACCCGCGTGCCGCGGTCGCTCTCCAGCTTGACATAATCGACCAGCAGCACCGAACCGTTCTGCTCGGTGTACGCGCGCTGATTGCGATCTTCCGCGGCAGGTTCGTTGGGCAGGAAGCTGCACGCCCATACCTGACCGTGCGGATGCGGGTTGGACGCGCCCATCGCCGCGCCTTTGTTCTCGAAAAGCTGCACCCACGGGTAGGTGCGCCCGAGGTCGGTGATCTGCTCGCCCCACATGTCGACCACGCGGCGAATCGCCGGGCGATCCATCTGCGCGAGAGTCAGGTCGTGGCGCGGCGAGAAGCAGATCACGCGGGAGGTGCCGCTCGCGCCGCTCGCCTTGAGCAGCGGATGTTCGGAGTCAGCTTCCGGAGTGTTTTCCAGCAGCGCGGCGAAGTCGTTGGTGAACACGAACGTCGTCTCATAGGGCGGGTTGTGTTCGCCGTTGGCGCGTTCGTTGCCGGGGCACAGGTAACATTTCGGGTCGTAAGCGGGGCGGTTGTCGTCGGGCAGCCGCTCCACCTGCCCTTGCCACGGGCGCTTGGTGCGATGCGGCGAGACGAGAACCCACTCGCCCGTCAGCGGGTTCAAGCGCCGGTGCGGATGTTCGATCGGATCAAACTGCATTCGAATACCGTCCTGATGATCTACAGCAGGTTACGGCGAAGATTGTACGCCATGTGATCCCAAGGTTCAAATGAGATGCCAGACAGTCGTCCTGCGCGTCGTCAACCCTAGGGACTGGGGGATTAGGCGTCATGAGGATAAACTCAGGCGAGGGCTATTGTTGACAACAGAGAGGTCGAGGGTAACAAGGTATGCGGACTTTAAAACAGCTCTTTGACAACAACCGGACGTGGGTTCAGCAGATGACGACCGCTGACCCGGACTTTTTCGCGCGTCTCGCCGCGCAGCAAACGCCTGAATACCTGTGGATCGGCTGTTCGGACAGCCGCGTGCCCGCCAACCAGATCATCGGCTTGCTCCCCGGCGAAGTCTTCGTGCATCGCAACATTGCCAACCAAATCATCCATACCGATCTCAACTGCCTGTCGGTGATTCAGTACGCGGTGGAGGTGCTCAAGGTCAAGCACATCATCGTGTGCGGGCACTATGGCTGCGGCGGTGTGCGCGCGGCGATGCAAAACCGTGAGTTCGGCCTGATCGACAACTGGCTGCGGCATCTCAAAGATGTGTACCAGCGGCACGGCGACACGCTCAAGGAAATCCCCGACGACCAGCAGTGTTTTAATCGCTTCTGTGAACTGAACGTGATCGAACAGGTGCGCCATGTGTGCCACACGACGATTGTGCAAGGCGCCTGGCGTCGGGGGCAGGATCTGCATGTGCATGGCTGGATTTACGGCGTGGGCGATGGTCTGCTCAAGGATTTACACGCCACCGTGACAGGCGCCGACGAAGTCGACGCGCTGTATCGCATGGCCGTCGCCGAAACCGCAGGGTAGAGCCAAGTAGTAGGGGCGCACCTGTGTGTGCGCCCGCAAATGGGCAGATCCATGCGTCTGCCCCGACAGCCAAGCGCCGTTTCAGATGTGCGGCATTACCGCTTGGAGGTTTCCTGCGCCAGCCCGATGAGCAGGCCTTCGGGGCCGCGAATGTAGCAGAGGCGATACGAGTCCTCGTACTGCACCACTTCGCCGACGAGCTGCGCGCCGTGTCGGCGGAGTCTGGTCAGCGTGTCGTCAATGTCTTCTACTGCGAACATGACGCGCAGATAGCCGAGCGCGTTCACCGGGGCAGTGCGATGATCGGCGATGACGGGCGGGTCGAGAAAGCGCGATAGTTCAAGGCGGCTGTGGCCGTCGGGAGTAACCAGCATGGCGATCTCGACGCGCTGTGAGCCCAACCCGGTGACACGCGCGGCCCACTCGCCTTCGATCAGGCCGCGCCCTTCGAGCCGCAGCCCCAGCTCCGCGAAAAACGCGATGGCCGTATCAAGCGATTCGACCACGATGCCGACATTATCCATCCGCTTCAAATTGGGTTTGTCTGAACTCATCACGCTGCTCCCATTCTCCATCTCTATCCCTCACCGAATTGGGGAGAGCCAAGACAAGCATATTTTCCGCCACTTCTGTATGAGAGAGCGTGGGGTGAGGGTGACGAACTGCGATGTGGTGTCCCTCTCCGGGTGGAAAGGGACGGCTTGCGGAGCCAGCAGGTTGAGGGTAGCTTACGGCGTGTGTTGATTGCTGCCAAGCGTTCCGTAATCGGGCACAGCGAACAGACTCAGGTCGTTGAGCGGCCACCAGCGGAATTTAACCACCCCGTGAATGATGCTCGCATCAATCGGGCCATAGTCCCCCGAATCGAGGCTGTGATTGCGGTTATCGCCAAGGATGAAGTACTGGTTTGCGCCGACTTCCCAGTGCCCGCTGTAACGCGGCGCTTCGTTGATGTAATCCTCATGCAGCGGTACACCGTTGATGTACACGCGCCCGCTGCGAATCTCGATGTCTTCGCCCGGCAGCCCGATCACGCGCTTGACGATCAGCTCGCCATCATGGGGCGACGTGAGCACGACGACCTCACCGCGTTCCGGCGGACGTGTCATCGTGTCGACGTTGCTCACGAATAAGCGCTCGGTCTCATGCAGGGTCGGTTCCATGCTCGCCCCTTTGACGGCGTAGCGCGGGAAGAATAGATTCAAGAGCAGCGCGAACGCCGCGACGAAGACGAGCGTCTTCACCCAATCGCGTAAAATTGCTGCGCCCTGAACGCGACATTCCACCCACCATGAACGATCATAGGGTTGGTAAATCATGCGGAACCTTTCTGAAGAGTCGTCATTTCACTTATAGTACCGTTAAAATGCGCGCCCTGCTTTAGGCCAATCTGACTATCGACCCACGGTGTACAGATTTCGAGTCAACGTTAGGCCGATGCATGCTTTTCTGAGGTCGCGATTTCGGATATTATGTTATTTGAAAGCTATTGCGCGATTGGATGTTGCTCATGCTGTGCCTGATAATGCGCCGTGGACCCACACCGGGTGCGATCTTCGAACTGGACGCTGATGAGGTCTCGATCGGTCGTGGAGTTAAAAATCACATTGTCATTCACGATAATGAAGTCAGCCGCGAACACTGCCGCCTCGTGCGGTTGTTGGAAGGCTATGAGCTGCATGATCTCCAGTCGAGCAATGGCACGTTTGTCAACGGACAGCGCGTCATCACCACATGGATGCTCACGCCGGGTACGCTGATCGAACTTGGCGACTCAATCACCCTCGAATACACGCAGTACGATCCCAAAGAAAAAGAAGTCATGTCGCCGGTGGATGCGCAAACGGCCGCGCGGCTGTTCAACCCGAGCGCGATGCATGGCCTGATGATGACGATGGGGCCGGCGGTCGGCTACCTGTTTGAGCTCAACAAGCCCGTCATCAAGATCGGGCGCGATCTCTCCAACGATTTCGTCATTCAGGACCCAGAGGTCAGCCGGTTTCACGCGCGGCTGCTGCGCACCCCCAAAGGGTATTCGCTGGAAGACTTGAATTCGACCAACGGCACGGCACTCAACGCTAAGCTGGTGAAGACCATTCAGCCGCTGCAACCCAACGACGTGATCAAGCTCGGGTCGATGGTACAGCTTCAGTTCATCTTCCAGGACAAGACCGTCACCGACAAGCTAGACCCGACGCGCCCGCGCAAGCCAGACGCCGCGCGCGGTCAGGACGAAACGCTCGACAACATCTTCGCCAACAAACACCGCAATCCCGAAATCGCCGTCAAACAGACGTCGCGGCTCGGCACAGGCGTCGAACCCGGCGCGCTGATCGACACGATTTTCGTCTCGTACGGGCGCAAGGATTGGGAGGGCATCGTCGTGCCGATGATGCTGTCTATGCAGAGCGGCGGGCTGCTGGCGTGGGTGGATCAGTATTTGGCGCAGGGCAGCAAAGACTGGATGGCAGCAGTCGAACTGGCGCTCGCCGAATGCTGGCTCATGGTGTTGATCTGGTCAAAGGAGGCCGCCGCCTCCAATTACGTGCGCATTCAGTACCGCTATTTCCTCCAACGTGAGAAACCGCTCGTCATTCTCGCCTGTGATGACACCCCAATTCCCCAAGAGCTCGCCCGCGCCCGCTGTGTCTACTACGACGACAAGAAGATCGGCAATTTCCACAAAATCATCTATGAAATTATTAACTATCGTCGTCAACGTGGCATAATCTAAATTTAAGTTATAATTCACAAACACAATGCAGGACGTTGTGTAGAATCATAATAATGGCATCGCATATGAGCGGCGGATACCGGTTGTGAAGAACAATTCCCATGAACGGCTCTACTTGATGGCACGCGCGCTGCTGCAACCGGACTCCAGCGTGACTGACGCCCTGCAATCGACTCTGACGCTGGGCGCCTCCACGCTCAAGGCAGAACGCGCCGCGCTCGTCGTCTTGGACGAGGACTGCGACATCGCCCAGACGTATGCCCTCCCATCCGAACCGCGCCTGTGGGAACGCCTCACCGCGCAAAACCTGATCAACCTCGCCATGTATACGCGCCGCCCCGTGAGCGTGCCTGATCTCAGCGCCGACGAGCGCTGGAAGTCGGATGGCTGGAACGGCTCGGCGTACTGCGTGCCCATTCTGTACCAAGAGGACCTGCGCGGCGTCTACCTGCTGCTGGCGCCAACGCCTGACCACTTCGACGCCGCGCGCCTGCGCTTCATCGGCGAAATGACCGCGCTCACCGCCGAGGCGGTCGAAAATTGGCGCAAGCTCGCCAAACTGCAGGCGACCGAAGCGCATACGCGCCGCCTGTATGAGAAGGCGCAGCAAGATCACGTCGAACATATGCGGTTGGAGCAAATGCGCCGTGACTTGACCGCCATGGTCTACCATGATCTGCGCGGACCGCTGCAAAATGTCGGCGCGAGCCTGAGCGGGCTGGAGCGCGTGCTCGCGACCGATGAACAGGCGGTCGTCGACGAACTGCTGCGCGTCGGCTCGCAGAGTCTGCGCCGCCTCACGCGCATGGTGAAAAGCCTGCTCGACATCGAACGCCTCGAAGAAGGCCGCGCCATCGTCGCGCGCCGTTCGACCAAGCTGCACAATCTGGTGTCGGACGCGCTCGAACTGGTCTATCCGCTGGCGCGCGAAGCCGAGCAGCTGCTGGTGCTCGATCTGGACGCGAATCTCCCCATCGTGAGCGTGGACGCGGATATGATCCTGCGCGTGCTCACCAACTTGATCGAGAATGCGATCAAGCACACGCCGACCGGGGGCAAAATCACCGTGAGCGCAGCGGTCACCGCCGATGTGATTCGCATCAGCGTGACGGATACGGGGCCGGGCGTGCCGCTGCATTTCCACGAAGAAATCTTCGACAAGTATTTCCGCATCAAGTATGTGAATGCGCCGAACGGTGTCGGGTTGGGGCTGGCGTTCTGCCGCTTGGCCGTCGAAGCGCACGGCGGTGTGATCTCGGTGGCGAATGGGACGAGTGGCGGAGCAGTGTTCTCGTTCACGCTGCCCATCGAGCAGCAAAACGTCGCGGTGGTCTGAAGTGAAGTGGTCAGTTCACAGGTAGTGAGGGCATTCACTGGTGCTGTTTTGAAATAGTTGATAGTTTGGGGCGCACAAGCGTGCGCCCCAACGTTTTAATTTAAACGTCAGTTAGGGATAAAACAACCGAGTAGAGGCGAATCTGCGCGCCTGCCGTTCGTATCCGACCCCACCCCCAGCCCCTCCCCGAATTCGGGGAGGGGAGACAGATTTCCCCCCTCTGGGACGGATCTACGATCCGCTTATCCCTAACTGACGTTATTTACTGTCAACTGATAACTATTCCGGTTTTGACGCGAGGATGACCGTCCACGTGCCGGACTGCACGGTCTTGCCCTCCTGATTGATGATCTTCACTTCCAGCGTGACCGTGCCGCCGCCCAAACGCCGCGCTTCTTTCTTCTCCAGCACCACCAGTTCAACATGCAGCGTGTCGCCGATGAACACGGGCAAGCTGAACTTCATCTCCAGCCCGCGGAAGGCGATCACCGTGCGTTCCATAAAGCCGAGCTGGTACGCCTGCCCGACCGCGTAGCTCAGCGTCAGCATGCCGTGCGCGATGCGCTGACCGAAGGCCGAGCCTTTCATGTATTCGGCGTCTGTGTGCATGGGGTTGTAGTCACCGGTCAGCCCGGCAAACGCGACGATGTCCGCTTCGGTGATGGTGCGTCCCCGCGTGACCATCTTCTGCCCCAGTTCAATATCTTCGTAGTACACTCCGCGCGGAGCGTCATCCAGATAACCCATCGCAGTCTCCTTATGGTAGCTCGATCACGTCGAGGCAAGGTTATAGTGAAATTTCTGGCGTCTGACAACCTAAAACACCATGCGCCGGCAAAGGGTGTTGCAAGCTGAAGGGGCAGTCAAATGTGGGTGGTACTGGGCAATGGGGATCGATGGTAACGCGCCGGCCACTGGTCTACAACCCGGCGATGTCATGCCAGAATGTGATCTTTGTCACTTCCCGCCATGACGAATGTGTGAAAAAATTGTGAATATAGATTTGCGAAAACTCTTCCCGATCACAGGGACTAAATAGACTTCTTGGAATAATGCTTCTTTACCGCTCCATCCAGCCCCGGATGGAGCTTTCTTTTTGTCAGGGAAACGCAAATCCCACCTACCTGCCCACTCCGAGCGAACATTACATCTTATGGAAAGCAGCGCAAGATCAGCCGTATTGTGATAGAGGCAGATATTGCCCGTACAAGTTGAACTTTGAGGACATCGACGATGATCGCTCTGCTCACGCTCACGGCGTGGTTCGTTTGGCTGCTGATTTACTGGAATGGGGGCACGAAAGCGCTGGCTGATATTCGGGCGGCCCAAGACCCGCTTGATCGCTTGGTGCTCATCAGCATCGGAATACTAACGGTTCTGCTCTCGGTGGTGATGGTGGCCGTCTCGATCAGCGGAGATTTTGTGTCGCCCAACGGTCAGTTGGCGTGGAACGGTTTCGTCTTTGTGGCACTGGGGATGAGCGGCGCCTACTATTCGCGCTGGACGCTGGGACGCTTCTGGACCGCGCAGAATGCGGTACAAACGGGGCATCGCATCATCACCGAAGGGCTCTACAGCATCGTGCGTCATCCCATCTATGCTTCGATGATTCTGCTGTTTATGGGCATCGCCCTCGTCTACCTGTCCGTGCCGATCACCCTGCTGTCGTGGGGCTTGATCGCGCTGTACGCCTACAAAACGCGCGTGGAAGATGCCTATCTGCAAGCGTGTTTGCCCGGCTATGCGCGTTACAGCCAGCGGGTCAGCGCGCGCCTTATCCCGTTTGTGTGGTAAGCGGACAAGCGCACCGCTGACTTTTTCGCAATTGGGCTGACGAGAGTGCATGGGGGTCGAACCCACCGCCGCCTGTCTGTGCAGCCAGCCACCGATTTTGAAGATCGGGACGCCCACCGGGACGCAAACACCCCCACGAGAAGTTTACAGGAAACGGTGATCAATTCACAGTCAGAGCTAAACCACGGACTGTGAATTGATCCCGGTTTACTTAAAACAGCGAAAGCTGCGTCGGGGGTTTGTCCTCCGGCTTATCTTCCGGCTTCGACGCGGCGATATCGGCCGGGCTGGACTGCGGCGGAACGTAGTTGGGCGGCGCGTCGTCACCCGCAGAGGGTGGCGGCGGCGCGCCCTGTGCGCGCAGCGCCCGAACTTTCGCCAAAATCTCCGGAATGCGGCGGAAATCAGCTTCCATCAGCGGCTCCTGCGTCGGGTTGCGCAGAATCGCCGCCGGGTGAAACAGCGGATAGTAGGCGCGCCCGTTTTCGAACTTCGGCTGGCCGTGAATCTGCGTGATTTTGCCGCCGGGGAAGTAACGCGCCATGCTGAAACGTCCGAGCGTGACGATCATCAGCGGGTCGATCAGGTTAATCTGCTGATCGAGATATGGCTTGCACGTTTCGATTTCGAAGGGCAGCGGATCGCGGTTTTCCGGCGGGCGGCACTTGACCACGTTGGTGATGAAGACCTGATCGCGCGACAGGCCGATCAGCTTGAACATCTTCTCAAGATAATCACCCGAGCGCCCCACGAACGGCAGCCCCTTCTGATCTTCGTTAAAACCCGGGCCTTCGCCGATGAACATGATCTCCGTGTGGTAACTGCCCGCGCCGGGAACCGCGCGCGTGCGTGACTTATGCAGGTCACACAGCGTGCAGGTGCGCACTTCGGCGGCGATCTGATTCAGCGCCTCGATCCGGACTTCACTCATGTTCACACTCCCTCAAATTACGCCTGTTCCGGCCCAGTGTACCGATTCCACGGCGAATCCCCCACTTCTTCGGGACGGCGCAATCGGCTTATCCGCAAATGCTAACCATTCTCAATGGCTTAGAGAAGGTTATTCGAGTTCCCCCTCACCCCTGCCCCTCTCCCACGCAAGCGGGGAGAGGGAAAAACACGCTTTTGCTGGCTCCCCTCCCCGAATTCGGGGAGGGGACAGGGGAGGGGAAGAATATGATTTGCGGACAAGCCTCAATGACCGTCCCCAGCAGCACGGTGGATTATGTCGATTTCAGGCGCAGTTCGGTGATTTCGCCGATACGTTCCTGAATGCGGCGGATGTAAGGGGGAATGTGCGGCGCGGCATCCGGCCCGCCGAGCGAATCGAGCAGACGCGTGAGCGTATCCACGAGGGCTTCGAGCGCATACGGCGACGACGCCGAGGCGAGATCGAACACCGAGGTGAGCGCGTCATCGGCTTCATCGATTTTGCCGAGCGCCAAGCGTGAGGTCAGCAGGTCAGCATACGCCCAGTAGTTGTCGACTTCCGCCTGCACTTCCCCGCGCGCCAACCGTTCGACACGGCGGAAGGTTTGCAGCATCTGATCCCGGTTGTGCCGCCCCATGTAGAGCATGGCGAGGTTACTGAATGGGTACGACGAATGCGGGGTGACTTTCGCCGCCTGTTCATAGGCATAAATCGCCTGATCGATCTGGCCGCGGCGGCGGTACAGCCCGCCAAGCGATCCCCACCATGACTCGCTGTCATCGTCGACCAGCTTGGGCGAAAGGCGCAGCGCCTTGATCAGGTGCGCTTCGGCCTTATTGAGCATTTCGTCACGCTCCAGCCCCTCGGGCAGCTTGTCGCCGATACGGCGGTACACATACCCGAGCGCGGCCATCGCCAGATGAAATTCCGGGTCGATGCTCAACGCCTGCTGCAAATGCCGCTCTGCATCCGAAAGCTGACCGCTCTGCACGTACACATAGCCGAGACGGTAGTGAATCAGCGGGTTGTCTTCATCCAGCTTGAGAGCGCGCATATACGTATCCGCCGCGCCCTGCAAGTCCTGCGCGCGGTACTGGCGTTCGCCCAAGGGCAGCAGCGAGAGCGCGAGCGTCGCCTGTTCGGTCGCTTTGCGCTGTCGTTCGAGGCTTTGCAGGAGCGTGGTGCTCATGGCTTGCAGCGCGTTCTCTTTTTCCGTGAGTTCAGTCTGGAAGCGCGAACGCAGGTCGGTGAGTTCCGCATCGACGCGCTGGCGGGCTTTCGCCAATTCGCTCTGCGCGGAGAACAAGCGCGTGACCCCGATCACGCCGAGCGAACCGCCCGCAATCGCAATCGCCACGCTGATTGCCTCGAAGATGCCCAGGAAGCGGCTGGCGTCTTCGGCGTAGCGCGCGGCTTCTTCCATGGAGCGGCGCGCGTCGTCGGCATCGTGCGCGACTTGCTGCGCGAGCGCCTCATCGATAGTCAGCGTCGGCGCGGGGACCGGCGTTGTTTCCTGGGCAGAAACGGCGCTCGCGATGAGCAAACACACGATCAATGCAGCGATCAAGCGCATGGATACACGCTCCTAGATACCATGAAAGTTCTCTAACCAGCGGCGCAGCATGTCCGCGCCAGACTTCATCGGAATGAAATGGAGATTACCGTCGCGCAAAATCTCCATGATTTTCACATCCTCGCTCTTGCCCGCTTTCTTAGCGGCGACCAGGTCATCGGCGAAGCGTCCGCTGCCTTCCAGCACCAGCAGCGGGATTTCCGGATGATACCGCGTAACGCGATGTACTTCATTGCGCACGATTTCGCCGCCATTGATGATGAAACCGAGCAGCTTCTGCGCGCCGTTACCGGAGAGCGCCAGCGCCGTGTGCACAATCGTATCGCTTTCCGCCCCGAAATCATCCCCTTCGGTGAGGATGAAATGCGAGTGAAACGCATCGAGATCGGCGAGACGCTTTTTCGGCTCATGGCCGGGGTAAAACACGACCGCTTCGGGCGCCACCCCGATCAGCGGGAAGGTGTAATTGCGCCGCTGCCGTGCCAGGCCGATGAGTGACATCACGCCGGTTGAGGTGCCGCCATCAATCAGGCTGATGCCATGTTCGTGCAAAAAGCGCGCCAGCCCATCTTCGATGGTGGTGCGCGTCAGGCTCATGGCGTTGACGTCCATGTTGCCCGCCCCCCCACTGATGAAGATGGTGGGCACGGGATGGGCGAGATGCAAACTTTCGACGATCTGATCTCCCGGTGTGGTGAGCTTCACACGCACGGCGACCGGAGTTTTGCCATTCGGATATTGAATCGTGAAGGTGTCAAGCTTGCTGCCAGAAGAGGCGGACGATGTGCTTCCGCCGAACAGTCGTTTTAGCAAATCCATGGCTTATCTCCGGCGTGTCTCACGTGTATGCCGTTCATTATAGGCCAGAACGCAAAAAGGCGATGAAACTCGCCTGCTGGCACAGGTGAACCCTGTTTTATTGGGGGATAAGGTCAAGGGGCGCTTGCGCCGATGGAGTCACTGCGCAATAAGCAAAGGGATCTAGCAGGTGGGACGAGGCATGAGATCTGAGCTAACCTCATCCCTATGTCCCCTCCCACAAGGGAGAGGGGACCAAAGGATTCGGCTCAACACGCGCTTCAAACCAGAGTTATTTCAGTTCCGAAGTGCAGTTGGGGCAGCGAGTCGCCTTGATCGCGACGGTCGAATAGCAGTACGGGCATTCCTTGGTCGTCGGCGCAGCGGCAGGAGCAGGCTTCTCCAGACCGGACTTGAGACGGTTGACCGAGCGGATGATCAGGAACAGTACGAAGGCCACGATCAGGAAGTTGATAACCGCATTCAGGAACAAACCAATATTGACAGTGACTGCGCCCGCGGCCTGCGCTGCTTCCAGGGTGGCGTATGGCCCGGCGGTTGCCCCGTCCTTGAGGACGACGAACAAATCGGTGAAATTGACGCCACCGGTGACGAGACCGATGAACGGCGTAATGATATCCGCGACCAGCGATCCAACGATCGCCGTGAAGGCCGCACCGATGATGATACCGACGGCAAGGTCGAGTACATTGCCCCGCATAATAAATTCACGAAATTCCTTGATCATCATGAACTCCTTTGCTAGTCTTTGCGAACGGTGTGACAACTCGTCGTATATACATTTCATGAGTTTAGCGTAATTTATGGATTCTACTAATCGATTCGTAGACATGCTTCTCGCGTGGTACGAGCGCACGGCTGCCGATCTGCCGTGGCGCGCGTCGCATGACGCGTATCGCGTGTGGCTCTCTGAAATCATGCTCCAACAGACGCAGGTCGAAACGGTTAAGCCGTATTACGAGCGCTTCCTCACCGCGTACCCGACCGTGAGCGATCTCGCCGCCGCGCCGCTTGACGATGTGCTCAAATTGTGGGAAGGCCTCGGCTATTATTCGCGGGCGCGCAACCTGCACCGGGCCGCGCAAGCGGTCGCCGCGCAGGGGGGTGATTTCCCGCGCACGGTTGATGGACTGCTGGCGCTGCCGGGCATCGGGCGGTACACGGCGGGCGCGATCGCCAGCATCGCCTTCGGCGTGCGCGCGCCCGTGCTCGACGGCAACGTGATCCGCGTGTACGCCCGCCTGCTCGACCTGCCCGACGATGTCACGCAGACAGCGACACAAGCCAAGCTCTGGGATCAAGCGGAAGCGTGGCTGCCCGACCAGCGCGCCGGGGATTACAATCAGGCGCTCATGGATTTGGGGCGGCTGGTGTGCAAGCCGAAGAAGCCGCTGTGCGGCCAATGCCCCATCCGCGACCACTGCCTAGCGTATCAGCGCGGCACGCAGGACGAGCGCCCAGTCAAGAAGGCGAAAGCGCCCACCCCGCACTATGACGTCACTGCCGGGATGATCTGGAATGAGCGTGGTGAACTGCTGATCGCCCAGCGCCCGCTCGATGGACTGCTCGGCGGGCTGTGGGAGTTCCCCGGCGGCAAGCAGGAAGATGGCGAAACGCTGCCGGACTGCCTGCAGCGCGAACTGCGCGAAGAACTGGCGATTGAGGTTGAGGTTGGGGAACTGTTCACCCGCGTGGAGCACGGTTTCACGCACTTTCGCATCACGCTGCATGCGTTCACCTGCCGCTATGTGAGCGGTGAGCCGCAGGCGCTCGGCGTGCGCGACTGGAAATGGGTGCTGCCCGACGAATTAAGCCGCTACTCGTTCGGCAAAGCGGATCGACAGGTGATCGACGCGCTGGACTCCCGGCGCGGGATGTTGTTTTAGGCGTTGCGAAACGCTTGTGAAGTACTCAGCAGAGAGTAGTTAGGGGGATTGACCATGTCTATTGTCGGTGCGTACCGGCTGCTCGATCAAATCAGCATTTACCCGAGCGGGAAAACTGAACATCCACGTGGCGAACAGCCGACCGGCCTGCTGCTCTACACCGCCGATGGGCGCATGTCGGTGCATCTGCTGCGCACCGACCGCGCAGTTTCCGGCAGCTTCAACAGCCTCGAAACCGCGCTCAACGAGTACCTCGGTTACTATGGCACGTATGTCGTCAGCGAGGCGAATAAAACCATCACTCATCACGTCGAAGGCAGCTCGTTCCCTAGTTGGATCGGCACCGATCTCGTGCGCGGCTTCGAGTGGGACGGCGAACGCCTCATCCTGCGGGCGGAGATGGGCAGCACGACGCGCATCCTCACATGGCTGCGCATCAGCCGGGGTTAAGGCTCTCAGAGGTGAGGCATCAAGTCACAAAACCTCATCCCCCTAAGTCCTGACAGGGGGATGTTTTCAATTGTAGGGACGAGGCATGCCTCGTCCTCTGCCAAAATCATCCTCACCCGATTGGCTAAAGCCGTCTTTTGCTTTCAGGGATGACAGGCTTTTGGTCCAATCCAGAGAAAAACAGGACGATGTATGCCTCGTCCCTACATGGTCTTGAGCGAAGAAAATCTGTGCTCGATGGGATAGCATGAAAAATCTACCCCTGCTAGACCTCTAAGTCCCCTCTTCGGGTGGTTGAGAACGGGACACTTTTAACAATCGAGCAATTGTAGGGACGCGCTTCTGCGCGTCCGTGATCGGCGGACGGCCAGAAGGCAGTCCCTACAACCTGTTGCCTAGGGGAAGACGGTCTCGAAATGTTAAAACTGTCCTGCCGTGAACTGAATTCGGGGTGGGGATCGGGGTGGGGTGAGAAATCGGGTTTTCATACAAACCCAGCAAGGCGTCCGTCTGCGGCTAGCATAGCGACTATATATATTCAGGTAGTCACATATCTTCTGCCAAAGGCGCCCCATTCTAAGGCGGTCGTCTACGCTAAGTCGGTCTTAAATAACTTCTAACAATTGATTATTAGTACCTAAAGTCTATGCAAAATTCAGGAAAGACAAGGATTCTGGAAAAACTGATCGTTGTAGACTAAAGATACACTCGGAACTTTGGAGTTCGTATGTTGCCTGCTACATCGATCCTAGATCGCCCTGAAAACCACCAGCGCACCGGTCGGCTGCTGATCGTGGATGACGATTACACGACGCTGGCGCTCATGAAGCGGCTGTTTATGTCCGACTATGAACTGTTCACGGCGAGCAATGGTGAAGATGCGCTCGCATTACTGGAGCACACAGCGGTTGATACCGTGCTCCTTGACGTGAATATGCCGCGCATGGACGGGTTTACCTGCCTCGAAATCATCCGGCGGCAGGAAGCAACCCGCCGTCTCCCCGTCATCATCGTGTCCGCGCACAGCGATACGCGCGATGTGGTTCAAGGCCTGCAGCTAGGTGCAAACGATTTCATTTCCAAGCCGATCAACACGCAGATCACGTTGGCGCGTGTGCGCACGCAGGTTCAGCTCAAACGCGCGAACGACGAAAAAGACGAGATGATCACGCGTCTTAACCAGACGCAGGAATTCCAGAACCACTTCTACCGCATTGTCACGCATGACCTCAAAGCGCCGCTCACTAATCTGCGGCTGGGTCACTACATGCTGCGTGACCTCGTCGGCCAGACGAATGACAACGCCCATGGCGTGCTCGACAACATGGACGTCGCCGTCAATTCGATGCTGGAAATGATTCACAGTTTCCTCGACGCGACTGAATATCATCAGGGTGAATTTCGCATTCAGCCCGAACCGCTGAACGCGGGGGATCACGTCCGCCGCGCGCTTGATCAGCATGGCCCGTCGGCTGATCGCAAAGGGATTATGCTCACCGCCGAATCATGCGACTGCGTGGTGTTGGCGGACAATATGATGTTGGGGCAAATGCTGGACAACCTCGTCAGCAACGCGATCAAGTTCAGCACCACAGGCACGACCGTGCATATCTCCGCGGGCGAGCGCAGCGACTGCGTCCGTATCTCCGTCGCCGATCAAGGGCCGGGCGTGCCACCGCACGAACGCGAGCGTCTGTTCGAGATGTTTGGTCGGCTGACGCCGCGCCCCACCGGGCAGGAAACGAGCACGGGGCTGGGATTGTGGATCGTCAAGACGCTGGCAGCGGCGCAGGGTGGCCGAGTCGGCGCGGACTTCCCCGCCGATGGCGGCTCGATCTTCTGGTTTGAACTGCCGAAAGCCTAAGGCAGCGTGAAGTGAATTCGTACAGGGCGCGCTCATGCGCCCTGTTTGTTTTAGGCCGCGCGACCGAACACACGAAAGCCATCCGCCTCGTCACGTACGAGGACAGTGCGCGGATGCCGCAGCACGACCCCCACTGCCCATAGATCGCCAATCGCCCCGCCCGCGTTCAGCACGACCGCCAGTGACAGCCAGTAGACCAGACCGTTCGGCACAATCCACAGCAGGAGCAGCGCCGCCAGCGTGATCACGACGAGCGGCGCGAGCGCGACCATGAGGTACTCGTCGCGGCGAAACAGCGCCTGATCCGCGGTCGCGTAGAGCACGCCTTTGTCCAGCTTCATGCCATAAGTCGGTTTGTGCCCGACATACGTGATCGCTAGCCCGTGGATCAGTTCATGCAGCGGCAGCGTAATCACGATCACCAGCACGATCATCACAATGTCGGGCAGCGGCGCGCGTTCCGGCACAATTGAGGGGCGCAGCGGCGCGATCCACGAGCCGTACGCGCCCATAGCCACCACCGCGAGGATCAGCGGAATAAGGCCGAGCAGGTTGAGGCGCAGCAGCAGGCGTGGCTCGGTCAGCACGAGATGCTGCACCTCGACGTAATCGGCGGGGAGTACGGTGATCGGAGATCTCGCCATCGGCGCTACGGGTTGCTGAACCAGCTCGTATAGTGCTCCACAACCGGGCGCGGATCGTAGAAGTGATGCAGCAGCGCGCGCCACTGCTCAAACGCGGGCGAGCCGCGAAAGCCGACGGTGTGCGCTTCGAGCGTTTCCCACCACACCAGCAGCAGGTAGCGATTCGGCGTTTCGACGCAGCGCTGGAGTTCGTGCCGGATGTACCCCGGCGACCCGGCGATCAGTGGGGAGGCTTGCCCAAAGGCTACCTCAAAGTCGGCGCTCTGCCCATCACGCACGTTCAATACAGCCATCTCTAAGACCAACGTATTCCTCCGATCTGCTTGCGGCGAGAACCACCCTATAATTATGCTATGAAGACGCCGCTGAGGTAAAGCTGTGGACATGTCAGAAGCGCTGTTTCTATTCAATCCCCGCAATCGACGCTTCCTGGTGGGTCGGCGGGGGCGCTATGTCCCCGGTGAGAGCAGCAAAGAGTTGACGTGGCGGCACGCGTTGCTGGTGTTACCCGCCCTGCTCGCGCTCGGGCTGTTCCCCCTGTACGTTTACCAGCAGGATGTGCGGCTGACGCGCCGCCTTGAACAGTTGAACGCGTCCGGTCGCACGGTGGCGGGCAGCGCGGTCACGTGCCTGGAAGCGCGTGGAACCGTCTCGCTCGACTATCAATACACTGTGCCGGGCGGAAATGCCGCCTATTCGGGGCGGGACACGCTGCCTGATCCCAGTTGCGCAGCTCATGCCCCCGGTACGCCCGTTTCCGTACAGTATTTGCCCGATAATCCGGCGGTTTCGCGGTTGGTTGGCGGCTTAGTCAGTGGAAACGGCGCGGTGGTTTGGATACTGGTGGCTGCGATAGGTTTCGGCTTCACGGGGCTGACATGGTTGAACATCGCGATCACGGAATACCGCCTGTGGCTGCTGGGGTTGCATGGCGTTCTGCTCACCGGGCATATCGTCGCCACGCGAACGCCGGGTCACCGTGCCCAAACCTACCTCGAAGCCAGTTACCGCTTTCAACTCCCCGATGGGCGCAGCTTCGAAGGTGCCGAGCGGGGGAAGTTCGCCCCAACGCCGCGGGACATTCCTCTGGTTGCGGCTGAAGTGCGCGTTTTGTTCTGCTCCCCGCGCCTCTACCGCGCGCTCTAGATCAGCTTATTCCTATCAGCTCATCACTCGATACGCAGAATGTCTCCTGCTTCGGGTTCTGCCGCGGCATTGACAAACACCTTTGAATCACACTAACATAGGTTAACAGTAACCTATGCTTCTGGTATTCTATGTGGAAAGCAATCGATGTCGATCAAATATGCCCTGCTCGGCTTCCTGAGCGAAACCCCGCTGACGGGTTATGATCTGAAGAAGAAGTTTTCGGCCTCAGAAATCTTCCACTGGTCGGGCAACAACAACCAGATCTACCGCGCGCTGGTCGAACTACACGACGAGCAGCTCGTCAACGTCGAGGTGCAGCAGCAGATCAACAAGCCGCCGCGCAAGGTGTATACGATTACGGATAGCGGTCGGTCGGCGCTGCGCGACTGGATTGCGGCACCACCGGAACTACCGCAAATCCAGCATGCGCTGTTGGAAAAGCTGACATGGGCGGATCAGTTTGAGCCGGAGTTGATCCGCGCGATGCTGGCGAGCTATGCCGAAGACCTGCACGTCTATCTGCTCATGCTGCGCGAACGCGAACAGCGGGGCGGCGGCAGTCCACTCCAGCAGCGCATCGCCGACCATTGGCAGTCGTTTTACCAGTCGGAACTCGACTGGGTGAACACTTTGCGGCGCAGCTTAGAAAGGTAACCCCATGAACAGCCCCAGCCTCTACAAAACGGCGGACGGGGAACGCAGTGTACTCGCGATCTATACGGAAGCTCTCAAGAACTGGTCGGCGCCATCAACCACCCACACGGTTAGCACCCGGCACGGCGACGCCTTCGTGATCGCCAGCGGTGACGCCTCGTCCCCCGCGCTGATTCTGCTGCACGGCGCCGGATCGAACTCGGCGATCTGGGCAGGCGATGCCGCCGCTTACAGCCGGAGCTACCGCGTCTATGCGGTCGATCTGCCCGGCGAACCGGGACGCAGCGCGCCGAATCGTCCACCGTGGGACGGTCCGGCGTTCGCCGACTGGCTCGCTGATGTGTTGAACGGTTTGGGGATCGAACGGGCGACGCTGGTCGGGATTTCACAGGGCGCGTGGACGGCGCTGAAATTCGCGGTCGCTCAGCCGGAACGCGTCGACCGACTGGTGCTGCTGACACCGGGCGGCATCGTGCCGGATCGCGCCTCGTTCCTACTGCGGGCTATCGGCTTATCGCTGCTCGGCACATGGGGACTCAAGCGGCTGACCGCTGACCTGTTCGGGGATCAAGCAGTGCCAGCGGGCGTCCTCGACATCGTGGTCGAGATCAGCCGCCATTTCAAACCACGCCTCGGCGTGCTGCCGCTCTTCACCGATGACGAGCTGAAGCGCCTCACCATGCCGCTTCTGCTGGTGGGTGGGACGAAAGACATCATGCGCGATCTCGACCAGATTGCCGCGCGTCTGCGCCAACATGTCCCCGACCTGACGGTCAAGCGGCTGCCGGGGGCGGGACACGCGCTGATCAACACGCAGCCTGTCGTACTGGAATTTTTGGGTCAGCGTGCGGTTCGCCCGGAACGCGTTTGAGGGATGTAGGTGAAGTTTGAAGGGTACTAACCCCCTCACCCCTAGCCCCTCTCCCACGCAAGCGGGGAGAGGGGAATCTGTCTCGCCTATTTGAATTTGGAGAGCGGTTGGGGTGGAGTCGAAAAAAAGCGGACGCGATAAATTGCGTCCCTAGGAAACTTCCGCATTACAAAAGAGCGAGGCTTGCCTCGCCCCTACATTGACCTTTGCGACCTCGCGCCTGTGCGTTGAATCGTTTCTAGCGTTTATTTGACCGTGCCCAACGCTTCCGCGAAGATTTGCACCGCTTCGTCGATCTGCACAGCGTTGACGACCAGCGGCGGAATCCAACGGATGATGTTGTCGTAGGTGCCGCACGTCAGCAGCAGCAGATCGCGTTCGAGACACGCGGTTTGCACGGCTTTGGTCGCCGCTTTGTCGGGCTGACCGTCACGCGTAAACTCTACGCCAACCATCAGGCCGCGCCCGCGCACATCCCCGATGATCGGGAACTCGGCTTGCAGCGTCTTGAGACCTTCCATGAGGCGATCGCCCTGCCGAGCCGCATTTTCGGGCAGCTTTTCGTCGCGCATCACGTTGATCGTCGCGACGCCTGCCGCCGCCGCCAGCGCGTTACCGCCATATGTGCCACCGTGCGCGCCCACCTGCCAGCGTTCCATCAGCGCGCGGGAAGCGCCAATCGCGCTGATCGGCACGCCGCTGCCCAAGCCCTTCGCCATAATCATAATGTCCGGCGTGACGGCGGAGTGTTCAAGCGCGAACATCCTGCCCGTGCGCCCGAACCCGGTCTGCACCTCGTCCATGACGAGCATGATCCCGGTTTCATCGCACAGTTGGCGCAGTTCCTGCAGGAAGCGGTTCGGCGCGGGCACGTAGCCGCCTTCGCCGAGCACAGGTTCGATGACAATCGCCGCCGTCTCTTCGGGCGCGGTCTGTGATTTGAGCAGATAGTGCAGTTGATCGAGCGCGTAATCGACCGCCTGGTCCTCGTTCATGCCGAGCTTGTAGGCATAGGGGAACGGCGTGACGAAAATGCCACCGGGAAGCGGTTGATAACCGAGGCGATACCCCGTCTTGCTGGTTGTCATGGCCATCGTCTGCGCGGTACGCCCGTGGAAGCTCCCCTGAAAGACGATGATGTTCTGGCGTTTGGTCGCATGCCGCGCCAGCTTGACGGCGCCTTCGGTCGCTTCCGCGCCGCTGTTCGACAGGAAGAAACAGTCAATCGCCGCTGGCGTGATCTCGTTGAGCAAGTGGCTCAGTTCGATAGCGGCGGGCGACACGACGATGTTGATCTGCCCGTGGATCAGGTTGGCGGCCTGCTGCTGAATTGCCTGGGCGACCTTGGGGTGCGCGTGCCCGGTGTTGGTCACGCCGATGCCGCTGGTGAAGTCCATGAGGCGCTTGCCGCTGGCGTCGTAGAGGTAGATCCCTGCGCCGCGCACGGGCTGGAAGGTGGTCAGGTGCGACCACACCGGCGAGAGGTGGTAGAGGGCGTCGGTTTGCATCATTTGTCAGTCCATGATTTAGCTGAGATAAGTGATAAATACAGTCGGGAGAGCCATTCAGAGTTTGTCCAATTAACCCCTCACCCCCAACCCCTCTCCCACTCGAGCGGGGAGAGGGCGGTTCTGCGAACAATGTTGGCTCCCCTCCCTGAATTCGGGGAGGGGCCGGGGGTGGGGTGGAAAGAACCTTTTTGACAAACTCTTCGTGGCGTCCGCTAACCTAACCTAAGCAAAAGCAGCGGACGCGATTTATCGCGTCCCTACGCTAAACGCATTTTAGGTGAGCCGAGCAGTTCATCACCTGCAAAATGCAGTTCGACGGCTTCGCGCAGATTGTGCAAGGCCTCTTCGATGGCTGCGCCATCGGTGACGAGCGCAATCTCGATGCCAGAGATCACGTAATAGATACCATCGTCGGTATGGCGTTCCATCCGGAAGTGCAAAACCTCAGGCAGCATCGATTCACCTGCTTTCGACTCTTCGATGCTGCTCATTATAGCCTAGTGTTGAGGCGGAACGTAATCGGGGTTGTCCCACACGATGACCGCGCCCCAGCCTTTCGTGCCGGGGTCGGGCAGGTAGTCCGGGATGAGCGCGACCGGGCGGAAGCCCTTCTTGATCTGCTTGCTCAGGTTGTCGTCGAAGTAGGTTCCATCGACCACGCCGCGCACATACTCCTCCGGCGTGACCGTCTCGAACACCTTGTAGTAGCTGATCAACGCGCTGCCTGCGACCATGCCGCGCAGATTGAGCCGCTTGGCGACGTCAAAGCGCGCCTGCATCAACTGGCCGCCGATGCCGCGCCCTTGATACTCCGGCAGCACCGCCGATTCCACGCCGTACAGCCATTCGCCGTCGGGGGTGTGCTTGCGCAGCCACCCACCGTCGATGGTCTGTTCCCACGATTCGAGGAACGGGTGCGCCGGGTCAAACGGGATGCGCATGCTCGACGTCAGGCCAACCACGCGCTCGCTCCCGTCAGGCTGCACTTCCAGCGCGGCGAACTGCCCTTCGGGGAAGATCTGCAAATGGTGCAGGAAATGCTGTTCGGTCAGCACGTCTTCGGGTTCAGCCCGCGACGTGCCGTAATTCGCATGTTCAACGTCCTCCATGCCCGCGACATACCTGGGGGATGAAGGGACGATCACTATCTGTGTCATAACGCGATCGAACTCCCCACCGCGCGTAAGGCTTCGGCGTCCGGGAAGGGGATGATCTTCGGCTCCGGCGCACGATACGCCGGGTTCTCCCACACAATCGCAATCGCGTAATTGAGGGATCCCGGGTATTCCGTATAGTCGGGGATCGCGTTCAAGGGCTTGAAGCCCTTCTTGATTTGCTTGCTCAGGTTGGAATCGAACAGGCGACCCGCCACCAGTTCAGCGACGTACTCGTCCGGCGTGAAGCGATCCGCCACCTTGTGGTAGTCCTTGATCAAGCTGCCGCCGACGATGCCGCGCAGATTCAATTGGCGCGCGCACTCAAACCGCCGTTCCATCAGCAGCCCGCCAATGCCATAGCCTTGATAATCTGGGTGTACCAGCGTTTCGACGCCATACATCCATTCCCCATCGGGGCGGTGCGTGGTCAGTCAGCCATAGCCCGTGGTTTGATCCCACGTCTCGGTGAACGCTGTGCTCGGATCATAGTGGAAACGCATACCTGAGGTGTAGCCGACGATCTCGCTGGTGGGGAGATGCACGGCGACGAATTGTCCTTCGGGGAAAGCCTGCATACGGCTCATGAATTCTTCTGGTTTATACCAGAGCGCTGCCTCTTCGGCGGTCGCATAATACGCCGTGAGCGACAGGGCGCGCAGGGCAAAAGCGTGGGTGGGTTCCGCCGGGATGACGGCTAGCGCCGCCGTTTCCGGCTTAAGTCTCTGGGCGATCATCTATAACCTCGACTACTCTCTCAACGTTACAATCCACAGCATGACCGCGCGACGGCGCTGCGTGCCGCTTGATCTCTGACTTGACGCCTTGTCATGGTACGGATTGCTCTCTCAGCATAGGCGGATCCTGAATGAGTGTCAACGAGCTTTGAGGGGGGATGGGCAAAATACAGAGATTCGTCACACAACCTTGCATGCCCACGAATTTTTGTTTCGTACCCCCCACCGGTTTTGTGAAGAAGATTTGGCGTACGCACTAATTCCTGTATCGGGTCATTATCCACGTCGTAGAGGCAGACCGATGTGTCTACCCAGTTTCAGGTGCACACAGTTGTTTAAACAACATCCTCTGAAGCGTTCCGTTCGGCAGCGGACGCGATTTATCGCGTCCCTACGAAGACTTTTCCGGTCTTGCGGATACTGCTGGCTCCCCTCCCTGCCTTCGGGGATGGGTCGGGGGTGGGGTCGGATTC